>JAGXAW010000012.1 GCA_018971415.1 Betaproteobacteria bacterium
ATTATATAAAAAACTTTGTTGACTTATCTAAACGATTTAATTTGAATCAGTGAATAGATAGTCAAAAAAATCACCTCACTTGGCTTAGAAAAGATAAAAAATTACAATTTGGTTGAGTCCTACTAAATAAGTTACATTTCATAATTTTTTGACTTACTATGAATTAAAAGTAACAAAAAATAGTCAGCCAATCTTGTTTCATATGCAATATTTTCAAGTGCTTTTTTTTAAAAGATTAGTGTAAAATATGTTATGTTGTTTTTTTTATAATTAAATTTGGGGAGAAAAATATATGAAATATATCATTACGCTGTTTGTTATTTTAGTCGTTATCTTTTCAGTTTATATGTTAAACAATAACGCTAAAGCAGCTTCTTTGGATTTGATTCATCCACATACAACCTCAAATATGATTGTTAACCAACAATAATCAAAATCCTCTTACGACAAAAAGGATGTTTTTTAACATCCTTTTTTTATTGATTAACCAACCGTTCCAAAATTCCTTTTAAGGGCTTATATCTCTCTTTCGCTGTTAGTGGAGTGAATAGTGGATTTCTACAACCCACTTCCTTTAAAAACGCCAACTCATCGTCTAAGTATTCCGTTTGTATATACCAAGACTTTCTAACCTGACTAGAGCCCTCGAACCACTTGTAGCCTCGTGCTTTAGCAAGATGCTTGTTATCGAAGGGGAGATCGATTGCTTGAATATGCCATAATTTTTTTCTGGCAGAGGTTAATAGTAGAGATAGAGCGGTATCTTTATTATCAGGTGTATGTTGGCTGAGTAACATCATTAACATATCTACATCAGCTCGTGCACGATGAGCATCATGAAATAGATTAAAGCGAAATCCCAGATAATCCAGTTTATTACTTTTTGTTGCCCACAGATCCCAGGGGACCTCGTTTAAAGAGCATCCAAAATGCATTTGGCTAAATAGTGGGTAACGAGCCTCTAAAAAAGCTCTATCAAAACTTGCGTTATGGCAAATAATTAAACTAACGCCTTCAAGTACTTTATCAATACTTGATTCATCTATTTTTTTGCCTTTTACCATTTCATCAGTAATTCCCGTTAATTTAGTCACTTCTGGGGGAATTGGGAATTCAGGATCCTCTAGGCTATCGTATCGATTGATGACACGGTACAAATGACCAGTGTTTTTACCATACTCACAGATTGCTATAGATAAATCGATAATTCGGTCTCCGTCGTCGACTTTTAACCCCGTTGTTTCTGTATCAATAACTGCCAAACGGCCCAAGGGTTCCTCTGCTGGACTTACTTCAAAAAGATGATGATCATCAATTTTTAGTCGTGTTAAGACACGATAATCTGGATTTTCATTTATGACGGCAAGGGCTGTTTGAATGTCCACATTAGATACTCTTAATAATAATATTCTGATTGTAATGACTTTTTTAAATCTTTAGTTGAATAAAAAGTTAATTTTTTTCCTTATATTTTTGGTATCATATGCAACTCTTATGGTGCTTGTTTAGTTACAAGTTAAACGGGAAACACTAACCAAACGTGTGCTGCCCCCGCAACGGTAAGTGAATGTAAGATTTTTCTTACTACGAGCTTGATGCCACTGTGATTTTCATGGGAAGGCAAAGCTTTTAAGTTCACTAGCCCGGATATCGGCCATTAGATACGTAGAGTAATGCGGACGGGGATCTTCGCTGATACTGGGTAAGCCTTGTCCTTATTGTCTTCTCATTATCTAACGAATTCTCTTTTTCTCCATTTACTCATTTCAAAATAAGGTTGCGTGGGTGCGATCATTAATTTAGGGATGAATTATGTTTCATTTAAATGGTTTCAAGTTTGTAAGGGTTAATAAAGTCATAACACTATGCGCTTTATGTTTAACACAGTTACCAGTATTTGCCAGTTCTCAAGATATCAGTAACTCCATTCAAATCGATCCTGTCATTGTTACAGCTGATTTGATTCCTACCCCGAGTTCACAGGTTATTCAAGACCATGTTTATATTAGTAACGAACAGATTCGTGCGGCAGGACAGCAGAGTCTTGCAGAGTTATTACAACAGCAAGCGGGTATTCAAGTAGCCACATCTGGGGACTCAGGGAATTTGGCTACAGTATTCACTCGTGGCACAAACGGTAACCATACACTTTTACTGGTTGATGGGGTCAGAGTTGAATTAACCTCAACCGGAGGCGGTATTTGGAATGCAATTCCTTTAACCATGATTGACCATATTGAGGTGGTGTACGGACCTGAAGCCATATATTACGGATCTGACGCCATAGGTGGCGTTGTGCAGGTATTTACAAAACAGGGCAATGGCGCTCCAAAAGTTAGCGCTATGGCAGGATACGGTAGTTACGGAACTTATATGACGAGTGCTTCACTTGCAGGTTCTGTCAATGGCGTTAACACTACTAAATATTCTTTTGGAGTTTCAGAGGAGAAATCATCCGGCTTTAATACAGTTGCTACTAATAATCCATCTAATTTTGTTCAGTTTGGGGCTCTCAATCCCTATCCACAAACAGCAACCGGTTATCAGCGCTATGGTGCAAATTTGAATTTAGAGCAATCATGGGCAACTAATCAAAGTTTTGGTATTCATTTAATTAGTACTCGTGATGTTTATCAGTTTCCATACAACGTAGGACCGATTACCGGGGTATCGAATCCTGAAATTGATTCTAATTATAATAATTTAACTTCTTTTTCATTATTTTCAAAAAATCAAATTAATCAATTTTGGGAAAGTAATGTTCAGCTCTCAGTAAGCTCTAATTATAGTAAGCAAGTGAATAGTATCTCTAATGATCAAGTATTAACACCACAGTATGATTATCAATGGAATAACGCTTTTAACATTGGAAAAGATAGGTTGTCATTGAATCTAGAACACCGAGTTCAATATTTAAACGCGGATTATAGTCCAACATATGATTATTGTACGGCTGGGGTTAACTGTACTCAAAATATATCTAGAAGTATTGATTCACTGGCTTTAATCTATCATATGCAATTTGATAAAAGCTCTCTTGATCTTGCATCTAGAGCGGACGGTTACTCAGGCTATGGTGCAAAATTAACGGGTAGTGTTTTATATGGCTATAACATATCTAAGGAACTAAAAGCACATGCAAGTTATGGCAGCGCTTTTAGTGAACCCACCTTAGACGAGTTATATTTCCCTAATTATGGAATGCTAAACTTAGCCCCTGAGTTTTCAAAAACCGCTGAATTGGGTTTGGATTACAAGAAAAAAAATTATCTTTTAGGGGTAACACTGTACCAAACTAAAATTAATAACTTAATACAGACAATTTACCCATCAAACCTTAATTATTTAATTTATCAAAATGGGATACCTGCAAATATCGCAAGCGTAACTATTAATGGATTATCCACAAAAGGGCAATATATATGGAATTCATTTACCTTTAGAGGCTCTTTTGATGTTTTACATTCAACTGACCAAAGTACGGACCTACAGTTGCCTTTAAGAGCCCAAGAGGTTGGAAATATGGGAGTGGACTATCGTTTAAATAAATTACTTGTAGGGATAAATCTATTGGCCGCATCTCGCCGTTACGCAACAGAAACTTCCACTGGTTACACTAAGCCGCTTGGTGGTTATCAACTTTTAAGTCTAAATAGTTCATATCAACTTAATAAGAGCTGGTCATTGTTTGGTCGTTGGGATAACGTAACAAACATGCCTTATCAGCTTCAGTATGGGTACAACACACCGGGTTCTAATGTCTTTTTTGGCGTAAGGTACGACCAATAATGAGTAGTCAATCAATAGCTTCACCTTGTATTAACATATGCCAGACAGACTCCGTAACAGGAGTTTGTCTGGGTTGTGGAAGAACTCTACAAGAGATTACAGATTGGATTAACTTAAGTGATGAAGAGAAGGAAAAAGTGATTAATCTGTCACAAGATCGCTTGAATGATCTTCTATTTGATACTGAGTAGATTTTCTATCTGGTAATACAATGATTTCTACTGATTTAAAAATAAATTTGATTAAAATTTTGTAAATATCATAGTCAAAGATTGCATCTTGGCTAGAAGTCATGGCCTCTAACACTTCCTGATAGGAAGCATAGGTTCCCAAATAGGCCCACTGATAGATGAGATGAAAGTTACAACGTTCTTTGTAAGTTTCTTTTATGGCAATGGGACCTTTCCATTTCCAATTTTTCAGTTTAATCTTTTCAAGTGCCATCAAGGTTTTTAACTGATGATGAGTCAACTCCTCTTTGCCGTAACAGGCTCCATGACACTTATGAATTTGTGCACGAAAGCAGGGTTTCCCTTTTGTGAAAGATTCAATACCCAAAAGACCAAGGCACAGACCGTGTGCGTCTGCTATTGCACGAAGAGTATCTGTTGCTTTTTTTCGGGTTTGAAAAACTCCAAAATACACATCTGCATCTAAAAAGTTTATTTCATCAATATTTTTAAGCTCTAACGTATTGTGGTGATTATTAGTATTCCATTGCCAGGTGCATAATTGTTGTTGACGTCTTAATCGATGATTATGGATAGGCTTTAACTCTTTAATCAGTTTAGCTTCAAGAAGTAGCGCACCCAATTCGCCGCAGGTTTCACGAAAAGTAATTGATTTAACCTGTTGAGATAAACGTAATTCTTTGTGGTGTTTGTGATCAGCATTAAAATGAGAAATAACCCGTTCTTTAAGATTGACACTTTTTCCAATATATAAAGGAAGGTTGTTTTCTCCATAGAAAAGATAAACTCCAGTTGTGTCTGGGAGTTGATCAATGTCCTCCTCCTCTATACCGGGAGGAAGAGCAGGTTTTTTTGTTATTTTTTGAATGGCCTCATTGTAGACTTCCTCTGTAAAGGTATCCCTTACATGAGACAAAAATTCTGCGACAACCCTAGCGTCCGTTAAGGCACGATGTCTATCGGTCACAGTGATACCTAATCGTTGAATTAGGGTATCTAAGTTATGTTTGATCTGTCCGGGGTAAAGTTGTCTTGATAGTCGGACAGTACACAATGTGTTTTCTTTAAAGGTAATACCGCATTTTAAAAATTCTTGTTTTATAAACGCATAATCAAAACGGACATTATGGGCAACAAAAAACTTATCTTTGAGTATCTCTAATAACTCCTTAGCAATTTCTGAGAATAAGGTTGCACCTTGTACCATATCATTGGTAATTCCAGTTAGCTGGCTTATGAAGGGAGGTATAGATGTTTCAGGATTAATCAGTGTTTGCCATTCCTGGGTTGACCCGTCTGGCAAGATCTCCACAATACCAATTTCAGTAATTCTGTCTTTGAGAGGATTGGCTCCTGTGGTTTCAAGATCAATACATATAATATTATTTTGCCAAAAACGGGTCATTGTATTTACTGTTTGGTTACCATTAGTTTAAGGTCTGCAATGACTTCTTTAGGGTTCTCTCCGGCATCAACACTTTCATAAACCTTTGCTATTTTTCCGTTAGGATCAATAATAAACGTATTTCGTTTGGCGATTTTATAACCCAATACGCTCCTTTCTGAACCATAGGAGCGTGAAACACTCCCGTCTTTATCAGCCAGCAGAGGGAAGGGTAAATGGTGGTTGGCAGCAAACTCTGCATGACTGGAAGCATCATCAATACTTACTCCAAGTATTTCTCCACCTAATTTTTTGACTTGATTAAAGTCGTCACGATAAGCACAGGCTTCTGTTGTGCATCCCGGCGTTTCGTCCTTTGGATAAAAATATAAGACAACCCATTTACCTCGGTAATTCGCGAGGCTCTGCAATTGATTATGTTGATCAATTACTTTGAAGTCAGGTGCCAATTGACCCACTGCAGGCATTTCACTGGCGGATGCTGTTCTTGAAAAAAGAAAAGCAAGTGCTATTACAGCTGTTATTGATATTAAAAAAAATTTCATGTTAGTCTCCTGTAAATTATTCACCAATGATTTTTACTAGAACTCTCTTCTTTCGTTGACCATCAAACTCACCATAAAATAGTTGTTCCCAAGGCCCAAGATCTAATTGACCCTTAGTAATAGCCACTGTTACCTCACGCCCCATTATCTGCCGTCTAATATGGGCATCTGCATTATCTTCCCCGGTATCATTATGCCTATATTGACTTGTGGGTGCATAAGGGACCAGGCGTTCAAGAAAGTGTTTAAAATCATGATGAAGACCGGCTTCGTCGTCATTGATAAATACAGATGCCGAGATATGCATGGCATTGACCAACACGATACCTTCATTGATGTGACTTTCTTTGATGCATGTTTCAACTTGAGGAGTGATGTTAATAAACTCAACTCTGTCTTTTGTGTTAAACCACAGTTCTTTTCTAAAGTGTTTCATGGTAATCATCTCACTTGTTGAGACAAAGTAGTGGGTTTTTCCATCCAGGGCGCTTCCATACCAAGGCGCCTGTAAGAATGTGCGGCGATACCGTCCCTCAACGCGTAACGAACAGGTTTTGCCAATAATTGAACGGTTGTATCGATTATTTTTTTATTCAGCGTAGTTGGAACAGGCATATTGAGAATTGGGAATACCCAGTTTGGGAGATTATAAAAGCCAGCTTTTACGATCACATTAAGTAAAGGCTTTCCTAGAAAATTAGTTGGAAAATGATTGAGTAAATTTATCACGATATCAACTCGTGGCGTCATTCTCAGCTCATTACGATATTCGTCAATACTGGTTAAAGTCGATTTACGGTCTTTTGGTAAATCTACTCCGCCTAATAACTCTCCGATTCGAGCAATTTCACTAAAATATTGGTTTTGTTCATGAATGGGCATAGCCTCATCGCGGTAGCGAATATGGCTATTCAGAAAACACAAACTTTCAGTAATGTGCACCCACTTGAGAAGGTGAGGATCATCTGCCCGATAGGGTATATTTTGATCGTCCACTCCACTTACCTTACTGTGTATTTGTTTTACACGCTCAATGGATGATAAAGCCATTTCAGTTGGACCATAAGTGGTTGCAGCAATAAACTGAGCAGTTCGTCCAAGACGACCTTGCAAATCCTCTCTAAAGGAGGAATGATCCCATACACCTGCCATAGCCTGTGGATGGAGCGCTTGCATAATTAGTGAACTAATTCCACCGATCATCATTACAATAAAATCCGCATGAACCTGCCAAATGACACTATCTGGTCCAAATAAACCAGGATCCCCTGTGGGAACAAGAAAGTCTTTAACCTTTGATGGGGATTTGATCGTACCTCTGACGGTTTGCCGAATTAACTCGTCCCACATGATTGATTTCTTAATAAAATGAATTACTTAGTAGAATAGGAATAGGGGTAATTAGTTCCCGGTGGTTGACTCGTTGGTGCCTTTAATACGATTAACTGTTTCAGTAAAAAGCGCGTGATTTAGTCCCAAAGCCTCTTGTAAAAAGGTACTGTTATGTTCTAGTAGTGAGACGACCTCCTGGACACTCTTTGCCGCTTCCAATTGATTTTTAATCTGTAGCGTTTTCGGTAGCTGCCACAAAGAGGGAGTTTTTGTACTCTGTTGAAAAGCCTTTTCTAAAAGAGATTTAATCAGTTCTTTATTCATCACTTCCATCCCGGGCGCCAAAGATTACTGTTTTTTAGCTCTTGCCAATCCATTGTCCACTGACGTTGATTGTAAACAGCTTCCATCGTAACCGATTGAAGTAATTGGGGATTATTGTCATCATAGGTGACCTTAACCACCATATGATGCTTTTCTTTATTTTGGGGAGTTAAAGAAGTCCATTTACTTAAAAGAAGTTTTTTGCTGTTAACTGGATTATCCATGTTGAAGAATTAATTGAACAAATAAACTCACAGCACTCAATAGACAAATTGCACTAAATAAACGCCTTAAAACCAGTTCGTTTATTTTAGGTGCGATAAGTCGTCCTATTGTCATTGATAGTAAAGCACCCAGTAAAAAAGGTATGGCAAGGTGACTATTAAAATTACCTACCAAACTCCATTGTAAAACACTTCCTGTTGAAACCATAGCAAGTACCATCAGTGAAGTGGATGTCACGGAATGGATATTCAGAGGTGTATGTTTTTTTAAGGCAGGAACCAGTACAAATCCTCCTCCTACGCCTAATAAACCTGAAGCAAAGCCAAGCATAATTCCGAGTTTACTTAAGGTTAACAGGCATTTGAGATTCCAAATAAAGCGACCGGTTTCGTCATCTATTTGGCAGGGAAATTCTTTATCCAGTTGAACAGCTTTAATAATAGCGTAACGATAGGCTTGGTAAAGTAATAACAAAATAAAAAGAATTTTTAGAAAAAGTTTTGGGATGAGTTGAGCAGTTGCAATGCCAAGTGGAGTGACCAGCAGTGCAATGGCGGTTAAAAGAAAGGCAGCACGATAACGGACGATTCCTTGCCTTAGGCCTATGATCATCCCAATCCACGACGCTGCTGCAACGCCAATTAGAGAAAGCGGTGCTGCACTGACTACGCTTTGGTTTAAGAATAAGACGAGTAGTGGGGTCGCAATTATCCCGCCACCTGCACCGGTAAGGCCTAATATAAGTCCAGTGGCGCCCCCAAGGCTTGCTATGAGAAGAAGGCTCTCCATTAATTAGAAGAACATACGGGGTTAGTCGTATTACAAAACTGCTCTTGAAGTGTTTGCATTATGGCAAGGGATTCATTACTGGAAATGGAGTAATAAATGAACTTACCTTCACGGCGTGTCTTCACCAAACCTTCCTCGCGAAGCACGCTTAATTGTTGGGACAGGGTGGGTTGTTTTATGTCAAGAGTGCTTTCTAACTCCCCAACACTGCATTCACCCTCAGCAATTTTGCACAATAAAACCAAACGGTCTGTGTTAGATAATACTTTGAGAAGTTGCGCAGCTCTGCCAGCAGCTTCATACATCTGTCCAAAATCGATTTTTTCCATATTCTCAGTTTTAACCTTAAAGAAGAATTTGAATAATGATTATTTGTGTTGACAGTATAGCAATAAATATTTTATAAATGTAAATAATATAAATTTATATAATATAATTTAATAAATTGTTTTGGGAGCCTTTGATGCATAAAAGTAAAAAAATGCGAGAGTTAATTGTCATGAGCTGTTTGCTTTTCTCTTGTGCTGGTTTTGCTGATTCATCATTGTCGCCACTTCAAGATTCTTCTCTTAACCCCTTTGATGCCCAACTTGAAGCGACTCATCATGCCGAAATGGCTGCGCAAGTTGCAGGACGCGTCACCCGTGTCAGCGTGATTGCAGGACAGAAGGTAAAAGCTGGAGAAATACTACTAAATATCGATGCCAGTTCGGCTCAACCGCAAGCGCTTGCCAGTGAAGCACAAATCGCTTCAGCTAATGCTGATTTATCCTTGGCAGAGAAAGAATACCAAAGACAAGAAGCGCTATTTAAAGAGGATTATATTAGCCAAGCAGCCTTTGAGCGTGCGCAAAGTAAACTAGAGGCGGCAAAGGCGAGAGCCAAAGCCACTTTGTCTATGGCCAATGCTGCAAGAGCGCAAGCTAATTTCTACGTCATTAAAGCTCCCTTCGATGGGATCGTGGCGGAGGTACCCATTAACGAGGGTGATATGGCAATGCCAGGTAGAGTCCTGGTAACACTTTATGACCCACAGCATCTGAGAATCAGCGCAGCCGTTCCAGCTGGCGCAGTAAAACCTGACATATCTTTAAATCAAATTAAAATCGATATTCCTTCACTATTAGCTGCGGGACAAGAGCTTAAGGCGCAATCAATCCAAGTCTTTCCAACAGTTGATAGCCAATCTCACACTGTGCTGTTAAGAATAAATATTCAAGCAGTTAATAACCCTCAAATTAAACCAGGATTATTTACCCGTGTTTGGTTACCCACCTCATTATCAATGCCTAACAAAATCCTGATTCCACTCACGGCGGTCGTTGAGCGCGGTGAATTAACAGCAGTTTATGTAAAAAATGAACAGGGTGAACCTCTTTTAAGGCAAGTAAGACTAGGTCGACAATGGGGTGATCAAGTGGAGGTTATCTCTGGTTTAAGTTCCACAAAAGGGTTGGTAGACAATGCCCAAAATATATCGTTTGGCCAGGCGAAGTAAGGGATAAGCTAATGAATAAACCTCTTGGTGTTTCTGGTCGAATTGCACGCTACTTTCAGAGCGCCCAAATTACCCCTTTGCTCGCTTTAGTGGCCTTATTACTGGGTATCTTTGCTCTAATTGTGACGCCACGTGAAGAGGAACCACAAATCAATGTCACCATGGCTAACGTTCTAATTCCTTTCCCTGGAGCTTCGGCCAAGGATGTTGAGCAGATGGTGTCAATTCCTGCTGAACAGGTCCTCTCTCAAATTCAAGGTATTGAACATGTCTATTCTATTTCTCGCCCCGGTATGTCAATTATTACTGTTCAGTATAAGGTGGGCGTACCAAGAATAGAGGCGTTAGTAAGACTCTATGATGTTGTTAATGCCAATGCAGATTGGTTACCTCCCGGGCTCGGTGTATTGCCCCCCATTATCAAACCTAAGGGAATTGATGATGTTCCCATCGTAGGTTTAACTTTGTACAGTAAAGATTCCCACGTTGGAAGTTATGACTTAGAGCGTGTTGCGCACAGTATTGAAGCAGACATTAAACGTGTTCCAGGAACCAGAGAAGTTAAAACCATTGGTGGACCCGGACGGGTTGTGAATATTAAAGTCAATGCAGAGCTACTAAATAGTGCCGGGTTAACGATTAATGCACTACAAAAGGCTCTTCAGTCCGCTAATGTGGGAGCACCCCTTGGTCAATTGTTAACACATAATCAGTCGATTCAATTAGAAACAAATAACTTTTTATCTAATGCTCAGGATGTCTCTCAATTAATCGTTGGTGTGCATAATGGTCGTCCCATTTATCTTGGTGAAGTGGCAGACATTACCAATGAGCCTCCGATTGCACAACGCTATGTGTGGTTTGGCGCTCACAACACTACTCATTCAGAAGAGTATCCTGCAGTCACCGTTTCGGTAACAAAAAAACCTGGTGAAAACGCGATAGATGTTGCAGATGCTGTTATGGCAAGAGTGAACAACCTTAAAAATACGGTTATTCCTGCCAATGTGATTGTTGCTGAAACCAGAAATTATGGTGCAACAGCTGACGATAAAGCAAAAAAACTCATAGAAAAACTTCTTTTTGCCACGACATCAGTGGTGGCATTGGTGTTTTTTGCATTGGGTCGCCGTGAAGCTCTCATTGTTGGCAGTGCTGTAATTTTAACCTTGACTGTGACTCTCTTTGCTTCGTGGGCTTGGGGGTTTACGCTTAATCGCGTTTCCCTCTTTGCCTTGATTTTTTCGATAGGTATATTGGTCGATGATGCCATTGTGGTGGTTGAGAATATTCATCGACATCAGTTACATCATCCTAATAAAACATTATTAGAGCTGATTCCAGGAGCCGTTGATGAGGTAGGTGGACCAACCATTCTTGCTACCTTGACTGTGATTGCCGCTTTACTACCAATGGCTTTTGTGACAGGTTTAATGGGTCCATATATGAGCCCAATTCCCATTAATGCCAGTATGGGCATGCTTTTGTCCCTCGCTATCGCTTTTATAGTGACCCCTTGGTTATCTCGTCTGTGGCTCAAGCCTAGTCATCAAAACAGTCATGGTGGCGGACTAAGTGGTCAACTGCACCCTTGGTTTTTGAGAATTTTTACTCCATTGTTAGATGACCAAAAGGGGGTGAAAAATCGCCGTAAATTAGGTGGCATCATTGGTCTACTGATTATTTTTTCGCTGGTATTGCCAGCGACGGGACTAGTCCTTCTTAAAATGCTTCCCTTTGATAATAAATCAGAGTTTCAGGTCATGGTAGATATGCCTGCTGGAACAACGCTCGAAGAGACTGCTGCAGTGATGCATGAGCTGGGGGCTTATTTGGCTAAAGTGCCTGAGGTAGTCAATTATCAGGCTTACGTGGGTACAGCGTCACCCATTAACTTTAATGGTCTTGTACGGCAATATTATTTAAGAAGTGACAGTAACCAAGGTGACATACAGGTTAATTTGGTGGATAAACATCATCGTGATGAGAAAAGTCATGCAATTGCAACCAGAATCAGACCACAACTACAGAAAATTGGTCGTTTATATAACGCCAATATTAAAGTTGTAGAAGTACCCCCTGGACCCCCTGTACTCTCACCTATTGTGGCTGAGGTTTATGGTCCAACTGATGAAGGAAGACTGAAAGTAGCAAAAGAAATTAGGAACGTGTTTAGTCTTACGCCTAATGTGGTGGATGTGGATGACAGTAGCATTGCACAGGCACCTAGAAAGTTAATACAAGTTGACCGTCGGAAAGCGGCGATGTATGGCGTCAGTCAACAAGAGATCGTATTGACCCTTCAAACAGCCTTAAGTGGGCATGCAGCAACTTGGCTTCATGATCAACGTAAATACCCAGCTGCTGCCTGGATTCAAATGGCGGCAGAGGAGCAGGGCGACTTGGCCTCTTTGTTACATTTTAGTGTTCAAGGTAGTCAAGGACAATTCATTCCATTAAGTGAGCTAGTCACCATTACTGAAGCACAAAGAGAGCAACCTATTTTTCATAAAGATTTACTACCAGTAAATTACGTTGTGGGAGATATGGCAGGAGCGCTTGATAGTCCATTATATGGAATGTTTCAAATGCGTTCCAGAATACATGAGATAAAAACACCCAATGGAGAAAAGTTGGTTGATTACTTTGTTCGTCAACCTTCGGATCCGTACCGTCATTTTGCAATGAAATGGGATGGTGAGTGGCAAGTGACCTATGAAACCTTCAGGGACATGGGCGCTGCTTACGCTGTGGGCCTCATACTTATTTATTTACTCGTTGTTGCTCAGTTTGGCTCTTATTTAACACCGCTCATTATTATGGCGCCTATACCCTTAACCATAATTGGCGTAATGCCAGGCCATGCGCTATTAGGAGCGCAATATACTGCAACCAGTATGATTGGCATGATTGCCTTAGCCGGGATCATTGTTAGAAATTCAATTTTATTGGTCGATTTTATAAATTTACAAGTTAGAGAAGGTATCCCTTTTAAGGAAGCGATCATTCATTCTGCTGTAACACGGGCACAACCTATTTTACTGACGGGATTAGCTGCAATGTTAGGCGCGTTTTTTATACTTGATGATCCAATTTTTAATGGCCTCGCTATCTCTCTTATTTTTGGTATTTTTGTTTCAACGTTACTGACTTTGGTCGTGATTCCAACGCTCTATTATGCGGCCTACTACAAAAAAATTAATGACTCATCTTTCACTAAAAAGGAGACATCACTATGACTTCATGGCGACTAGTTCGAATTATTGCTGGAACATTTATTTTACTTTCGCTGGCTCTAGGCACTCAAGGAAGCCCGCTTTTTGTAAGCCAGTGGTGGTTAGCATTTACTGCCTTTGTTGGGCTTAACTTATTACAAAGTGGTATTACTCGTTGGTGTTTGATGAATAACATATTACGTAAGTTATTTGGTTTACCTGAGGAATGCTAATGAAATCATTATGGGCTAGGCTTGCCTTTACTGCCTCTTTATTGATGTTAGGTATGGGTCAAAGTGTTAATGCAGCAGATCTAATTACTGTATTAAACGCAGCCCAGACCCATGATTTAGAGTTTCTGGCTGCGCAATCTACCCATGATGCAGGGCTAACAAAACATGATCAAGCCAATGCTCTGTGGCGTCCAGATATTAGTATTCAAGGTGGAGCTGGACGAATGGATCAACAAACACAAACCACGGGTGCGCAGTTTGTTCAAAATGGTACACCTGGTATTGCAAACTTTAATACATCCATTAACCAAGGGACTTATAACATGTGGGCGATTAATATTCGTCAACCACTGTTAAATGGGGAACGTCTTGCTCAATCAAAAACCCTAGATATTCAGGCTAATATCGCAGAGGTTGAGTGGCAAGCAGCGCAGCAGGACTTTATTTTACGTACTATAAAAAAATACTTTGATGTATCAATGGCACTTGAAACATTAAAAACAACACAAGAGCAATTATTGGCTGTTGAAAAAGTTCAAGGAGAAGCGAAGGCCAGATACAAATTGGGTGATGCCCCCATTCTTGATGTACACGAAAGTGAAGCTAAATTGGATGGACTTAAAGCCCAACTTTTAGCGGCACAAAGCGATTTAGATATTAAACAATCTATATTGTCAGATGCTACTGGTATAAGTATTGAAGAGCTAAAGGTCATGATACCTAGTGCAGTGGATAACTCTCTTGATCAAAAATCCTTCGATTACTGGTTAACACAAGTGGTGTCTGGTAATCCTCAGTTACTTATTGCCCAAAATCAATTAAATGCAGCACGTCAGAATGTTAAACAATTTCATATGCTCTCTAGTCCCTCAGTGGATCTTGTGGGACAAGTTAATGACATGCATGTATACGGATCGGGTGATTATGGCCCCAACGCCAGTAATTTGAATCGAAATACTTCAGTGGGAATTCAATTGACAATTCCTCTCTATAACGGTGGCATGAGAATTGCCAAAGAGGACGAAGCTGCTCATCTTGCAGATGCAAGTCTTGATAAAACCAATCGATTAAGGCAAGAGATCAGTATACAAGCTAAACAGGCCTATCTCGGACTCACTATCGGTTCAACTCGCGTTCAAGCATTAAAAGCCGCCTGGCAAGCCAGTGAATCAAGACGTAAGGCAACTTTATTAGGAAAAAAAGTTGGTGATCGATCCACCCTTGATCTTCTTAATGCTGAAACTGACGCTGCCAATGCACATTTAAATTGGATTAAGGCAAGAATAGAGTGGATTTTAAATCAATTAAATTTGGCAGCATTGTCGGGGCAATTAACCGTTGAGCAGGTTAAATCAATTAATAACACACTACAATCATTTTAATAAGGAGAGATAAAATGGCACATATCGTTGTTTTAGGAGCAGGAACAGGGGGCATGCCTGCAGCCTATGAACTCAGAGAAAAATTGGGTAAAGACCACCGTATAACTGTCGTCAATGCTGTGGATTATTTTCAATTTGTCCCATCAAACCCATGGATTGCCGTGGGCTGGCGCAGTCGTGATCAGATTACATTTCCAATCCGGCCTTATTTAGCTAAGAAAAATATTGAGTTTCTCGCTCAACCCGTCTCCAAAATTGATGCAGAGGGAAGTGCACTTGAGTTTTCTGACGGGAGTCGTCTTACCTATGATTATTTGATTATTGCGACAGGTCCAAAACTTGCATTTGACGAAGTTGAAGGTGCAGGTCCTAAACAGTTTACACATTCAATTTGTACTGTCGACCATGCGGAAGAGGCCTACCAAGATTATCAAAATTTAATTGATAATCCAGGACCCGTTGTTATTGGAGCACTTCCTGGTGCCTCTTGTTTTGGACCCGCTTATGAATTTGCCTTTATAGTTAATCGGGATCTGCGTCGTCGTAAAATTCGCAATAAAGTTCCTATGACATACATTACGAGCGAACCCTACATTGGTCATTTAGGATTAGGTGGCGTGGGTGATTCAAAATCGATGTTAGAAAGTGAAATGCGTAACAACGATATTAAATGGATTACTAATGCGAAGGTTACTAAAATAGAAGAAGGCAAAATGTTTGTCACTGAGCTTGATGATCTAGGTCAAGTGAAAAAAGAGCATGAGATACCTTTTAAGTTCAGTATGATGCTTCCAGCCTTTAAGGGTGTTGATCCCGTTGCTGCCGTTGAGGGATTGTGTAATCCAAGAGGCATGGTTATCGTGGATGAGTATCAAAGAAGTAAGAAGTTTAAAAATATCTTCTCTGCAGGTGTTTGTGTTGCAATCCCACCGGTAGAAGTCACCCCTGTGCCAACAGGAACGCCTAAAACAGGGTATATGATCGAGTCTATGGTTAGCGCCATTGTGCATAACATTTGGGCGGATTTAAATGGCCACACTCCTGATAGCAAAGGGACCTGGAATGCTTTTTGTCTCGCAGATATGGGTGATACTGGCGCTGCTTTTATTGCCTTACCTCAAATACCACCAAGGAACGTAAACTGGTTCAAGAAGGGACGCTGGGTACATTGGGCCAAAATTGCTTTTGAAAAATACTTTATATACAAAATGAAACAAGGAAGTTCTGAGCCTATCTATGAAAAACATGTATTGAAATGGATTGGTATTGAACGTCTTCAAAACACAAAATAAAGGAATCATGATGGGATTATTTTCAAATTTATTTTCTGCTGGTGAGACACCAGAATTCCCTGCTAACGCATTGATTATTGACGTAAGAAGTCAAGCTGAATTTGCGAGTGGCCATGTGGATGGTGCGGTTAATTTGCCGCTGGATGAGTTTAATGCAGGTATACAAAAACTCGTGCCGCAAAAAGATACTCCTGTTATTTTGTGCTGCCTTTCAGGAGGTCGATCAGGACACGCTTGTAGCATTATGAAGCAACAAGGTTATAAAGCCGTATTTAACGGCGGTGGGGCAGTCCAGCTTGCACAGAGATTAAAAAAAGAGCTCAAAAGAAAGGCTTAGTAAGTGATGCTTAATAATAAACCAAAATTGGGTAAGGAATTAGCAATAGTACTTTTGATCAAAGTACTGTTACTATTTTTGATTTGGAATTTTTTTGTGAAGAATCAGGAAGTTCATGTTGATGCCGAAAAAATATCTCAAAGTTTTGGTTTTCAGTTACAGAATTTAGATCAACTTCAAGGAGTACACCATGATAAGCGATGAACTGGTCAACCTATCGCGTTTGCAATTTGCAGTCACAGCCCTTTATCATTTTTTATTTGTTCCGTTGACACTGGGTATGGTTTGGATACTGGTTGTGATGGAAAGTGTCTATGTGATGACTGGTAAAACGATTTATAAGGACATGACCCGCTTTTGGGGAAAGCTCTTTGGTATTAATTTTGCTTTGGGTGTGACCACTGGTATCACTATGGAGTTTCAGTTTGGAACCAATTGGGCGTATTACTCTCACTATGTGGGCGATGTCTTTGGCGCTCCCTTGGCTATTGAAGGATTGATGGCCTTTTTCTTGGAATCAACCTTTATTGGGTTATTTTTCTTTGCTTGGGATAGGCTGTCAAAGCCCAAACATCTCATGGTTACCTTACTCATGGCAATTGGCACCAATTTGTCAGCCATGTGGATTTTGATTGCTAATGGATGGATGCAAAATCCTGTAGGGGCAGAGTTCAATTACACCACCATGCGTATGGAACTCACTGATTTTTCTGCAATGTTATTCAATCCGGATGCGCAAGCAAAATTTGTTCATACTGTTTCCGCAGGTTACGTTACCGCTTCTACTTTTGTGTTAGCCATATCAGCATGGTATTTGTTGAAGGGACGTAATGTTGAGTTTGCAAAGCGCAGTTTTAGAATAGCGGCAGCATTTGGCTTGGCCTCTGCGCTGTCTGTTATTGTTTTAGGCGATGAGTCAGGTTATACAGTCGGTGAGGCTCAGCAAACAAAAATGGCAGCGATTGAAGCCATGTGGGAAACAGAGCCTGCTCCTGCTCCTTTTAACCTTGTTGCCATACCCAATGAAAAATTACAAAAAAATGATTGGAGTATTCAAGTGCCTTGGTTAATGGGTTTAATTGGTACACGTTCAGTAAGTAAACAAATCCCAGGTATACATGAAATTAAAGAAAAAAATCGTTTACGTGTGCTATCTGGAATTGAAGCTGTGAAAGCGTTAGAAATTGTACGTAATCATCCTGAAAACAGTAGCGCAAAGCAGCTTTTTGAGGAGCATAAGAAAGATTTGGGTTTTGGTTTGTTACTAAAACAATATACCAATGACTTTAATCATGTTACTCCAGAGCAAATTGATAAAGCTGTTAATTCTACTGTACCGAAAGTGGCACCTATGTTTTGGGGTTTTCGAATTATGGTGTTCATTGGCTTTATGTTGCTCTCCCTCTTTGCTATTTCCTTTTGGGCTAGCCTAAAAACTCGCTGTGAAAAAATGCCATGGTTACTAAAATGGGCGTTTTTGATGTTTCCAATGCCATGGATAGCGTGCGAGTTTGGTTGGTTTGTAGCTGAATATGGCCGTCAACCTTGGACTATTTATGGTGTATTACCAACTCACCTCTCCGTTTCAACTTTGAGCCCCACTTCCCTATACGGTTCAATTGGTGGATTCGTGGGTTTTTATACCTTATTGCTCATTGTTGAAGTCTATCTCATGGTTAAATTTGCTCGCCAAGGTCCCGCCAGTTTAGGTACAGGCAGGTACGAGGGCGAAGCAGAATTAACCCATGCGCGTGCTTAAAGGAGGCTGAGATGATGGATTACGCAACATTAAAAATTATCTGGTGGCTTTTAGTCGGGGTGTTACTGGTGGGTTTTGCCATCATGGACGGACATGATATGGGTGTTGGAACGCTACTTCCATTTGTAGGGAAAAATGACAATGAACGTCGTGTTGTCATTAATACCGTTGGACCCCATTGGGATGGCAATCAAGTGTGGTTTATTACCGGTGGTGGGGCAATTTTTGCTGCCTGGCCAATTGTCTACGCAACAGCATTTTCTGGGTTTTACTGGGCTATGCTAGCTGTACTCTGGGCATTATTTTTTCGTCCGGTGGGGTTTGATTATCGCAGCAAAATAAATAATGCAACCTGGCGCAGTACTTGGGATTGGGGTTTATTTGTTGGTGGTGCAGTTCCTCCGCTTATTTTTGGTGTGGCTTTTGGTAACCTATTGCAAGGGGTTCCCTTTGGTTTTGATGAGAATTTGGTGTCCACCTATAGTGGTTCCTTTTGGCAATTGTTAAATCCCTTTGCTCTATTAACAGGGGTTGTTAGTTCAGCGATGATTACTTTTCATGGTGGTGTTTATCTCTCTCACAGAACAGAAGGGGTCATACAAGATAGGGCCATTAAAGCATCAACAATCGCTGCAGTTGTCATGATGGCCGCATTCACTGTGGCAGGTGTATGGCTTGCAAATAACATTAATGGCTATGTTATTACTTCTCACATTGATCCTGATCAGTTAGCCAATCCCTTAGCTAAAACAGTGATTAGAGAAAAAGGCGCTTGGCTAGCAAATTACCATGTGATGCCATGGACAATGAGTCTTCCAGTATTAGGTTATGCGGGAGCATTAGTGGCACTGATCGCTTTACGTTTGAAAAAAACCTTAACTGCGTTTGTCTTTTCTTCACTGACCATAGTGGGTGTTATTGGAACAGCGGGTATCTCCATGTTTCCCTTCATTATGCCATCCTCCACTATGCTAAGTTCTTCCTTAACGGTATGGGATAGTGTATCCAGTAAAACAACCCTAGGTATTATGTTGGTTGCTGCAATTATTTTTGTACCAACTATTGTTTTTTATACATCATGGGCTTACAGGGTGATGGCTGGAAAAGTCACCTTACAGTTTATTAAAGATCATGATCACTCAGCTTATTAATAGCTTTGAAAGAATAAGGAGAAAATAATGTGGTATTTTGCTTGGGTTTTAGGAGTAGGTTTTGCCGTTCTACTGGCTGTATTAAATGCCATGTGGGGAGAAAACGAAAGCTCCCGTCTTCTAACAAGAGATGAGATAGACCACTAATGAGCAGTAATCTACAACAACAGATTTGGACGGAACGTTATCTCGCTTCCGGAGATAACTATCTCTTTGGTGAACATCCTAATACGTATTTAACTCAACATATTAATCGTTTTAAACCAGGACAACGCGTATTGTGTATTGCCGATGGAGAAGGTCGAAATTCTGTGTGGCTAGCAAAGCAGCGACTATCTGTTACGGCCGTCGAAATATCCAACGTGGCAGTCGATAAAGCTAAGCGTTTAGCTGATAAACATCAGGTTCATATTGATTACCAATGTGGAGATGTTTTGTCAAAAGAATGGTTTGAGCAACAGATCACCACTCAATATGATTGGGTGGTTGCTATTTTTGTTCAGTTTGCTGATCCACAAACCAGAGAAAAGTTGTTTACTTTAATGAAGCAGTTAACGCGTCCTGGAGGCGGGCTGATCGTGCAGGGCTATACTCCTAAACAGTTAGAGTATAAAACAGGTGGCCCCTCTGCTCTAGAGAATTTATACACTGAAGAGATGATGCGTTCGCTACTTGCAGGCTGGCAGATCGATGAGTTAGTTGAATATGAAGAAGTTGTCGACGAAGGGGCAGGGCACCGGGGACTCTCTGCATTGATGGGTGTAATTGCTATTAAAGTCTAATACTTATTTTATGTGAAGCCCTTGGCGGGGGAGAAATCCCCCGCATTTTTTTGCCTTAATTAACTAAGATCTCCATTTGATTGAGCAGCCCACAGAGGGAGTTTGTTCCTTCGGACCTTGTGAAGTTTGAGCTATAACTGTCATTGCATCAAAAAGCTCCCTTTCTCGATGGCTAGGAGGATTTTGTAGTCCATAGGGATCCAAACGACCACGATATTGAAGCTTCAACTGATGATTAAATCCAAAAAAATCTGGAGTACAAACAGCCCCATACTGTTTAGCTATCTCTTGCGTTGGGTCAATGACATAGGGAAATGGAAAGTTTACTTTCTCGGACCATTTAATCATATTGTCAAAACTGTCTTCAGGATAACTGTTAGTATCATTACTCATAATGGCAATACTGTTTATTCCATAAGATTTAAGTTCCTGAGTATCCTCACACAGTCTTGCGATGACAGCCTTCACATAAGGACAATGGTTACAAATAAACATCACCAGTAAACCATTTTCCCCACGACTATTTTGTAATGTGTATGTTTTTCCATCAACGCCCGCTAAGCTAAAATCAGGTGCGGGCCAGTTAAAATCACAAATTGGTGTTGTTAGAGCAGGCATGATGATTCCTTTTGATACAATATGATGATAATTTTAAAGTAAATACCAATAATGAGTAATATGCAGGTAAAGAGCCCCCTCTATAAACCATTACTTTTATCAATAGTATTGGTGTTATGTACTGCAGCCACTGGGATGATTTTTTTACCAGGCGCTTGGTATGAAGCTTTACACAAACCCAGTTGGACCCCAGCCAATTGGGTATTCCCGGTGGTATGGTCAGTGATGTATCTGATCGGCATCGCAGTAGGTACTTGGGTGTTGCGTAAGGGCAGCAGAGTACTCACTATTCTATGGTTAATTCAGCTTCTATTTAATGGTTGTTGGTCTTATTTTGTTTTTGGACGCCATCAATTATTCTTAGGTTTTATTGATATTATTTGTTTGTGGCTCACTATATTGCTTTTTTTAATTAAGGTTTTTGATCGGAAGTGGTGGGTATTCTTTCTTTTTTCTACCTATTTGGGTTGGGTGAGTATTGCGTTATTGTTAAATATGAATCTTTGGCTACTAAATAAATGATATCCCAGTATGTTCTATCTTAAAAAAATAATTAGTGCATGGTTAATCCCGCCAACCTCGCTTATTGTACTGGCACTTTTGGCAGTACTACTTATTCCGCGACGGCCCAGATTAGCAAAAAACATTCTATTGTTTTCTCTTGGGTTGTTATTGGTGCTGTCTTTTTATCCTGTTACAGATCTGTTGATGTTTAAATTACAACCAGATCATGTGTTAACTCAAAGTGAACTTAATCAGGCCCAAGCCATTGTGGTTTTGGGTGGAGGGACATACGTGGATGCGCCAGAGTATGGTGCAGATACGGTAAACCGATACACTCTTGAGCGTGTCAGGTATGCAGTTGCATTACAACGTTTGTCCCATTTACCTATTTTAGTTACTGGTGGCAGTGTTTATGGCGGTGCTTCAGATGCGAAAACCATGCAAGCTTCAATCATTCATGATTTTTCTGGCCAAGTGCAATGGTTAGAGGACCATTCAAAAGACACATCAGAAAATGCTTTATATTCATCTGCACTGCTTCACGTGGCAGGTGTAAACCGAATTATATTGGTGAGTCAGGCATGGCATCTTAAACGCGCTAAGTCGTTATTTGAGCAAGAGGGCTTAACGGTTTTTCTTGGACCGACAGGCTATGCAACCCATTCTCATGAAATTGCGTATTTGTTACTGCCTCATTCTCAGGCACTCATGATGAGTTGTGTCGCATTACATGAATGGGCGGGTATTTTAGTAAACAGGATTTTTAAAGGAGTTAAAGATGATAGAAAATAACGGCTCTTGGGAGCGTGATGTCATTGAAAAAATTGCACTGTCTGCAATTGAAGAGCAAAAAAGAGCCAGAAAATGGCGGATTTTTTTCAGGGCAAGCACGTTGTTGCTGGTGATAGTGACCCTCTGGTGGGTATTTGGTAAGGATTCCAGTCGTTCTATGTCAAGTTCGGGTAAACATATTGCTGAGGTGCAACTAAGAGGAGAAATCTCCTCGGACAATACGAGCGCTGAAAAAATCATACAAGGATTAGACGATGCTTATGAAGATCCTAATACAGTTGCTGTCATTTTA
Organism: Betaproteobacteria bacterium; assembly: GCA_018971415.1. Classification (GTDB taxonomy): domain Bacteria; phylum Pseudomonadota; class Gammaproteobacteria; order Burkholderiales; family Ferrovaceae; genus PN-J185. The sequence goes on from JAGXAW010000012.1 coordinate 22,456, forward strand.
AGAATCAATAGTCCTGGCGGCAGCCCTGTTCAAGCTGGACAAATTTATGATGAAATCATACGCTTAAAAAAATCGCATTCAACCATTCCCATTTATGCAGTTGTTGAGGATTTGTGTGCATCCGGTGCTTACTACGTGGCTTCAGCTACAGATAAAATTTACGTTGATAAAGCCAGCATTGTGGGCTCAATTGGGGTCATTATGAATGGATTCGGTTTTACCGATACCATGAAAAAACTCGGTGTTGAGAGGCGATTAATTATTGCTGGAGAGAATAAAGCCTTTTTGGATCCTTTTTCACCAGCCAACGCAAAACAGATGGCTTATGCAAGTGGTATGTTAGAACAAATTCACCAGCAATTTATTCAGGCTGTCCGTATGGGTCGCGGTTCAAGACTCAAAGAGACGCCTGATATGTTTTCAGGATTGGTTTGGACAGGCGAGAGAAGTATACAGCTTGGTTTAACAGATGCGCTTGGAAGTGTTAAATCGCTTAGTAGAGACGTGATAAAAGTTAAAAATATTATCGATTACACACCAACTGAAGATATAACCGATCGAATAGCTAAACGGTTGGGGTCTACTGAGTCTCGTATGAGTTGGCAGAGCTTTCTGAATGTATTGCCGATTAATTAATCTTTTTGTCTGCTTTTTTTGATAGTCTTTCCATGAAAGGGACTGAATGAATCAATGTTCTTTCATGGAAAGCTTCTCCAATTTTGTCAAAATTATCAAATGCTTCAATAAAAAAGTGGATTTTTCGTCCTTCAACAGAACTCACCACCGCTTTAGCGGTGACAGTAAAACCTTGAGGGGTGGCAGCGAGATGTTTAACATCAATCGCCGTACCCAAGGCGGTTTCTCCCTCTTCAAAATACGGCTTTAGCGCATTTAACGCCGCGTTTTCCATGACTACGACTAACATGGGGGTAGAGAATACAGGAGCAAGAGAGGCGTCTTTTAAACGATTTGCCAAGTGTTCTTCTTTGACAATCATTGACGCTGAACCTTGCGTTCCAATTGGAATGGATTTCATGATTTTTTAGAGGTAGTGTTTTCTGCTGGATTAAATTTAACAGCAGAAATGCGTGCGAAGATCAATACGCCTAACAAAGCTGTCAGTGTCAGTATGATTTTCCATTCAATGTTGTTGTTGTATAAATCTATTAATATTTCTCTTAATATAAATGCTATTCCTACCTCTGAAAGGACCCTGAGACGAATTCTGTGGTATTCAAAGTAGTCACTAAATGTACGAAAAAGCTCAATTAGTACAAATACAGACAGTACATCAATGACTAAGTCTCTTGCCCAACTGTCCACTAATCCGTGAGAGAGGTTATGAGCTGGGATACCTGAGCGAATTGAATTAAAGGCAGAACCTAAATCAATAAAGACACCAAACACCGTCGCAATTAAGATCAGTAACATGACTAAAATCATGATGGTAACAATAATATCCAAAGCTCTACTGTAAAGACTGACGATTTTATCTTTGAACATAAGCGACCTAACCTTAATTTACTGTGTTTATTGGTTTAAGGTTACATGATAAACTAAATTTTTTGATAGTAAACACAATCCCTCAATGCTTAAGTTATACAGCTACTGGAGAAGTTCTGCTGCTTATAGAATAAGAATTGCTCTTAATCTTAAGGAATTGCCTTATAAAATTGTTCCTGTCCCTATCGTAAGTAAAGTCAAAACACCAATATTGCATGAGTTAGAGCAGTTAAACGTGTCTAACACTGTTCCAGTGCTGGTTGATGAGGATATTGTTTTAACTCAGTCCTTGGCTATTATCGAGTATTTAGAGGAACGTTACCCCAGTCCTTCATTAATATTTGGTAACTATCAAGAGAAAGCAATAATTAGAGCGCTTAGTCAAGAGATTGTGAGTGATATTCACCCTCTTAATAACTTAAGAACATTACGCTTTTTACTAAAAAAGATGAATGTTACACCAGAACAAAAAGACGAGTGGGTTCTTCATTGGCTTAATCTTGGTCTGTTTAATATTGAGCAAAAAATTAAACAAAACAATTTGATACTAAAGCCTTTTTTATTTGGAACAGAAATCAGCCTATTTGAAGTTTGTTTAATACCACAGGTAAGAAATGCTCTGGCAAGTAAACTTAACCTTTCTGACTATCCGTTAATACAGTCGATTTATGAGAATGCGATAAAATTACCAGCTTTTATTGATGCTTCATGGGAAAGACAAATCGATTACCAAGAATAAGGAATATATGTCTCCTTCACGAATTGTATTTTTTATAGTTGCATTTATTATTTTAATTGTCGTAGTTCAATTAAATATTATTGCAGTGGCTTTTGATAAACTTGGGTTATCAAACCATTCTGCTTATTTGCTCATTATGGCCACGATCTTCGGCAGCATGATAAATTTACCGTTGATTACGCTTAAGGCAGATAATGCATTAGCCCAAAAAAACCCACTTTTTAATTTACCTGAGGGTATGTTTGGAAAACCTGTATTTAAGGGAATAACGGAAGTAAAAATTAATGTTGGTGGGGCTTTATTGCCGGTAACCTTTTCCATTTATCTTATTCTGCATCATCATTTATTATGGTATCAACTTCTTACGGCTGTTTTTCTTGTATCTTTAGTCTCTTATTGGATTAGTAGACCTGTGGCAGGTATGGGCATTGGAATGCCGATTTTTATAGCGCCCATATGTGCAGCAGTGGTTTCTTCAATGTTGAACCCAGAAGAAAGAGCGGCTTTAGCCTATATTAGTGGAACACTTGGCGTTTTAATTGGTGCAGATATTTTACGTTTGCGGGATATTCGACATCTAGGGGCACCAGTTGCATCAATAGGAGGTGCAGGTAGTTTTGATGGGATATTTATTACCGGCTTTATTGCTGTATTGTTAGCCTAGTAGGTAAATCTTGTTTGATCAAACTGTGTTTCTTGAAGAAACCTCATACTTAACCCCTGAAGAACGTCATTATTTATTAGAACAAGCCCGTATTGTTTTGAACGAAATGATGCTCTTGAATGCACATTCCTTTTCAACTTTGTCCTCCCTTTCACACAAACATATCGGTACCTTTAAATTATTGGGTTTTATTCAATTGGTGGCTAAGGCAAAAGAACTTAACAAGTCTTATCGTTATCAATTTAATATCATGTCAACATTTGAGGAATTTAGGCAGCATCTTATTGAAGCCAAGGAATCCTTAGATCGTTATTTACTTCAGTATTGATAAACAGCTAGGTTATGGTTTTAATTTTTATTGCACGATTAATAAGTGGTTTTCTATACCCCAATTGGTTTAAATTTATTGATCAGCTATTTCTTGTTTTAGCTTGGAGACATTATCAAAAATCCACTACTGTTGCTGCTTTTCGTTGTGATGCCAATAGATTAATTATAGATATTAATCCCTTAGGCGAGACGTTATTGGGGTATAAACAAGGTGAAATTCGCGGTCTAGGTTTAGAAGATGTGACATATAAAGAAGATTTGGATGTTGAGAAAAAGCTGATTAATGATTTGATTAAGGGCGCTTTTCCCTTATTAACCCGTTATAAACGTTATATTCGTAAAGATGGAAAAGTGATTCCAGCATTGGCAACATTGACGGTTAAGAGAACGTTTTTTGGTTGTCAGTACTTTGGTTTTATCCAATTAACTGAGAATAATTTAAATTACCAAAGAATAGCCAATCAAGCCTTGGCTTCCGTTAGCCATGAAATTAGACATTCATTACAAAATATCATGTCCTTGGCGCACTATTTATTGAATAATAATCACTCCCCCTCAGTGCTTAATCCAGTTCATTCAATGCTTCAGTCCACGGAACAAATCAGTCATATTCTTGATTATTTCTATTCGTCACAATTTACTTATCCTCCCATTGATAATCGTCTAAATAGACCATTTCAACCGTATTTTTTAATTGAGAACTTATTAATTTATTACCAAGTTAAGGCAGAGGAAAAAAAGTTAAAGTGGAAAACCTCTTTTACGGGGACAGAAATACTTGAAGTTCAGGGTAATGATGTCTACCTTCAGCAAATTATTCATAACCTTCTTACGAACGCAATTGAAAACACTAATAAAGGCTCTGTTGAAATTGACTGTCAATTGATTGAGCATTCATCAGATTCTCATGCGTTACTTATTTTTACAGTTAAAAATACTGCCTTTATCAATGATGCTATTAAAGATACTGGTTCTGTTCTTAAAGATGATCCAGAGTTGACCAATCTCACTAAAGGATTGGGCTTATCAATTATCAACAGGCTAGTTAGGTTGATGAAAGGAACACTAAGGGTTGAATCTTTTATTCATGGCACTCAAATTACCCTGGAACTCTTGTTTCACAAAACACAGCATAACCATACTTCCTCTGTCATGATTAGCAAAAACAGCCAACCCTTAAAGATACTGATATTGGATGACGATGATTTACATGTTTGGTTATTGAAGAAGATGATGGTTGGAATTAATTGTCTTGTGACTAATGTTCATTCAGTAGAAGAGGCCAGGAACGCTTTATTAAGTAATCAGTTTGATTTATTGATTTTTGATCTTTCCTTACATATGGATAATAGCTCCGAATTGATTAAAGAATTGTACGATCATAAAGAGAGCTATAAGTTTAAGAACATTTTTGTGGTGACAGGTTTTGATCCACAATCAGATGAACTAGTAAGTATCAGTCCTTTAGTAGATCGGGTTTTCACTAAACCGGTTAATCAGCAGCATTTTTTAAAGGAGATTCAAGGGTTGAGTGAGAGTTAAATTTGAAAGACATAATAAAACTGCCTATCCCCATTGTTCCGCAAGCAAAAAACCAAGCTATGACATGGTGTTGTCCTCCCAACTGATCCAGAATCACTCCCATCACAATAGGTCCTACAAATCCTGCTGCAAAACCTCCTAGCGAGTAAATAGCCATTGTCGCACCACGGATAGATTTAGGCGTGACTTCAATAAGTCCCGCGGTAAGCGCACCTGAATCTGCCATTACTGTAAAAAAATAGAGGGGCAGTAATATCAGTAATATCCACATATGATGAATAAATAAACCACATGCCCAAGCGAGACTACCTGAAATAAACATGATGCGTTTTATAAAGCGTGATCGACTGTGTTGTGATGCGAATTCATTGCCCAGAATGCTGGCAGGTATGCCTACCAAATTGATTAATGCAGCCATCAAGGTTGCAGAAAAATGACCGTTAAGACTTTCAGTTAAAATGACGACTATCCATGATCTAAATGCAAAAAGTTCCCAACAATGAACTGCATAGCCAAGAATATAATTGCGAATGAGTTTGTCTTTTATAGCTTGTAGTTGTCCTGTAATCAGTGATTTAGAGTGGTGAATAATTGGTTTAAAAGGGGTTAATGTTTGCCCTATTAATAGGACAGCTAACAGAGGTAGGGCGCCATTAACGATAAAAGCTGTTGTATAAGAAAAATGGTGACTGATCCAACCAGTCATGGCATATGATAAAGAAGCGCCGATACCAAAAGTTGAGGTATAAAAAGCAATGTATCGGGTTTGTAAATAATCTGGCATGCGATCTGTCATTGCTCTTAAACCTGGCATATAGGTTCCAGCCAAACCTGCTCCGCATAACAATTGCGATACGCAACCTAAATACCAATTTTTTGCAATCAATACGAAAAGTAGGCTACCTATCCCAGCTAACAGAGCACCCAGTAAGTAAACTCTCTTTGCATCAATTCGATCAGTAGCGCCAGAGAGGTGTGAGATACTGATGAGATAACCTAAAAAATATGAGCCTCCAAGAAGCCCCTCTTGGGTCGCATTCAATTGCCAATGAGTCACCAGTACAGGTAATAATGCTGGTACTGAGGAAAAGGGTGCCATAGTGAGTATTTCGGCACTACATAATAAAAGAAGAAGCCTGATTGGTTTCATTGGTTTGTTCTAAAGGATGCTAAAATTATTTTAACTTTTTATTTCAACATAAAAATATGTCGATATCTACTCTAAGTTCACTTTCTCGACCCGAAACCATTGCAAAAACGGTAGCTCAGGCTTTGTTGGATGGATTTAACCGCCATTATCGACTGTTTCGAGAAGCATCGCAAAGAGCAAAACATTTGTTTGACCAAAAAAACTGGATTGAATTACAAAAAATCGCTGTTGAACGTATTGCTTTTTATGATCAACGAGTTCAAGAGTCTGTTAAACATCTGGTTGAACGATTTAATGCAGATGTTCTAGATGATGATATTTGGCAACAAATTAAGCTTGAATATATCGTTTTGTTAACAGATCATAAGCAGCCGGAGTTGGCTGAAAGTTTCTTTAACTCAGTATTCTGCCAAATTCTTCATCGCTCTTACTATAACAATGATTTTATTTTTGTGAGACCTGGGGTGTCTACAGAACATATCGATTCTGATCCTCCTGCTTATCGTTGTTACTACCCATTAAGAGATGGTTTACGATTTGTAATAAGACAAATTTATGCAGATCTTCAATTTACCAAACCGCTAACACATCTAAGAAGAGACGTAAGACGAATTCTGAGAATGTGGCGTAATCACCTTTCTTTCCCATTGATTTTGGAAGCGAACCATCAAATACAAATATTAAGTAGTGTGTTTTATCGTAATACCTCCGCCTATTTAATTGGTCGTCTGATTAATGGCGGGAATCAACACCCCTTTGTGATTGCTCTCATGCATGATGAAGAAGGAGGAATAGCTGTTGATACTGTTTTACTAACCGCAGAACAACTGTCAGTATTTGTTAATTCGAGCCGGGCATACTTTTTTGTTGATATGGAAGTACCTTCCGCTTTTGTTGAATTTTTACACAGTATGTTGCCGCAAAAACCAAAGGCTGAGTTGTACAGTATTTTGGGACTCCATAAGCAAGGAAAAACACTGTTTTACCGTGATTTTTTACATCACTTAAAGTATTCCAGTGATGACTTTATTATCGCCCCTGGGATCCGCGGTTTGGTCATGGCGGTGTTTACGCTTCCCTCATACCCCTATGTCTTTAAAGTCATTAAGGATGTTATCTCTCCTCCTAAACAGATTAACCGAGAACAAGTTAAAGCAAAATATTTGTTGGTTAAGCAACATGATCGCGTTGGACGTATGGCAGATACCATGGAATATTCTAATGTTGCTTTTCCAAAGCACAGATTTACGTTGGAATTATTAGATGAGTTAAGAAGACTTGCAGCATCGCAAATTGAAGAAACAGAGGACACATTAATTGTTAAGCACCTTTATATTGAACGACGGATGGTGCCGCTAAACATTTACATGGATAAAGCCAATGATGAACAGATTGCTCATGCAATCACAGAGTTTGGCGACGCACTGAAAGATTTGGCTGCGGTGAATATTTTTGCCGGCGACTTATTGTTTAAGAATTTTGGTGTCACGCGTTTTGGTCGGGTGGTTTTTTATGATTATGATGAAATTGACTATATCACCAATTGTCATTTTAGAAAGATACCACCGCCTCGTTTTGAGGAAGATGAGTTATCTGCAGAACCTTGGTATTCGGTAGACCCAAATGATATCTTTCCCGAAGAATTTGAATATTTCTTGTTAACCGACCCACAGGTTAAAAAATATTTTTTAGCAAAGCATAAGGATTTACTTGAGGCCACTTGGTGGCAATCAATACAAGAGGAAATTAAAGGCGGAAGGGTGGTAGATGTCTTCCCTTATCCTCAATCACAACGCTTCTCTGTTATTTTTGAAAAAGGTCTTCCTGTTTACAAGAGAGAGGGGAGAGAGCAGGCCTTTCGAGGGCTTGCCAGTCATGAGAGGGCACTTAGTGCTGGAAGAAAGCGTCCCCTAGGACGATTTTCATTTGACAGTGATTAATAAACTGGGTATAGTAGCTGACTCTACTCATCGGACGCGGGGTGGAGCAGTCTGGCAGCTCGTCGGGCTCATAACCCGAAGGTCGTAGGTTCAAATCCTACCCCCGCAACCAGATTGAATTGTTCTTTAAAATTTAGATAAACCGATAGGTGTGGGTACTAGAGAGGAAATTAGTATTTACACTTAGATTTTCCGTTAGGTTATTTGAGTGGTTTTGTATAGTGATTGAACTGAAGAGTTTGATCCTGGCTCAGATTGAACGCTGGCGGC
>JAGXAW010000056.1 GCA_018971415.1 Betaproteobacteria bacterium
ATGTTGACTCATTAATTATCATCCCTAATGCCAAATTGATGGACGTGCTGGGTGAGGAAATCACTATGTTAGAGGCCTATGAAGCGGCCAATGACGTTTTGAAAGGTGCTGTAGCGGGTATTGCTGAAGTGATTAATTGCCCTGGACTCGTTAACGTCGATTTTGCTGACGTTAAAACTGTCATGTCTGAAATGGGTGTTGCTATGATGGGTTCAGCCATGGCTGCAGGCATTGATCGTGCTCATATTGCCGCTCAGCAGGCAATTGCTAGCCCATTACTGGAAGATGTGAATCTTGCCGGCGCTCGCGGTGTGCTCGTTAACATTACCGCTGGTACGAATATGAAGCTCAAAGAAGTACATGATGTAATGAACACCATTCGCTCCTTTACCGCTGAGGACGCTACTGTGATTTTTGGTAGTGTAGTTGACGAGTCGATTGGTGACTCATTAAGGGTGACGATAGTTGCTACCGGATTGGGTGAACCTGTTAAACGCATTCAAACACCTCCAATTCGCATGGTGATGACAGGAACCAACAATGAGCCTATCGATGTGGATTATGATGAGCCTGCGGTTATCCGCCGTGGCCGCAGCTCAACGGTCGATGCCTTAAAAGAGACAGGTATGGATGTATTTGATATTCCTGCTTTTTTAAGAAAGCAGGCTGACTAAAGTTAACTGGATGGTGGCATGTTGAAACAGCGAACAATTAAATCCACTGTACAAACGGTGGGCATTGGACTACACACTGGGGTGAAAGTAAGCCTCACGTTGCGTCCTGCTCCCGTGAATACGGGGATCGTGTTCGTGCGAACAGATTTACCTGGAGCGCCGAGTGTGGAGGCGCTGGCCCATCGCGTTACAGATACGAGACTGTCTTCCTTAATTGAACACAATAATGCCAAGGTCAGTACCGTTGAACATCTTATGTCAGCCTTAGCTGGCCTTGGAGTAGACAATCTCTACATCGATATTACCGGACCTGAAGTTCCGATTATGGACGGTAGTTCCGGTCCCTTTGTGTTTCTGATTCAGTCCGTTGGATTGGTTGAACAGAGTGCCCTTAAAAAGTATATTTTGATTAAAAAACCTCTGGAAGTTAAAGAGGGCGACAAATTTGCCCGCTTTGAGCCTTTTCAGGGCTTTAAAGTCACTTATGAGGGACAATTTAATCACCCTGCCTTTAAGGATATGGGTTCCTCTGTGACGGTAGATTTCTCAGATACCTCCTATGTTCAAGAGGTGGCCCGTGCCAGAACCTTTGGATTTACCCAGGATGTAGAAAAATTGCGTTCTATGGGGTTGGCTTTAGGCGGTAGTCTAGATAATGCCATTGTGATGGATGAATTTCGTATTTTAAATGCCGATGGATTACGTTTTGCAGATGAGTTTTTAAGACATAAAATTCTTGATGCAATCGGTGATCTTTATCTTATTGGTCATCCGTTAGTGGGTAGTTTCGTTGGTCACAAATCCGGTCATGCCCTGAATAATGTTGCGGCACGGGCACTTCTTGAAGATCAAAGCGCCTGGGAGTTTATTACCTTCGAGGACAACCAACACTTGCCGAGCGCCTTTATTGAACCTCTAGCAACTCTCACAACCCAACCTACCTTTTAATCGCCCCCCTTTTTATGGTGGCTGAGTAATTTTTGTAATGCTTCAGCCACGGGTCCATCATTAATTTTAGCAAGCGTCTCTTCAAATAAATTGAGTGTGTTAACACTCAAAGACTCGTTTTTGGGTGGAATTCGTTCCATGGTAGGTTGGCTCGGCGCCATTTTAAGTTTAATTGAGATAATGCCCGGATAACGCTCACTAAGCTTGGAGAGTAAAGAGGGCTCTAATTGTTTGATTTTACTTAATACAGCATTGTGTGTGACGCACACTAACACCTCTCCTTCATTAAGATTGGCTACATAATTTAAACTTCGCCAAGCTGGAGGAAGGAGCGTATGCCAATAATGTTCAATTTCTTCAACCTGTTTGGCCTTATTTTGCCATTGTTGAAGAATATTTTCTTGATTCAGAAGGTTGCTGATCGATCTAGAGTTCATCTCGCTATTGTATCTGGTAAAATCATAGTTTTGTTTACTAGGCATCCTGCCCCATGATCACACAATTTCTGAAGAAGATTTTTGGTACCCGTAATGATCGCTTGTTGAAACAATATTATAAGATCGTTACCAAAATTAACGCCTTAGAGCCCTCAATGGCAGCCTTATCCGATGACGCGTTGTCTGCTAAGACCAGCGAGTTTAGGCAACGACTTAGCCAAGGTGAGACGCTTGACCAATTGCTGCCAGAAGCTTTTGCGGTGATGCGTGAGGCAAGTAAAAGAGTTCTTGGCATGCGCCACTTTGATGTCCAGCTGATTGGTGGCATGGTATTGCATGAGGGTAAGATTTCTGAAATGCGAACTGGGGAAGGGAAGACCCTGGTTAGTACATTGCCTGCCTACCTCAACGCCTTATCGGGTAAAGGGGTCCACGTGGTGACTGTCAATGACTATTTGGCAAAACGTGATGCGCAGTGGATGGGACGGGTCCATCGTTTTCTGGGACTTAGCGTAGGCGTTAACTTGTCGCAAATGTCCCATGAGGAAAAACAATCCGCCTATCAGTCTGACATTACCTATGGAACAAATAATGAATTTGGTTTTGATTACCTGCGCGACAATATGGTGGGTAGCACTGAGGAGAGAGTGCAACGAGGTTTAAATTTTGCTATCGTCGATGAGGTTGATTCTATTTTAATTGATGAGGCAAGAACCCCTCTGATTATTTCTGGTCAGGCAGAGGACAGTACAGATCTGTATATCAAAATAAATGCATTGATTCCCCATTTGGTCGCACAGGCTGCGGAAGAGTCTGAAGGTGACTACTTTGTCGATTTAAAAGCCCATCAAGTCATGCTCTCAGAAAGTGGTCATGAAAAAGCTGAGCATTTACTGATTAAAATGGGTCTGCTCAGTGAAGGTAGCAGTTTGTATGACCCAACAAACATCATCTTAATGCACCATGTATACGCAGCACTAAGGGCGCATGTTCTTTATCATCGTGATCAACATTATGTAGTCCAAAACAATGAAATTGTTATTGTGGACGAGTTCACTGGTCGTATGATGCCAGGACGACGTTGGTCTGAGGGTATTCACCAAGCGGTAGAAGCCAAAGAAGGTGTGGCAATACAGAATGAGTCGCAAACCTTAGCGTCGATCACTTTTCAAAATTACTTTAGACTTTACGCCAAACTCGCTGGGATGACTGGTACAGCAGATACGGAAGCCTTTGAGTTTCAACATATCTACGGTCTTGAGACAGTGGTTATTCCTACTCATCGCCCGATGGTCCGTCAAGATCGAATGGACCAGATTTTTAGAAGTGCGAGAGAAAAATACCATGCCATGATTAAAGACATTGAGGACTGTCACCGCCGCGGGCAACCTGTACTGGTAGGGACAACCTCTATTGAAAGCTCCGAGTTATTGTCTCATTTACTCAATGAAAAGAAACTGCCCCACCAAGTGCTCAATGCCAAACAACATGCCAGAGAGGCCGATATTGTCGCTCAAGCAGGTAGACCCGGCATGATAACCATTGCTACCAATATGGCAGGACGTGGTACAGATATCGTATTGGGAGGCAATATAGAAAAAGATATTGCAGCTATTGAGCAACAAGAAGGGTTAGATGAAGAGACTAAAAAACAGCAAATACAAACCCTAAAAAGCCAATGGCAACAGGTACATGATGCTGTGTTGGCTGCAGGCGGATTACACATTGTAGGTTCTGAGAGACATGAATCAAGACGAATTGACAATCAATTGCGCGGTCGTGCTGGACGTCAGGGTGACAAGGGCTCTACCCGTTTTTACTTGTCTCTTGAGGATCCCTTATTAAAGATTTTTGCAGCAGACCGAGTGGCTTCCATTATGGACCGGTTAAAGATGCCTGAGGGCGAAGCCATCGAGCATCCGTGGGTGACCCGAGCCATTGAAAACGCGCAGCGGAAAGTGGAAGCCCGTAACTTTGACGTTCGTAAGCAGCTATTGGAATACGATGATGTTGCCAATGATCAACGTAGAGTGATTTATCAACAACGTAATGAAATTCTTGAATCAGAGGATATTTCAGAGACCATTACCGCAATGCGTGCCTCTGTATTAACGAGCGAGTTTAGGCGTTATGTCCCTGAGGACATGGCAGAGGAGCAATGGGATTTAGAGGCCTTATCACAGGCACTACAACTTGAATATGGTTTAAATTGTCCTGTTTCTGATTGGCTTAAGGCGGAGCCGGATTTAAGTGAGGATGATTTGTTACAAAAAGTTATTGCCTTCTCTAACGAGCGGTATCAGGAAAAATTCCAAGTGGTAGAAACAGGAGCGCTTCATACTTATGAGCGGTCAGTGCTGCTGCACACCATTGATAAATACTGGCGTGAACATTTGGCTGCCTTAGATCACTTACGGCAAGGAATTCACCTTCGAGGTTACGCACAAAAGAATCCGAAGCAAGAATATAAGCGTGAGGCCTTTGAGTTGTTTTCATCCATGCTCGATGGAATTAAGCGCGATGTCACACAATTACTCTGTCGCGTTGAAGTGAGTATGCAAAGTGAAGTGGAAAAAGCGGTGGAGCAAGAAGCACAAGCTCAGCAGTTAAGTAATGTGCAATATCATCATGCTGATTATGATGATGCGCTAGCCGGCAACGACGAGGATCCTTTGGTGCAAAGCAGTGAGGACAACTCAACCTTTCGTCGTGAGGTACCCAAGGTTGGTAGGAATGATCCTTGTCCCTGTGGATCAGGAAAAAAATATAAACAATGCCATGGCCGCCTGGCATAAAAACTGTTGGCCATTATCTAAAAGAGGAACCTTATGGCAGTTAATCTGAATCCACCGGATCCATCCAGCCTTCACCCAGTAGATGGGGTATTGTTAGGATACGCTGAAGCGGGGATAAAAAAAGCCAATCGCAAGGATGTGCTGTTGATGACCTTTGCTGAGGGCACTGTGGTGGGAGCGGTCTTTACTCAAAACCGTTTCTGTGCGGCACCCGTTTCGATTTGTCGAGAACATCTTTTAATCACTGAGCCAAGAGCGCTGATTATTAATACGGGATGTGCAAACGCAGGTACTGGTGAAGCGGGGTACGAAGATGCGATCACTGTGTGTCAGGCGGTGGCAGATGAGCTCTCTATTCCCCGTGAGGCGGTATTGCCTTTTTCAACTGGGGTCATTCTCGAGCGTTTACCCATGACGCCTTTGTTAAATGGCATTAAACCTGCAAAAGCCGCTTTGGCACCAGACAATTGGTTTCACGCTTCCCACGCCATCATGACAACCGATACAGTGGCCAAAGCCTTTTCAAAACAAGTCATGATTGATCAGACGACAATTACAGTCACTGGTATCGCCAAAGGAGCCGGTATGATCCACCCTAACATGGCCACCATGTTAGGGTTTATGGCAACAGATGCAAAAATAGATCAATCACTGTTGCAACAACTTGTTAGTGAAGTGGCCAATCTCTCTTTTAATCGAATTACAGTGGACGGTGATACATCAACGAATGATTCCTTTGTGGTTGCAGCAACAGGCAAAGCCAAAATGACACCTATTAAGGATCATCACAGTGAGGCCTATTTAATACTTAAAGAGACGTTCATTGAGGTGGCCAGTTTTCTTGCGCAGGCGATTGTTCGTGATGGTGAAGGAGCCACAAAACTGATGTCCGTGATGGTGGAAAAAGGAGGAAGCCAAGAGGAGTGCTTGAAGGTGGCCTATGCCATTGCTCACTCTCCACTTGTTAAAACGGCTTTTTTTGCACAGGATCCAAATCTTGGACGAATTTTGGCGGCCATTGGCTATGCGGGTATTACTGACCTTGATGTCACAGAACTTCAACTTTACTTAGATGATGTTTTGGTCTCTGAGCATGGTGGTCGAGCTGCCAGTTATCTTGAGGAATTGGGACAACGCGTCATGAAAAAACCAGAAATTGTTATTCGTGTCGTACTTAATAGGGGTGAATTTACACAAACCGTATGGACCTGTGACTTCTCCTATGATTATGTAAGAATCAATGCGGACTACCGAAGCTAAATGAGTGATTCACGCTACGATTTGACCTCCTTGATTGAGCGTTTAGACAGATTAATTACGCTAGTGGCTGGCTCTTTAGAAAGCCGTATTCTAGAGATTAATTGGCAAGAGACAAAAGCAGCGCGCTGGCGTGTTAAAAAAAATGGTCAAGGATTTTTTGAGGGAGTCAGTCGTTTACCGACCATTCGATTAGACGATTTAAAACAT
>JAGXAW010000013.1 GCA_018971415.1 Betaproteobacteria bacterium
CAGAGTACCGTTGTGGTTCTATTGCTATAGTTGGTAGACCCAACGTTGGAAAGTCTACTTTACTGAACCATTTAATTGGCCAAAAAATAAGTATTACATCAAGAAAAGCGCAAACAACTCGTCATCGACTGCGAGGAATACTAACACACAGTGATTGCCAATATATCTTTATTGATACGCCAGGTTATCAAAAAAAATATAACAACATACTCAATAAATCCATGAACAAATCGGTGACCAATACCTTGATTGAGGCCGATGCTATTATTATGGTAATTGATAAATTAAATTGGATACCTGAAGACGAAGCCATTTTAACCAAAATCGAAAAAAGAAAACCTATTTTAGTTATTAATAAAATTGATCTTGTTAAAGATAAGCAACTTCTTTTACCCTTTTTAGAGAAACTGAATTCAAGAAATCTATTTTCTTCTATTATTCCACTTAGTGCGCAAAAAGATCATGGTTTTGATGCACTTTTGAAGGAATTAAAAATTTTACTTCCTATCTGTCCTCCCTTGTTTTCTGAAGATGATATTACTGACGCTCAAATCAAATTTTTAGCTTCAGAATTTATTAGGGAACAGTTATTTAGATTTCTTGGCGATGAATTGCCTTATGCAACAACTGTCGTTATTGATAAGTTTACTGAAGAGCCCACCTTGACTCGTATTTACGCTACGATTTTAGTAAATCATGCAAACCAAAAAGCCATTGTGATTGGGAATAAAGGTGAAAAGCTTAAAGAAATTGGAACACACGCAAGAGTCAATATCGAAAGAATTTTAGACACCAAAGTGTATCTTGAGCTGTGGGTTAAGGTTAAATCTGGTTGGGCAGAGAGCGAGATATCCTTACGACAACTGGGTTATGAAGTCTAATATTTACAAAATTGATGATCAAATTGGTTTTGTTCTCCATACTGTTCCATGGCGTGAAACAAGCCAAATTGTAGAAGTGATCACTGCCCAGTATGGCAGAATCCCTCTAATTGCTAAAGGCTCTAAACGTCCCAGATCTCCCATTCGTGGTTTACTCATGCCATTTCAGCCCCTGAAACTTTCATGGTCCGGTTCGAACGAATTACGCACATTAAGAAATGCAGAATGGGTTGGTGGTATTCCGCAACTAACAGGGGAGAATATATTTTGTGGGTTTTACCTTAACGAGCTACTGATAAAACTATTACCTCGTGATGATCCTCATGAGGATTTATTTGAAAAATACTATACAACTGTTTTTTCATTAGCCAAAAATGAAACGATTGAACCCTTATTAAGATCCTTTGAGTTAACTTTATTAAAAGAACTGGGTTTTTCACCGTCACTTTCTCATGATGGAAATACACATCAAGAGATTAGAAAAGAGCAATATTATTGTTTTGATTTAGAAAGAGGAATGATTGAAGTGTCGTCTTCAAATGAAAAACGGCTTCAATTTTTAGGTAAAACGCTTATTGATTTGAATAATAACGACTTTACTGATACGAAAACCCTTTTTGAAAGTAAAATATTAATGAGATTGTTGCTTAATCAATGTTTAGGCGATAATGACCTACAAACTAGACGTATCTTACAGGAGTTACCATTATTGTGATTCAACTCGGCGTAAATATAGATCATATAGCTACAATTCGACAAGCTAGGGGCACCAAATATCCAAGTCCTGTGCAAGCTGCACTTTTAGCAGAATATGCAGGTGCTGATGCGATAACTCTTCATTTAAGAGAAGACAGAAGACACATACAGGATAGAGATTTAGAGATTCTTAAAGAAGTGCTAACTACACGCATGAATCTTGAAATGGCTGTCACAGATGAAATGCTCAATATTGCTATCAATACACAACCCCACGATGTTTGTCTTGTACCAGAGAGAAGACAAGAAATTACGACAGAGGGTGGGTTAGATGTAATCGGCCATTTTGATAAAATTAAGGCTGCCTGTAGCACTTTAAAAAAGAGTGGTATCAGAGTTTCATTATTTATTAATCCTGATAATGAGCAAATACACGCTGCCAAGGAAGCGGGAGCACCAGTGATTGAACTTCATACAGGTCAATTTGCTGAAATTGAGAATGAAGTTGAACAACAAAGTGAATTAAACCGGATTAAACGTGCTGTAGATATCGGTACACAACTTGGTTTGCGTGTTAACGCGGGCCATGGTCTAAACTATAAAAATACACATTTTGTGGCAGAGATTAATGGGATTAGTGAGCTTAATATTGGTCATGCTATTGTTGCTCATGCTTTGTTTGTGGGATGGGAAAACGCTGTACGTGAAATGAAACAGATAATCACTCATGCCAGACGTTAAATCATGATTATAGGAATAGGTGTGGATACAATAAAAGTATCTCGAATTCAACAAGCCTTAACGAGATTTGGTACTCGTTTTGCAGAAAAAATTCTCTCTGAGGATGAGTTAGCTCGTTTTTCAAAGCATAATCAACCAGCTCGTTATTTGGCAAAACGCTTTGCTGTGAAAGAAGCATTTTCTAAAGCCATGGGGACTGGTATACGCTCACCAGTTACATGGAAAAATATTGCCACTCAGCACCATTCAAGCGGTGCTCCGTATCTAAGTTTTTCATCTAATCTGTCATTATTGGTAAAAGAGAGAGGAATCACCAGAACGCACTTGACTGTAACAGATGAAGAAAACTTGGCCATTGCATTTGTTATTTTAGAGGGAGAGTAAATTGGGTCCAGTGATGATTGATATTAAGGGTTTTGCCTTAGATGATCACGAAAAGTCATTAATCAAACACCCTCTAGTGGGTGGTATCATTCTTTTTACTAGGAATTTTCAAGACATATCCCAGGTCAAGTCGCTAATCATGTCATGTCAAGCAATTAAATCAGATTTAATTGTTGCCATAGATCATGAGGGTGGGAGAGTCCAACGATTTAAAAGCGGGTTTACCCATCTACCTGCCATGGCACAGTTAGGTGACTTATATGACAGAAAACCTGATCAAGCTTGTGATTTGGCCTACCATACCGCTATTGTACTCGCCTATGAATTAAAAAAAATTGGGGTGAATTTGTCCTTTACTCCAGTTTTAGATTTAAATTACGGTCACAGTGAGGTCATAGGTAATCGATCATTTCACCAAAATCCAGCTGTAGTATCTATCCTAAATCAATTTTTTATTAAGGGACTCCATGACTGTGGTTTTCCTGCCATTGGCAAGCATTTTCCTGGCCACGGTTATGTTAACGCGGACTCTCATTTAACATTACCCGTAGATGAGCGTGATGAAGAAACAATTATTAATAACGATGTATTACCTTATAAAGCTTTAATTTTGTCTGGTTTAGATGCTGTTATGCCGGCTCATGTTGTTTACAAAAATGTGGATGATAAGCCTGCTGGATTTTCTCGATATTGGTTGCAACACATCTTAAGAAGTCAGTTGGGTTTTAATGGTGTCATATTCAGTGATGATTTAGCCATGGAAGGCGCTGTACAAACAGGGTCACCAACCGACAGAGCTTTAGCCGCTTTTCATGCAGGTTGTGATATGGTTTTATTATGTAATAAACCTGAAGAAATTGACCCGTTATTAAATGGTCTAGATCAATTTAAGGTGGATCAACAGAGCATTATTAGGCTTAACACGATGATGGCAGTGAGTCAAAACGCTATCAGTGAGTCTTTGTATATTAAGAGCTTAAAAGAACTTGAGAATTGGAAATAGCATGATAGTACATCATAAACATGAACCTCATGTCCATCATGATCCCGCAGGTCACGATCATCATGCCCATAAACCTAAAACATCTCAAGCGATGTTGGCTGCTTTGGTATTTACTATCACCTTTGCTTTAGTGGAACTCATTGCCGGTTATTTTTCTAATTCTTTGGCATTAATATCTGATTCAGGGCATATGGTTTCAGATGCATTGTCACTTGCCTTGGGCTCACTTGCAGTGTGGATGGGAAAAAGACCTCCTTCACAAAAACACAGTTATGGATTACAACGTGCAGAGGTTTTAGCCGCATTATTTAATGGCATTCTACTTTTAGTAGTTATTTTAGGTATTGTGGTTGAAGCAATTTTAAGAATATCAGAGCCGCATCATGTTAATGCGATAACCGTTATTGTGGTATCGATTATTGGCATGTTAATGAATACCGTAAACGCTTTGTTTTTGTCCAAAATGGAGCATGGTCTTAATTCTCGTGCGGCAATGATTCATGTTATTGGGGACTTTTTTGGCTCTCTTGCAGCATTAATTGCAGGTGCCGTAATTCTATGGACGGGTTGGATGCCAATTGATCCTATTTTGTCACTAGTGGTGGCAGGTATTATGTTGTTCTCTACCATTAAAATTCTCAGTGAGTCTGTTCATGTTCTTATGGAAGGAGTACCAGATAACGTGTCTCTCGTCACAGTTGGAGATCAATTATCACACCTTGATGGTGTGATTTCTGTTCATGATCTACATATTTGGACGTTGGCTTCAGGCATGGTTGCTTTATCTGCTCATTTGGAAATCGCCTCACTAAATAGTTGGCCTGAAATATTAAAACGAACCTTAACTATGCTTGAAAAAGAGCACGGTATTGTTCATGTCACTTTACAGCCTGAAGTGAGTAACGATGAGCTTTAGTTGTACCAAGTGCACCAGACTGAGTCTATTTTTATCAGATATCAAAAAGCAAAATCCTGACTACTTTTGTCAACCCGTTCCCCCCTTTGGTGATCAAAATGCGCAGTTGTTAATTGTTGGTCTTGCCCCTGGTATGCATGGTGCCAATAAAACCGGAAGACCGTTTACGGGTGATTATGCAGGGTTGTTGTTGTATCAAACGCTTTTTGATTTCAAATACAGTAATCGGCCTCAGTCCTTGGGTGTTAATGATTCATTAGAGCTCTATAATGCCCGAATCACCAATGCAGTGAAATGTCTCCCTCCTCAAAATAAACCCTTACCCGAGGAAATTAAGCAATGTAATCAATATCTCAAAGATGAAATTGATGCATTACCCTCATTACAAGTTATTCTTGCCTTAGGAAAAATTGCCCATGATGCCGTATTGGCTGCCTTTAATGTAAAAAAGAGTCTCTACCCCTTTAAACACGGCAGTGTTTATTCATTAAATCACCGCTATACTTTAATTAGCAGTTACCACTGTAGTCGTTATAATACGCAAACCAATCGTTTAACTGCAGACATGTTTAAGGCTATCTTTACTCAAATTCAAAGTATAACAACACCATCCCTATGAGTACCTTTGATATTGATAATTATTTGCGTTCCTTACCTCATTTACCAGGGGTATATCGCATGTTTAATCATCAAAATGAAGTGATCTACGTAGGTAAAGCCAAGAATTTAAAGAAGCGTGTAAGTTCCTATTTTCAAAAAACCCAGCTACCGATTAGAACGGCTGCTATGGTGAGCCATGTGCACCATATTGAAATAACAATTACCAGTTCTGAATCAGAAGCTCTGCTGTTAGAAGGCAATTTAATTAAGCAATTTAATCCTAAATACAATGTGTTATTTAAGGATGACAAGTCCTATCCCTATATTCAAATTAGTCGACACGGGTTTCCACAAATTAAGCTTTTTCGTGGTAACGCCAATAATCAAGATCAGTTTTATGGACCCTATCCGAATTCCTGGGCGGCAAGAGAAGTCATTCAATATTTACAAAAAATATTCATGCTTCGTACCTGTGATGATAGCGTGTATTCCCATCGAACACGCCCCTGTTTACTCCATCAAATTAAACGCTGTTCAGCACCATGTGTTAATTTAATCTCGCAAGAAGACTATCGGCAACAGATTAAAAATGCTGTGGATTTTCTAACTGGTCATGAAGACAACGTGTTAAATGAGTTACGTGACAAAATGAGTATTCATTCTAATTTACTGGAATTCGAACAAGCTGCTCAATTACGTGACCAAATTGCACTCATGCAACAGGTATTACTTAAACAAACTGTTTCAAAATCGGGTTCTGATAATGTGGATATTATCGCCGTTGCGCAAAATGACTATTTTTACACTGTTAACTGGGTCATGATTAGAGGAGGAAAACACATTGGTGATAAGTCCTTTTATCCCAGTAACACAGACCAGGTGTCCATTGAAGAAATTTATGAGGCCTTTATTACTCAACACTACCTGACGGGCAATATCCCAGAGTCTATTGTCATAAATCAATTAAGTAACACTGATAATCTAAGTCAATGGTTAAGTGAAGTGGCAGGTCACACAGTAAAGATTATTCAAAATCCTATTGGCGAAAAAAAGACTTGGTGGTCTAATGCCTATAAAAACGCTGAATTTGCTTTACTTAACAGACTCAATCACATTAGTTCAGCGGAAAGTAGGCTTGAGAGTTTACAGCAGGCATTACACCTTGAGTTTGTTCCTCACCGTATAGAATGTTTTGATATTAGTCACACGCAGGGAAATGACACTGTCGCCTCTTGTGTGGTGTTTGAAAATGGCACACCGGCAAAGCAGTTTTACAGAAAATTTAATATTTCTGGTATTACGCCAGGGGATGATTATGCAGCCATGTCTCAAGCGTTAGAGCGCCGTTACGCACGCGTGATAAAAGAACAGGGACAACTGCCAGACTTATTAATCATAGATGGCGGAAAAGGGCAGTTAAATGTAGCCAAAGAAATTCTTGGTTCTCTTAATTTGTCAGATCTGTATGTTGTCGGTGTCGCTAAGGGTGAGGGAAGAAAGCCTGGTTTAGAAAAAATTATTCTGCCTCATAATAATGAAGAGTTATATCTACAGCATGATTTACCCGGTTTTCATTTAATACAAGCCATTAGAGATGAGGCACATCGATTTGCCATAACAGGTCATAGAATGAGAAGGAGTAAAACCACGCAGCATTCTATTCTCGATGAAATTGATGGCGTAGGACCTAAACGCCGTAAACAGTTGCTCTTACAGTTTGGTGGACTGAAGGGGTTACAAAGTGCTAGTGTTAATGATATTGCTGTTGTACCAGGTATTGGACTTGAGCTTGCCAAAAAAATATATAATCATTTACATTAATTAAACATCATTATGAAATTTACCGTACCCAATCTACTCACCTTTATTAGAGTGCTTCTCATCCCGCTTTTCGTAGCGGTGGTCTATTTTCCAGACCCTTGGATGCATTCCTCTGATTCAGGTTTGCTGGCAGCAGTAATCTTTATTATCGCTGCTATTACTGATGCCTTTGATGGTTATTTAGCCAGAAAATTAAATCAAACCACAGCCTTTGGTGCATTTTTGGATCCTGTTGCAGACAAATTAATGGTCATGGCGGCGCTCATTGTTTTAGTGGATTTACAACGCGTGTCCTCGGTGATTGCATTAATAATTATTGGTAGAGAAATCACTATTTCAGCACTGCGTGAGTGGATGGCGCAAATTGGTAAAAGTGCGAATATTGCTGTATCTACGCTGGGAAAAATTAAAACGTCCGCGCAGATGTTGGCCATTCCCTTTTTATTGTACGACCAAATACTTTTTGGGTTTATCCCATGTCATATTGTCGGTACACTCTGCATTATTGTTGCCGCATTCTTAACACTTATTTCTATGTTTTATTATTTGCGGGTAGCGATAAAAGTCGGTTTTTAAAGGATTTTTTATATTTGACCTGCTTAAAATAAGCTAAAAATATTGACGTAATCGAGTTAACAGTTTATTATTTACGTCTTATTGCGGGAGTAGCTCAGTTGGTAGAGCGCAACCTTGCCAAGGTTGAGGTCGCGAGTTCGAGACTCGTCTCCCGCTCCAAATTCTACCTAATACACAATTAAGCAATGGCGGGGTGGCAGAGTGGTCATGCAGCGGCCTGCAAAGCCGTCTACGCCGGTTCGATTCCGACCCCCGCCTCCACACTTCAGTGGTGTTTCTTTAAATAATTCTCAATTTGTCTTTGTGTTTGTAAGTAGGTCTTGTGATGATGACTTTTCAATTTCAAGGCTTTTTGAATCGTCGATAAGGCCTTTTGACCTTGATGTAATGCAAGATAGGTCTGGGCTAAATTGTTTAGAGCATCACCAGAATTAGGTGATGTTTTAACAGCTCTTTGAAAATAATCCAAAGCTTCATCGTACCTATGGTGAACATAGGCAATGTCACCGATGCCAATTAACGCAACCACATTGTTTGGCCAACGTTCTAAGGTTTTGAGATAGGCTTCCTTAGCAGCTTGGGGTGCTAAGGGTTCAATGCGGGAGATCGAAGTTAAATATCCAATTTCTCTTGCTGAAGCAGGAATAACGGAAGGGGGTGTTATCGTGACAGCCCAATATTGCGATTGCGCCCATTCTTTCTCAAAAACAGCCATGGGTAACTTTTTGATACTTGAATTCATATCGGTCACTGTAATTGTTCTATCAGCAAAATCGTATCCATAGGCAATATGGAACGCCCAATCATCCGGGTTTTCAGGGTTTTTTAAGGTGACAATCACTGGATTTTGTTGGGAGATTTCTAAAAACAGGTCTGCAATGTCCTCTGTAAGAGGGTAGACAACAAACCCCATCTTTCTGGCACTCAAGGTGGTATCAAATTCTAACGTTCCTTTTTGTGCAGGGATGTAAGGACGGGTTAATAGTGACTTTGCTGTGACATTTGCACTATAGAAATTTAATATTGAGGCCAAGGTTGAAGGAGCAAAAAAACTTCGTGTATCAGGATAATAAGGAATTCCTTTAATAGAAAAGGCGTTAGGTAAATTATTCGGTTTAGCAATGGGAGGTATGTCGTTATATAAATTGTCTGTTTTTTGAGATGTGTCTTGAGGCGTTTTAGGTGTAACACTGTCAACTGGCGCACAGCCCGCTAACACCAATAAAATAAGGGCGCTATAAATCAGCAATGGTTTTCTTGAGAACATAAAAACTAGGTAATGGTTAAATTGACGGAAGGTAACCCTTCAATTGTACCTGTTATGTTACTTACATAGTCAATAAAATAGATACCACTAAGACTCCCCGTGGTGATCCAATCGGTATGGGTAATCTTGCGGCGCTGTTGTTTTTGTTGGTCTATTAAAGAGGGCAGTAGAAGTCTAGGGTCGCCCGCAGGGTTCTTTCCAATTAAACCAGATTGTTCAGTATGGTTATTCTGTATAGAGATCTTGGGTAGCGAATAATTTAATGTTGATGTGTAGGCAATAGCATCGCCGATGATTAATGCACCATTACTTTGTAAGTCTGCCACCTTGAGATAAGCTGGCAAATCTGGCCAATGGCATAACCTTGTGGAAACCACCTCAATGGCTGCAGCTACCTCAGTAATATGAGGTTCTAATTGCTCTAGACTGAAGGATTGATTGATAGAGTCAATATTATTTAGTCTAAAAGCAAACTCTAATTCAATACCGATCAATGAATAATCACTTAAGGATAAATGTGAGCCATTATTAAATAACCATTGACTGGGGATGGGGGCTGCAAAGACCTTGTGCTCATCGTTACCACTACCAACTTTCCAAGCAGCCGAGTGATCATTTAACAGTTGAAGTAACTCACCTTGAACATGATAAGCCTCTTGCAATGATTGTGGTACACATGACAAGTCGACTGTAATAGGCTGAACCTGTTTTGATGCACTGACTAATTGTTGAGCAAGTGTGAGCATATTAACTTAGGGAATGGTCTTTTTTAATGAGTATAGCGGCTCTTTCAGCCATCATCATAATGGGCGCAGCGGTATTGCCTGAAGTAATGACTGGCATAGTGCTGCCATCAACCACTCTGATATTTTGTACTCCATTGAGTTTGAACTCGCTATCTACACATCGATTGGGATCGTTTTTGTTCCCCATTCGGCATGTGGAGGTTGGGTGAAATATGGTCGTCCCAATATTTCTTGCTCCATCTAAAATCTCACTGTCAGTTTGTTTTTGGGGACCAGGTAGTATTTCTTGTGGTTGGTAGGCCTTAAACACTGAAGAAGAAACAATTTGTCGGGTTAATTTTACCGATTCTATTGCCACCTTTTGGTCTTCCTCAGTAGCCAGATAATTCGGTTTAATAATAGGCTTAGCAAAGGGATCAATGGCACTGATATGGACCGAACCCTTGGAGGTGGGTTGTAAATTACAAACACTTGCTGTAAAGCCATTAAAGGGATGCAGTGGGTCACCAAACTTTTCAAGAGAGAGAGGCTGGACGTGATATTGTAAATTAGCCCGAGTCTGACTCATTGAGCTTTTCGCAAACACCCCTAACTGTGAGGGAGCCATTGACATGGGACCTCGTCGCGTTAATGCGTATTGTAGTCCTATACGTAATTTACCCCACCACGTATTGGCTAAAGTATTGAGGGTAGGTAGTCCTTCAATACGAAAGACATGCCGCAGTTGTAAGTGATCCTGAAGATTTTCGCCTAACTCGTTTAAAGGATGCACAACTGGAATGTTATGTTTTTTAAGCACGTCAGGTTTACCTATCCCCGAACGCTCTAATAAGGTCACAGAACCTATGGCGCCTGCGCAAACAATAATTTCTTTGGTCGCAGTGTAATGGTGTTTTTGATTATTTTTTATTACTTCAACACCTGTTGCTCGTTTTTGTTCGTCAAACACAATTTTGTTGACATGTGATTCACTGGATACAGTCAAGTTTGTTCGATAAACAGCAGATTTAACAAACGCTTGGCCAGCGTTAAGCCTTAGTCCCCTATATTGGTTAACATCAAAATAACCAACCCCGAAATTGTCTCCAGTATTAAAATCTGAAGTATAAGGAATACCGTTTTCAACGGCCGCATTCTTAAAAACTTCAAGGACCTTCCAGGACAGTCTTTGCTTTGAAACACGCCATGGCCCTTTATTACCATGATATTCATTTTCTCCGGAATGGTATTTTTCCATTTTTTTAAATAAAGGTAGAACCTGTTGCCAACTCCAACCCTCATCGCCGGTCATCTTTACCCAGTTTTGATAATCTGCTTGCTGACCACGCATGTAAATCATGCCGTTAATTAAAGAGCTGCCACCGATGCCTTTACCCCTTGGATATTTAATGGATCTCCCATTTAGTCCTTCTTCTTTTTCTGTTTCAAAACACCAATCAGTTCTTGGGTTTCCAATACAGTATAAATATCCCACTGGGATATGTATCCACGGATAATTATCATGTTTACCTGATTCTATTAAGAGCACACTGGTGCCTGAATCCTCTGACAAGCGATTAGCGATCACAGAACCAGCACTCCCTGATCCAATGACAATAAAATCAAATTGAGTTGGATAATTTAGCATTCTAATCTAATCCTTATAAATCTTACTTTCACCAATATTGAAAACAGTAAATATCTCTTTATTGATATGGTTACGCTGTAGAGCGAGGTCTAAATCCTTTGGTGGTTGGATGAGAGGTTCATCAGATAGCTTAAAGACACCCCAGTGAATGCCGAAAGCCTGTTTAGCATGGACATCCTGCATTACCTTAACTGCCTCACTTGGGTTGATATGATAATTAGCCATAAACCAACGGGGTTCATAGGATCCTATATCGATGGCCGCCAGATCAAATGATTGAAAAGTTTGTCCAATATCAGCGGTATCTTTTGAATAGCCAAGATCCCCTGAAAACCAAAATCTGAATTTAGGATGGATAACGGCCCATGAGCCCCAGAGTGTTTCATTTCTATCCCATAAACTTCTGGCACTCCAGTGGTGGACAGGTAAAAAAGTGAACTCAAAGTTTGCCGTCTTGCCAGTCAAGCTGATGCTTTGATGCCAATTGAATTCCTTAACCTTATCTTTATGCTGTTCTGTATTTAAATCCTCAACATTATCTAGCATCCACCGTTTAATTTTTAATGGCACGAGAAAGAGAGGGGGACCACCCACTTGTTTTGATAAAGCTTTAATAGTGGGTAAATCAAGATGATCATAATGGTTATGAGATATTAGTACTACGTCAATATGAGGTAATTGATCTAATCTTACACCTGGTGGAACATGTCTTTTGGGGCCAAAGGGGGGGAGAGGGCTTGCGTAATCTGAATACATTGGATCAGTTAAAACATTGAGTCCATCACATTGATACAGAATAGTTGAATGCCCTATCCACGTCACAACAACTTTTCCTTCTGGATGATCAATGAGAGGCAAATTCGGTTCCACTTGGGGAGCGGCTACATCACTCTTTTCCTGTGAAGGATAAAAAAGTCTTTCCCACTGCCATTTAAGAAAACTACCTCTTGGAGAGGCATCTGGATAACTATTTTTAAAATAAGAGGGCTGGTCAGTGGAGAGAGATGAGTTTTCTACAGAGGATCTGGCGGTAAAACCTATGAGGGAGACAATACATACAGTCAATAAAATTAAGATTCTTGAAATTGTTCCCATTGAGGTTTTTTGTTTACCGCTTGGATAGAGTATTTATAGAGTCGTACACCTAATAAAACGATCAAAATTATAGCATAGAGTATTGGTTGCGTTAGATCTCGTTTAACTAGCCACCAGAAATGGATAACACCTAAAACTGGAATAACATAGGCTAATTTGTGTAAGGTCTTCCAATTTTTTTTGAGTTTCTTTTGGGCGTATGTGTTCGATGTTAACGCCAAAGGTAAGGTTAGAACTAAGGCAGTAAAACCTACATAAACAAAGGGATGTTTAATGAGATCATGGCTAATTTCAGGCCAACTAAAATGTAAATCAAGTCCGCTATAGGATAAGAAATGCAACATCATATAAAAAAAAGCATAGAGACCTAACAGACGCCGATATTTGACCCATTGATTTTGTTTAAACAGGATCCTTACGGGTGTAATCAGCAGAGTGATGCATAAGAAATTAAGCGTCCAAAGACCCGTAAAGTGAATGATTTCAGAAATAGGGTTGGCACCCAGCTGGTTCGTTAGCGTGGCATAAACAAGATAGCTCAGGGGAAGCAAACTCAAGATAAAAATCAATTTTTTCATGATTAGAAGTACTGTTTGAGATTCATCCCAGTGTAGAGGTGAGATACTTGCTCCGCATAGCCGTTAAACATCAAGGTTTTTCGTCTGGCTGCAAACAAGCCATCGCCAATTCTTCGCTCCGTAGACTGGCTCCAACGTGGATGATCTACCTCTGGGTTAACATTAGAATAGAAACCATATTCATTGGGATTGGCAATATTCCATGTGGTTTGAGGTTGTTGCTCAACAAATCTTATCTTAACAATACTTTTAATACCCTTAAAACCATATTTCCAAGGTACTACCAGTCTCACAGGGGCGCCGTTTTGATTGGGTAACACCTTTCCATACATGCCTAAGGCCAGAAGAGCGAGAGGATGGCTTGCCTCGTCAATTCTGAGGCCCTCAGTATAAGGCCAATGGAGTAAGGGTAACTTTACGCCAGGCATGGTATTAGGGTCTGCTAGGGAGACAAATTCAATATATTTTGCATTACCCGTAGGCTCACACCAATCAATCACTTTTTTAAGACTCACTCCAATCCAGGGGATCACCATACTCCAGGCTTCAACGCATCGGTGACGATAAATCCTTTCTTCAAGAGGGAATTTATTTAGTAAATCATCAATTGCTAGTGTTTTATGCTTTTTTACAGCACCTTCGACATCAATCGTCCAAGGACGGGTGATCAATGTATGGGCATTTTGGGCGGGATCTGTTTTATCAGTCCCGAATTCATAAAAGTTATTGTAATGCGTCGCGTCTTGATAACTGGTCTCTTGTTCTAAGGAGGTTATTACTCTTGGTTTATAGTGTAATGACTCTGATTGGGCGAAACTTAACTTAGGCAGTAAGCCGGAGGAGATCCCCACACCTAATGCAGTTAAAAAGTGACGTCTATTGAAGTAATTATTTTCTGAAGTAATTTCTGATGAGGGAATAACATTAGAATTTAATTTCAAAATCATTTTTATTATAATCCTTGGTTAACCACCAGTAATAAAGTGAGGAAAAAGGCCAAAGTGCAACATTATTTCCTTTTGCATCAAGGTACCAACTTTGACAACCCTTTTCCCATACGGTTCCTTGGTTCCTTGAGTCGATTTTTCTTTGCAACGCCAGTTCTTTCTCCCTTTTGACATTAACCCTCTTAACATGATGATTTAAAAGGTATTTCATCATTTTAGAAAGATAGTTTGTCTGTCTTTCAATCATAAACAATAGGCTTTGGTGTCCAAGACCCGTATTAGGGCCCACGAGAAGAAATAAATTGGGAAATGCCGATACGAACATACCCAAATAAGCGCTTCTTTTCTTTTTCCACACCTCTTTAAGATCTAATCCATTTGCTAGTATCCGATTAATAGGGACGTGTTGGGCATGTTCAAAACCTGTAGCGTAAATAATGATGTCAGCCAATAGACTTGTCCCATCTTCCAAAGTCACTCCACTTTCCTCGATTTTTGAAATGGTTACATTATGTATGCTGACATTAGGACTACTAATGGCCTGGTAATAGTGGTCGGAGAGAACAATTCTTTTACAACCAAGTGCGTAATCAGGGATGATTGACCTTCTGTTCTGAGGGTGGGTTACTAATTGTTTTATCCGTCTCTTGTTAAACCATTCCACTAATTCCATTAATTTTGGATTTATAAACAACAGGACCTTGATTTCGTGTAACAAAAAGGTGAAGAGGTAGGCCAGTAGAAAATACCCTCTAAATTGGAGTAAGTACTGCGAAAGGATCGAATTGTCACGATTACCTTTGGCCATGACCCATGAGGGGGATCTTTGTATTAAAAAGAGTTGTTTAACATAGGGTTGAATTGTCTCTATACATTGAATCGCTGAGGCACCTGATCCAACCACAATGACATTCTTATCATGATAATTAATCGCATCATGCCATTGTGCAGTGTGTACTTGTTTGCCCCTAAAGTTATTTTGTCCTGGTAAGACCGGAACAGAGGGTTTTGCCAGGGGACTCATGCTGAGAATGACAAAACGTGATAGAAACTGATTTTTTTGCGTAGTGATCAGCCATTTATCCATCTGATCTAAAAACTCAATGCTTAGTACTTCCTCTTCATATTTAATTTTAGGCTTAAGTGGCTCAGCAATAGTCTCAATATAGTTTAATATCTCATGTTGGTCAGCAAATTTTCTTGTAAAGCGGTGATAAGGAGCTCTTTTTAGTTGGTAAAGTATACTTGGTACATCGCTTCCGCTACCGGGATAGGTGTTAGCAGCCCAAGTGCCTCCAATTCGACTCTCCTTTTCAAGTATCAGCCAGTTACTAATACCAATACCCTGTAACTCTAATCCCATAGAAATACCAGAAAATCCTGCACCAACGATAATTACGCTATATTCATGGGTCATAAAATATTTTTCTTGGCTTAATGGCTAAAAAAATGCGATCATTCGAACTATTTTCAACAACTTATTAAAACCATACAAATTAAGGTCTAAAGTGGCATCGTCTAAATATAATGAATCCAGTATACGCGTCCTTAAGGGGTTAGAGCCTGTTAAAGAGAGGCCTGGAATGTACACCAGGACGCAGGACCCAACGCATATTATTCAAGAAGTCATTGATAATGCAGCTGATGAAGCATTAGCTGGTTATGCTAACAAAATTTTTGTAGTCGTTCACAACAATGGATCAATTACCATTGTCGATAATGGTCGAGGTATTCCCGTTGGGCTTCATCCTGAGGAGAAGGAACCCACAGTTCAATTGGTTTTTACCCGTCTTCACGCTGGTGGCAAATTTGATAAAAAATCAGGTCAAGGCGCCTATGCTTTTTCCGGTGGCTTACACGGTGTGGGTGTATCAGTCACTAACGCCTTATCCAAGCAGCTTGATGTGATAGTGAAAAGAGAGGGAAAGATCCATCAGATCTCCTTTTCAGGCGGCGATGTGATCGTGCCACTCAAAGTCATTGGTAATTGCGATAAAAACGACTCCGGAACACAAGTCACGGTGACCCCAGATCCCAAGTACTTTGATCAACCTCATGTTTCAATTAATGAGCTTGAGAGAGTTTTAAGATCCAAAGCGGTTTTATTGCCTGGTGTGGAAGTATCGCTGCAGTTTGAAAAGGATCCTGAAAATATCAAAACATGGAAATACCCTGAGGGATTAAAAGGGTATTTAGATGAAATTTCTGATTATCAGGAACCTATTGTTCCAATTTTTGCTCTTGAAAATTATATTGATCAATCTACAGACAGTGACACCTTTGCCGTTGGTGAAGGAGCCTCTTGGGCTTTTGCTTGGTATGAAAATTCATCAGGTGCCAATGAGTCTTATGTCAATCTCATCCCCACAGCAGCTGGCGGTACCCATGAGGCTGGGTTGAGAACGGGTATTTATGAATCTATAAAATCTTTTATCGAACTGCATGGCTTATTACCTCGTGGGGTCAGGTTACAAATGGAGGATGCCTCAAGCAAACTGCATTTTGTACTCTCAACCCGTATCCTTGACCCTCAATTTCAGGGCCAAACTAAAGAGAAATTAACAAGTCGAGATGCCCTTAAACTGGTCGCGATGATGGTTAAGCAGCCACTGGATGTTTGGTTAAACAATCACTTGGATTACGCGAAAAAAATTGCTGAATTAATTATCAAGCAAGCCATGAATCGCATGAAGTCCAGTCAGAAAATTGAAAAGAAAAAGGGCAGTGGAGTAGCTGTTTTGCCTGGCAAGTTAACCGATTGTGAATCTGATGATATACATGAAAGAGAACTCTTCTTAGTAGAGGGAGATTCTGCAGGCGGATCGGCCAAACTCGCTCGCAATAAAAATACTCAGGCCATATTGCCACTGCGCGGTAAAGTACTTAATACCTTCGAAGTGGACCGAGACCGATTATTTGCTAACAACGAAATTCACGATATTTCCGTTGCCATCGGGGTTGATCCCCATGGTGTTAACGACCAACCTGATTTAAGCGGTTTACGTTATGACAAAATTATTATTATGTCAGATGCGGATGTGGATGGTAGCCATATAAAGGTACTGTTATTAACTCTGTTTTATATCCATTTCCCCAAACTTGTAGAAAAAAAACATATTTACGTGGCTAGCCCACCATTATTTAGAATTGATGTTAACGCTGCCGGAAAAAGACCTGCACGCAAAATGTATGCGCTGGATGAGAGTGAATTGATGGCCATTGAAGATCGCCTAAATAAAGAGGGTTTAAAAACATCACAGTGGAGTGTTGGTCGCTTTAAGGGACTGGGTGAAATGAATCCCGAACAGCTATGGGAAACCACTATGAATCCTGATACCAGACGTGTTTTACCTGTTTTATTGATGGATTTTGATCATCAATATACCCATGCAACCTTTTCAAAATTGATGGGTAAGGGTGAGGCTAGCGCGAGACGTGAGTGGATGGAAGAGAACGGAAGCAGTGTAGAGGTAGATATCTAATGTCAAAGAACAGTAGCCAAGGTAATTCAAATGATTCCACAAGTGGTGATTTGTTTTCACAACACGCTGAGAATGGAAGCAAAACTGAACAATCAGAGCAGTTAGAACTATCTCATTTTATTGAACGCAGTTATTTAGAGTACGCCATGAGCGTTGTCATGGGACGTGCTATTCCTGATGTGAGTGACGGACAAAAGCCTGTTCAACGACGGATTTTATTTGCCATGCATGAGTTAGGACTCTATCGACCTAATCGTCACGTTAAGTCCGCACGCGTCGTAGGAGATGTGATTGGTAAATATCATCCCCATGGCGATGTTGCAGCCTATGATGCATTGGTCAGACAGGCGCAGGATTTTACATTGCGCTATCCCCTTATTGATGGCCAAGGGAATTTTGGTAGCCGTGATGGAGATGGTGCTGCCGCTATGCGTTACACAGAGTGTCGCTTAACCCCTATTGCTGAATTGTTACTATCTGAAATTGATAAAGACACCGTCGATTTCACCCCAAATTATGATGGTTCTTTTAAAGAACCAAAATTGTTACCAGCAAGACTCCCTTTTCTGTTACTTAATGGTTCATCAGGTATTGGTGTGGGGATGGCAACAGAAATACCTTCTCATAATATGAGAGAGGTCGCTAAGGCTGTAGTTAACCTAATTCAAAAACCGGATACCTCCATAGCTCAGCTCGTGAGAACCATCAAAGGGCCTGATTTACCAGGTGGGGGGCAAATTATTTCTCCCCAGGCTGATATCTTAAATGCCTATGAAACAGGGAAGGGATCATTAAAAGTAAGGGCCAGATGGGTTATTGAGGAGTTGGCTCGGGGTCAGTGGCGTATTGTTGTGAATGAACTGCCCTATGGAGTATCCACCAAGGATATTCTAGAAGATATTGAAAAAATCTCTAATCCCAAAGTGAAGGATGGTAAAAAATCACTGACCCCTGATCAATCTAATTTAAAAGCCCTTATTTTGGGAGCCCTTGATTTAGTACGTGATGAATCAGATAAAAATTCACCCGTTAGAATTGTCATCGAACCTAAATCAAGTCGTCAGAACCCAAACGAGTTGATGAATTTCCTACTGGTTAATACTCGTCTTGAAGCCTCCCTGTCTATAAACATGGTGATGTTGGGCTTAGACAGTAAACCGAAACAAAAAAATATTAAAGACATTCTCAGTGAATGGATTGTTTTTAGACTGAATACTATTGTTCGGCGAACACAATTTAGATTAAATGAAGTTGACAGAAGAATACATATTCTTGAAGGCAGAGAACTGATTCTTTTGCACATCGATGAAGTGATTAAAATTATTCGTGAATCAGACGAGCCTAAAGCTGAATTGATACGTTATTATTCTCTCACTGAAGTTCAAGCAGATGACATTCTTGAAATTCGTTTAAGACAGTTGGCTAAGCTTGAGTACATCAAAATTGAAAAGGAACTAAAAGAATTACGTTCCGAGAAAAAAGATCTTTCTTATTTACTAGACCATGAAGAGGCAAGAAAAGATCTATTAATTAATGAGATTAACAGTGATGCTGAACTCTATGGTGACAAGAGAAGAACACTCATCGAACATGTTGAGGAGGAACTGATTGCCCCCACTGTACTTGATGAGCCCGTTACAGTGACTTTATCTAAAAACGGATGGATCAAGGCAAGGCAAGGACATTCGTTGGATGCCAGTCAATTTTCCTACAAAGCCGGTGATATTGGGCAGTCTGTCATTGAGTCACGTACCATCCATTCACTGATCCTGCTTGATTCTAAGGGTCGGGCCTATACCATCAAAGTCTCTGACATACCAAGCGGTAGGGGAGATGGGGTGCCTGTCACTACCCTCATTGATTTACAAAACGGTGCACGGGTAGTGGGTATCATGTCTGCGTTGCCTGATGAAAAATACCTTGTTAGTAGCTCATCGGGTACCGGCTTTATCGTTAAACCTCATGAACTTATTTCCCGAGTTAAAGCAGGGAAAGCCTTTATGACAATTGATGATAATGACTATCCGTTACTGCCTCGCCTCATTTCACCTAAGGCGACGCATGTGGCCAATGTTTCTGAAAAAGGCAGGTTGCTGGTTTTCCCGATTATTGACCTTAAAGAAATGCCTAAAGGTAAAGGGATTATTCTCATGGCCCTTGATCAGAATGAAAAACTCTTATCCTGTGTACCAACTGATCTAACACAGCTTATAGTTTTAGGTACGAATCGCGCAGGGAACGAAGTTCAAGCTGAACTCTCAACTGCTGAAATTAAATCTTATATTCATTCACGTGCAAGAAAAGGTAGTCAAATAGACTATAAGATGAAAGTCATCGGTTTTGCGTAACACTAATCAAGGGGAGTGATTACTCGAGAATCGCTCCCCAAACAATGGTTAATAATCCACTTAAGGTAAGAGCCACAATGGCACTTTTGTTTTTTCGCCAATCCCCAATAAAACCCGTATAAATGGCTTTTAACAATCCGTTACTGCCCGCAGCGATTAAGAAGGCCCCTGATATAAGGTGGTCCGATAAATGAGGGTAGGATCCATTTAATAAAGAAAGAATAAAAGGATCTATATCCGTAAAACCCGTCCCAAAGGCAAGTATTTTAAGACCTAATGCACCAAATTTTTCTGTAATAACCTCTGTTAAAAACAACATCAGTATAAATAATCCAGCAAAGACAATGGCGGTGGCGAATTCTAAGGGGTTTTTGTCTTTTTCTTGTTGTTCTTTGGTGTCATCTTGTTTTTTTCGATTTAAAAGATAGGAAATAAAAAAAGTGGAAATAAAGAATAAAGAAAGAGGTAAGGCAAGAATAGAGAGTAAATGGGTACTTAAAATCCCTACCAAAACAGTTAATCTTAGATACATCATGGCTGTGGCAGCGACGATCGCTCCTTGAATACCATAATTGATCCCAGGAAACTGTTTTGAATGGCGAGCAAGAACAACCGTGGCTGCAGTACTAGAATAAACACCACCCAATAAACCAGTCATAAAAAGACCACTACCCAATAAAAAATAACGTCTTAATAAATAGCCTAAATATGAGATGGTAGAAATAACGACAACAGCCATCCATATATGAAATGGTGAAGAGGGCAAGTAGGTGCTAATAGTGTTTTTTGGGAGTAACGGAAGAATGACAGCAGTTACTAATAAAAACTTAGAGAACAAGATTAATTCATCCTGGTCCATCTTTTGTGTAATGTGTAAGGAAATGGGTCTTGCACTGATTGTAAAGATGATCATGACAAAAACCAAAATTAAAAACCACAATGGTGAATTAAGGCTTATTGGTCCAAAGGTATAAACAATCATGGGAATGATCAACTGTAGAATACCAAATTGTTGATTGACTAATTTTTGTTGGTAGAACAAAAAAATTAATACGCCAATAAATAGCATACCAACAATGAATAATTTATATGTTGGGTCTAGGTTATAGAGAATAAATCCCAGTGCAGATAGAAGCGTGTAGGTCCGTGTTGACCCAATACGAAGACGGCTGGGTTTATTTGACCAATATCCTCTAATTTCAAGGCCAGTTAGGAAAGCAAGGAAGAGAGTTATCGTGAATTTGAACCACAATTGATTGGTAACTTGATTAAAAAACAAGTCAAGCATTTATCAATGCTCCCGTCTAATTTTGTGGTGCCCGGGGCCGGAATCGAACCGGCACAGCCTTTTCAAGCCGAGGGATTTTAAGTCCCTTGTGTCTACCAATTTCACCACCCGGGCGAATTTTCTATTTTACTTGTTTTCCAAATGATTTAAAAGATCTTTTCTCGTTTAATTTTTTTACGTTTTTTAAAATATATCATCAATAAAATTATCTTATAATATTAGGTTAATGTTATTCCTTACTCAATTACGGAGCGTTTTATGAAAGGTCAGTGGCTTGAAATTGAAAAAGAAGATCGATCAACTTTTAGTGGATATTTGTCTTTACCACCCACAGGAAAGGGGCCAGGTATCCTATTAATTCAAGAAATTTTTGGTGTTAATGAGCATATACAGCAAGTTGCTGACCAATATGCTATGGATGGTTTTGTTGTCTTCGCCCCTGATGTTTTTTGGCGCCAAGAGGAAAAAATTCAATTGGCTTATGATGAGTCAGGCTTTAAAAAAGGACTGGATTTCTATGCCAAGTGTGATATGGAAAAGGCTACCCAGGATTTGGTTACTGCTGCCAACTTTTTACGTAAAAGAGAAGAGGTAGTTAACAGCATTGCTTCTATTGGTTACTGCATGGGAGGTTTGTTGTCATACATGGTAGGAGCAAAAGAGGCGGTAGATGCCGCTGTTTGTTATTATCCAGGCGGTATTGATAAGCAGGTTAATGCTGCACATCAAGTCAATATTCCTCTTTTATTTCACTTTGCTGAAAAAGATCATTATATTGATGAAAAAGCTGTCAAAGTAGTATCGAAGGTATTTTCTAAAAAAGCAGACGCTTGGGTATTAACCTATCCTAATGTTGATCATGGGTTTAATTGTTGGGCACGAGGTATGTACAACCAACCCGCTGCTGCTTTGGCTAGGGGTAGAACTCTTGAGTTCTTATCCTTATTTTTAAATAAACAATAGACTTGAAATTTGACCACTTCACCACTACCTGATGATAAAAAGGAGCTAATTTATGATTGTTTATGATTTGAGTTGCCCCTTCGCTCATCAGTTTGAGGGGTGGTATGAATCCTCGGAGAGTTTTGAAAAACTTAAAGAGCAGGGGTTAATTGAATGCCCTATATGTAAGTCTCAAGAAATTAAACGTGTTCCATCAGCCCCATTTATTGGCTCTTCTTTTTCTAATAAAGAAAATTCAGAGGAGAGAGCACGGCAAATTGAGACAAAAGGGATTAGTTTGCCGACAAATAATGTCGCCGCAAAGGGTGACTTTATGGAGTTACTTAGGCAACAAATTATTCAATTAATAAACAGCAATACAGAAGATGTCGGTAAAGATTTTGCGCAAACCGCAAAAAAAATTCATTATCATGAGATACCCGATAAAAATATCCGGGGTATAGCCACTGTTGATGAATTACAAGAGCTTCAAGAAGAAGGTATCGAAGTATTGGTGATTGGTGGGCCTGAGAGTTCTGAAATCCAGCATTAGCTCGACCACATTAAACTCAACATACTAATTGTTGACATATCAACCCCTTGGCAAATAACTGATAATTCATCCTTAATATCACTTGCACCAAAAGCTACGAATAACGGGAGCAGATGCTCTACGGTTGGGTGGGCCCACTTGGCTAACAGTGAATGATCCTCAAAGAGAGAAATAAACTTACGTTCATCACGATTTTGTAATATCTCCATGAGAATTCCATCAAATTCTATGGCCTTTGGGTCTGCTGTAGCGTTATTCTGCCAATTAGCCGCATAAAGATTGTGAACACTATTACCACTGGCGAGTAACAATATGTTCTCGTCTCTGAATTCAGACAATAATTTGCCTACCTGAATATGAAAATCCAAACCCTTATTCTTTTGTAGGGATAGTTGAACAACTGGTATTGATGCCTCTGGATAGAGATGGATTAAAACAGACCAAGCTCCATGATCTAGCCCCCAGTTTAAATCCTGTGTGCATCCCTGGCTTGCCAATGCGCGACCTATTTCCTTAGCCAATTGACTGTCACCCTTAGCCGGATAGTTAATGTCATAAAGTTGTTTAGGAAAACCGGAGAAATCATGAATAGTAGGCGGATTATCCATCGCCGTAACAGATAAGGAATGAGTGATCCAGTGAGCGGATACACAAATGATTGCGCTCGGTTTTTGTATTTTATTAGGAATTCCCTTCCATGAATTTGTATATTCAGTAGGGGTTATTGCATAGATCGGATTTCCATGGCCAATAAAAATAACGTTATTTTTCACTTTGTAATCTCATTAATTAAAAGTACTTGCTTTTTTTACAGTACTGTATAAAATGACAGTTAAAGGAGGTTGTAATGAACAATCAACTCACAGCAAGACAAAAAGAAATTTTTGATTGGATATACCAATACTTTGAAAGTACTGGCGTTCCACCTACTAGAGCTGAATTATCTCATGCCATGGGATTTAAATCACCCAATGCCGCAGAGGATCATTTAAAAGCATTGTCTCGAAAAGGGGTTATTGATCTGATCCCAGGCTCATCAAGAGGTATCCGTATTAAGGAACTAAATGTTGGTATTCCATTAGTGGGTAGAGTGGCAGCAGGTTATCCCATTTTAGCTGTAGAGAATATTGAACATCATTACCGCGTTGACCCTTCAATGTTTTCACCAAAGGCTGATTATTTGCTAAGAGTTAGTGGAATGAGCATGAAGGATATTGGTATTTTAGACCAAGACCTGCTTGCAGTGAATCAAACTCAACAGGTTAAAAATGGGGACATTGTGGTAGCCAGAATTGATGAAGAGGTTACCGTCAAACGTTTTAAACAAACTAGAAATATTGTTGAATTGATACCTGAAAACCCTGATTTTAATGTGATTAAAATTGATTTAGAAAGGCAACCCTTGAGTATCGAAGGATTAGCAGTAGGGATTATTAGGCAAGGTCAGTTTAAAGGATAAAAATATGTATACACTTACTACACTAATTTATTCATCAATCAATATCATCATTAAACTTGCTGATATTCTGTTTAATCCAGATATTGGTGAAGATAAACCACTGCAAACTGAACTGGCTTTTAATAATAACCGATTAATGACAACCAAAGCGTCACACTCCCTTTTCAAAGCGACCATGAATCAATTATGTAATCCCTTTGTAAAAAATAAAGAGTGGATTATCTTTGTTGTAAAAGATAAAGATGTAAAACAAGCTCACACCTTGATAAATCAATATAAGCCATGTAAATACTTGATCGTTCCTATAAAATCTAACGAAGCAAAATGGTGGGTTACAGAGCAATCACTCAATAGTAATAATTGCTCAGGTGTGGTGATGTTTGATGAGAATCCTCAAGAGAACTTCATTAAGTACCAACAACTCTCTAAAAAAATGATTAACGGATATTTAATGGTTTTAACAGACAAGCCTAGCGATATAGGTCTTGGTGAGGATTTAAAGCAAGCTGCTTAAAGTTTTATACTCAAAAGCCACTTCTAATTTGAAGTGGCTTTTTTTTTGCTTATTAAGTTACTTTTCTAGTCTCAACCTGGATTAAAGGAGCAGCTTCAATGTTCAATGGGTCTTGATGAACTTTTACTTTCCTTATTGGTGGTCGTTTTAAGGATGGAACAATTATTGAATCGCTCTCAGATCTTGGTTTTGTTTCCACCAAAATCAAGCCTGATTCAGCGGGTAATGTGAACTGCTCACGTATCCCATTAGTTACTGTATTACTGTTTGGTGTAGTAACCTCTTCAACTGAAGTGACCAATTCATTAGTTGGAGCAGACTGAGAAGTAACTTGATTGTTACTTAACTCAATAGACGTGTTAATGACTTCTTGAGCTATAAATGGCTTCTCATCATGGCTGAAAAGATTTTCTGCTCTTTGTACCGTATCAACGCTCACGGACTCTACTTCAGTTAACACAGTATCAACTATAGCACTAACATTTGATTCTTCATCGCCACGATCGAAGGTTGGGGTGATAGCGCCATTAAATCGTCTGTTATTTCCTGAACGATCTCGTCTATTCCCTCTACGGCTTCTACGGGGTCTAGAACTTGTCTCTTTCGTTTCGGTAGCGACTCCCTCAGCTTCGTTTGTGATCGTTTCGACAACAGTTGGCGTAACTTCATCCTCTGTACGATGTGGACGTCTTCTACTGTTTTGAGTTCTATTTTGGTTGGTTTGACCCTCCAAGTTTTGGGCTTGTCGACGAGGTCTTGCTACCGCTTCTTTGTCTGTTGACTCATCTTTTGCCGTAATTTTATCGGTCGAATTTTGTCTATTACTGTTATTTCTATTATTTCTTCTGCGACGATCCTGCTGTCGATACTCACCATTGCTTTCTCGAGTGGATTTTTTAACCGGTGTTGTAACTTCCTCTGCTTTTTCTGTTTTGAACCAACCCATGATTGTCGCAAAAAAGGACTTTTTATTGCCATTGGTAGGTTCATTCGCAGGCTTAGACTCTGCAGGAGCAGGTTGGGGTGGTGTAATACCCTTAACAGCTGCTTCAATTTTTACAGGTTTTACAGTGCCTTGTGCAATGTGTTTATTGTCCTGCTCCGATTCAGGAGCTTCAGCCAACTGGTAACTTGGCTCAGATAAATCCATTTGATTGGCTTCATCATGTCTAATTCTGATGACGTTGTAGTTTGGTGTTTCTAAATGTGTATTGGGAATTAAAACAACATGCACCTTTAACCTGGCTTCTATGGAATACACATCTGCTCTTTTTTCATTTAACAAAAAGGTGGCAACATCAACAGGTACCTGAGCGCGGATAATCGCAGTGTTGTCCTTCATGGCCTCTTCCTGAAGGATACGCAGAATATGTAAGGCAGAGGATTCTGTATCTCTAATAAAGCCCGTTCCATGGCATCTTGGGCAGGTGGTGTGACTACTTTCACCTAAGGAGGGCTGCAGTCTCTGTCTGGAGAGCTCTAATAGCCCAAAACGTGATATTTTGCCGGTTTGTACACGCGCTCTGTCATAACGCAGTGCTTCTCTTAGGCGATTTTCAACTTCTCGCTGATTGCGTGTGTTTTCCATATCGATAAAATCGATGACCACAAGACCACCTAAGTCTCTCAGACGCAATTGTCTTGCAATTTCATCTGCAGCTTCCAAGTTGGTGTTAAATGCCGTGGTTTCAATGTCGCCACCACGGGTAGATCTTGCCGAGTTGACGTCAATCGAAACCAAGGCTTCGGTATGGTCAATCACGATGGCCCCACCTGAGGGAAGGTTAACTTCACGGCGATAAGCTGTTTCTATTTGGTGTTCTATTTGAAAACGTGAAAACAAGGGTACATCGTCTTTGTAGAGTTTCACCTTATTCACATTAGAAGGCATCACGTGAGCCATAAATTGCTTGGCTTGTTCGTAGATACTTTCAGTATCAATGAGAATTTCGCCAATATCCGGTTGGAATAAGTCACGAATGGCTCTGATGACTAGGCTTCCCTCTTGATAGATTAAAAAGGCACCTTTTTGTGAGGTAGAAGCTGACTCAATGGCTTTCCATAGATGAGACAGGTAATTCAAATCCCACTGTAACTCTTCCACAGAGCGTCCAATGCCGGCCGTTCTGGCAATTAATGACATGCCTGCTGGAATTTCAAGTTGATTCAACACATCCTTTAATTCAGCCCGCTCATCTCCCTCAACGCGCCGAGAGACACCGCCCCCTTTAGGGTTATTGGGCATTAATACAAGGTAGCGACCTGCAAGACTAATGTAAGAGGTGAGTGCAGCACCTTTGTTGCCACGCTCATCTTTATCGACTTGGACGATTAATTCTTGGCCTTCCTTTAACAAGGAAGCGATTTTACTTCTTGAAAAGTCACCGTCTTCATTTTGTAAATAGCTACGGGCGATTTCTTTGAAGGGCAGAAAACCATGGCGTTCTGTGCCATAGTCCACGAAAACTGCCTCAAGGGAAGGTTCTATGCGGGTAATAACTGCTTTGTAGATATTGCTTTTACGCTGCTCTCTGCCAGCGTGTTCAATATCTAAATCAATTAGTTTTTGGCCATCAACAATTGCAACTCTTAACTCTTCCGAGTGAGTAGCATTAAATAACATTCTTTTCATAATAACTCCCGCGCGCAATGCAAGGGAGGACAACACTTTAATGATCTATCAAGCGGAGTTTATAGGTCAGCTCGTTAATCCCTTCATTGGTAAATAGTCAGGTGATGTCATTAGTTATTGTCTTTTCACTAATCCCTCGAACAACCGAAGGAAAAAAATTCTCAATATTGCTTGCACGCTTATTCATTCAATCACTACTTATGGGTGAGTGAGATTAACCTTAAAATAATATTTAATTTAAATTATTTGTAATCAAATGGTTTACCAATGATAATGGCACCCATACATCATTTTTTATTATATTTGCCATTCGATTATTTAGCTATCAAACTATCTTCATAAGACTGTTTGATAACAATAAGTTGTATTATAAGTTAAATGCACGCCTTAAGCAAAAATTCAGTTGAATTACTCATTGTTGACGAAACAGCAGATAACCAGAGGATAGATAATTTTCTAATTAACTACCTCAAAGGTGTTCCTAAAAGTCACATTTACCGTATTATCAGAAGTGGTGAGATACGGGTTAACTCCGGTCGTGTGTCACAAACCTATCGCCTTAATCTCAATGATAAAGTACGTATTCCACCTATTAGCAAATTAGTTAAAGATGATAATAAACAACCAGTTAAAACGAATTTCTTAACTAAATTATCAATAGTTTTTGAGGACGAATTCTGTCTTGTGGTGAATAAGCCCTCAGGGCTTGCAGTGCATGGTGGCAGTGGAATTCAGGCAGGATTAATTGAACAATTACGGCAAAGTAGGCCAGAACAACGATTTTTGGAATTGGTTCACCGTCTAGACCGGGACACCTCTGGTCTGATTATGATTGCAAAAAAAAGGCTATTTTTAACAAAAATGCATGAAATAATACGTCATGGACAGATTACCAAACACTATTTCACTTTTGTTCATGGATTAACCAAAAACCAGCAAACCATTCGTTTGTCCTTATTAAAATCTGAAAACAGTCACGGAGAGCGACAGGTCAAAGTTAACCATCAAGGACAAGAGGCCATCACAAAAATACAAACGATAAAACATTATAGTGAAGGCAGCTTTTTGAAAGTTAATCTTATAACTGGACGTACCCATCAAATTCGTGTTCATTTGTCTCACATCGGCCACCCACTCGCAGGGGATGACAAATACGGTGATTTTGTTTGGAATAGAGAGCTCCAACGCACGCTGCATTTAAAACGATTATTTTTGCATGCCACCTCTTTGTCTTTCATCCATCCAATCCATCAAGAAAAAGTACACTTTGAGGCCCCTCTATCAGAGGATCTACAACGATTCATCGACCAATTGCATCCCTTAGCCTCATGAAAGACATTAAATTAGTGGTTTTTGATTGGGATGGAACCCTACTTGACTCAACCCAGTTAATTGCTAAAAGCATTCAACAGACCTGTTCTCATTTGTCCTTACCCATTCCAGATGACCATCAAGCAAAGTTTGTTATTGGTCTTGGTTTAATGGAATCATTACAACATGTTGTGCCAACTTTAAAAGACTCTGAAATACCTCAATTTATTGAAGTATTTCGATCCTATTACTTACCCCAGGAATCGCAACTCAGCCTTTTTGTAGGGGCTAGGGAGTTATTAGATTTATTAAATAATAAAAATAAGATAGTGGCAGTGGCCACAGGAAAACCACGACAAGGATTAAATCGATCTATTAAACATAACCAACTAGAGGGGATATTTGCTTTTACCCGTTGCGCAGATGAATCTAGGCCTAAACCACACCCAGAAATGCTTGAGTATCTTATGGATGTGTCTGGTGTGTATCCCCATGAAACCTTGATGATTGGCGATACAACCCATGATTTACAAATGGCAAAAAATGCAAAAGTGAAAGCAGTCGCCGTATCCTACGGCGCACATTCCCCTACACTATTAAAGGAAGAGCCACACCTGTATATGGCCCCGTCGGTTCATGAACTTAATTGTTGGATTAATGAGATGCTGTAGCTTGTATAGGCTCAACTGTGGCACCATCATAGATCGCATCAGAGGGGTTTAGTACCACTTTATCTCCAGGTTTTAAGCCGGATGTAATTTCCAGTTGTGTACCAAAGTCGTGTCCCAAAGTGACAGGAATGAGATGAACATGCTTATTGTCATCCACAATTGCCAATTGCTGCCCTTTGGCATTGGCAATCAAAGCACTTGAGCTCACCACAATGGCTGGGTGATCCACATGTACGACGATATGGGCCTCAGCATAGCCTCCTGTGGGTAAGTCATGGTTGGTGTTGGGTACCTGGATTTCGGTAAGTAAGGTTTTAGAGGTCTCATCAAGAGCTCCAGCATTACGCACAATAGTTCCTTTTACCAGTTTACCCACAGCATCTGGCAAAGCAATGTTCACCGTAAGACCATCATGGATATAGCTCGCTTGATTCTGTGGGACAGTAATAAATAATCTCAGTGTATCCGTTGCTGAAATTTTAAATAACCACCCAGTGTTATTGGCTGCAGCAGGAGAAACCAGTTGCCCTTTCTCAACATTTCTAAAAGTGATTAATCCGTTAAATGGCGCACGAATTTTTTCAAAGGCTTGTAATTGTTGTAAGCGACTAACATCTGCCATATCAGCACTCACTTCCGCTTCTCTAGCTAGTTTGGCCGCCAATTGTTCATCAACCAGTTGTTTTGATACATATTGTTTGGTTAACAATTGAGCATAACGATTGTAAGTGGTGGAGGCAATTTGTAAATTGGCTTTTGCTTGAGCCAGCACAGCCTTAGCGTGGGCCAATTGCTGATCAATATCTGGACTATCGACAGTAGCTAACACATCGCCTTCCTTAACCCGTGCCCCAAT
This sequence comes from Betaproteobacteria bacterium, assembly GCA_018971415.1. Taxonomy (GTDB): domain Bacteria; phylum Pseudomonadota; class Gammaproteobacteria; order Burkholderiales; family Ferrovaceae; genus PN-J185. The sequence continues at coordinate 29,935 of JAGXAW010000013.1, forward strand.
ATCTGCTTGCCATGATGTGACATATCCTGTGGATTGGGCGTAGATGTTGGTCTCCCTCAAGGGTTGAAGGGTTCCAGGCAGAACAATTTCCTGTT
>JAGXAW010000003.1 GCA_018971415.1 Betaproteobacteria bacterium
AACTAGTTTTAATTGATCTCTTTCGTACTTATATACTTCAATGGGATTGGATTGATAAATAATGTATAAATCTTTATTTTTTACTAATGGTATCCAGTTTTTCTCACGAGTAAAGTTATATGGTGATTTAAGTATTTTAAAATTAATTAGTTTTTTATCTTGTAGTTGCGCAAGACACATTGTATTAATGAATTTATTATCGACAATATCAAGCCCGGTAAATATTATCCATAATTCATTATTCCATTCAAATATTCTTCCATCTTCTAAACCAAATTGACATTCCTTGTTATTTTCAATTAACTCATTATCATCAATGATATATTTTTCTATTAAATTAAATTGTTCATTATATTTAAAAATCCAATTTTCATTGTAAAAAAAACCTTTTCTATTTCTTATTTTCTTATTTTCTTCAATCCCTCTTATTAAAACTATCCAATAATTATCTTTCTTAATAATTGAAGGATTACAAAACCTTACTGAAGTTTCTGAAATGAGCTGTATTTCTTTTTGAAAAAATTTATTTAATTGAATCATTTACGTAATTAATTATTTTATGAACTGAATCTATGGTTTTGATTGGCTCTTTTTTTATAAAAAATTGTTTTTGTATTTGCCAGTCCTGAAAGATCTGTATAAGCGACCCAACTATTGAATCAATGTCATTGGCTTGCGCTGTGTATCCATTATATTCAATGAGTAAATCTTTAAATTGATTGTTCTTATTGATTATTCCATATATAGGTCTTTTAGCCCATAAATAATCGTAAAACTTTGAGGGTATGTATTCTGCGCAATCATCGGTATTACCATGAATGATTAATAAATAATCCATTTCCTGCATTTTTGTTTGGATCTGCTCTCTTCCCGATATTCCTGTTTTAAAGTCGTGTTCTAATCGACCATGCTCCACAAACTGTTCTGTTAGTTTTTTTTCAACTATATATTTTTTTGCACTACTATCAATACTTCCACCATAGCAATCTATCTTAATGACTTGAGCTACCTTTTCATTTACTTCTTTTAACTTGGCAATTGCTTCTGCTAACCCTTTCATTGACCTAACATTTGATAATGAACCAAAGTGCCCAATATGTATAAAGTTTGGATCTCTTTTATATGTTGCCTCTACAACAGGTGGCTCAGCACCGGGTAATATAACTTTACCCTTATCCCCCAATTCAGGATGTCTTCTCTTAGCGCTTAGCATAGCTTCATCTGTAAACCACCATACTAAATTAGCCTCTCGGCAAATCATTCCCTCAAGTTTTGCCCAAAATTTTAAATTTCTGGTTTTTGGTACCGTTCCAGGAAATACCATGGGGTCATGTATTTCAGCAATCCATGGCTTTCTAGTTAACCTATTTAACCAAAATCCCGCCCAGTGCGCTGAATAGGCGCCACCTGTTGAATAAATTAATTCTGGATCAAATCTCTTAATTGCAATATATCCCCAGAAGATCGCGGCAGGCGTCCATGACCATTGGCTTTGTAAACCAATTAGCGCTCTTTCTAATAAAATAAAGGGAGACAATATGAGTGAAACTAGACCGGTGGTTGCCTTATAAAATAAACCACGCCCATATTTTTGAGCAATTAAGTGCCTAAAATCAAACCGTAATCCAGCTGGACCCCATGGTAATAGTTGTTTATGGTAAAACCTGGTGTCTTTTTTACCAGTTACTGCACTTAATACTACTGGCTCAATACCTTCATTGATAAAGTGAGGGATTTTGTCCGTGATAGTAAGACTTGCAGCCCTCCCATCCATGTTGAAGCCGTGGGAGAGTATTAACCACCTTCTCTTACTCACTCTTCCCCTCGTTGTGAAGCGAGCTTAACGCCTAACTGTTTTAATTTGCGGTATAAATGTGTTCTTTCAAGTCCAACCCTCTCTGCAACACGCGACATATTGCCTGATTCGTTTTGAATATGGTATTCAAAATAGGCCTTTTCAAATAAATCTCGCGCATCTCTCAAAGGCATATCAAAACCAATCATATTAAAATGGTTTTTTTGCTGACGATCAAAATCGGATGAAATCTTCATGACATCTTCTGCAACAATATCAGTGTTTGTTGTCGTCAGCGCCAATGTACGAATAGCATTCGTTAACGCAGGAAGATTGCCAGGCCATTGAAGCTGTCTTAGGCTATTTAAGGCAGAGGAAGTTAATACCTTATTAGGTATTTCTCCCACTTCAATTAATCTGCCTAATATTGCCGTAGCAATTTCTGGTATGTCCTCTGCGTGGTCACGTAATGGTGGAATAGACAGTGTTAACTGTGAAATTCGTGTTATCAGCTCGGCATCTATAATGTTTTCACTTATCAGTGCACCAACGCTCATACTTGAGGCGCAAATTAGCCTTACATGATGCTTCTCTAATTTCCCTAATAACTGAGATAAACCTCTTTGCTCTGTTTTTGTCAGTGTTTTAATTTCTTGTATGAAGATGACGCCACCTTGGCACTCGTTGAGAGGCTCAAAAGGATTCTCTGCTAACCACTCATTTGCTTCTGGTGCAAACCAAGGCGTATTCGGTTGATGAAGGTAACGGGCAGCAAGCTCTGTTCCACATCCCACTTCACCTAAAAGAAGAATAGGTGCTAAACGATTGGATACTTGATCTAGTCGCTTCTTTAGTTCACTGACCACAGCGCCTTTACCTAACTGAAGAATTGACAGGTCTGGACGATATTGCGTTTCTCCCTTGCGCAGTGCTTTTTCAACAGTAGCCAATAATTTAGGTAAAGTAATTGGCTTTTCTAGGAAATCAACCGCACCAATTCGTGTTGCCTCAACCGCTGTATCCACCGTTGCATGGCCAGACATCATGACAACGGGCATATTTAGCTGACCCAGACTAACCCATTCACGTAACAGGGTAATACCATCCATCTCAGGCATCCAAATATCCAATAAAACAAGATCAGGTCTAGCAGTTTGTCTTAATTGCTTTGCCTCCCAAGCATTAGCAGCTAAGGTGATTTCATAACCTTCATCTGATAATATTTCAGACAACAGTTCCCTGATTCCAATTTCGTCATCAACTACCAATATGTGATTCGCCATTACACTTTCTCCGCTACAGGAAAACCAATACTGACAATGGCTCCACCTGTATCTAAATTACCTGCTTCAATATTGCCTTGATGTTCTTCTACTATTTTTTTTACAATCGCAAGTCCAAGACCAGTACCTTTTGCCTTGGTTGTAACGTAAGGCTCAAATATACGACTTAAAAACTCTTCTGAAAACCCTGGTCCATTATCACTGATATTTAACATAACTTTATTATTATCAACGGTGGTGGTTATAAAAACCTGAGGATGGCTGCAACCCTGTAAGGCATCTAAAGCGTTTTGTACTAAATTATGGATTACTTGTCTTAAGCGGTTTAAATCACCCTTGATTAAAGGTAAATCGTGCGCCAAGCTTAAAGTAATTTGCTCGTCATTAGTTTCGTACAGCCCCATAATCTCTAAAATTAAATCATTAATATTAATCGTCGTGATTTTACTGGCAGAGGATCTTGCGTACTCACTAAAGTCGTTGACCATATTCTTTAGTGCGTCAACCTGGTTTACAATCGTAGTAATGCCTTTATTGAGTAATTCTTGCTCGGCAACCGGTAATTTCTCTGTTAACTTTAATCGTAATCGTTCAGCAGATAACTGAATAGGCGTTAACGGATTTTTTATCTCATGAGCCAAACGTCTTGCCACCTCAGCCCAAGCGGCATCTCGCTGGGCTTGTATCATTTTAGTAATGTCATCAAATACTAAAACATAATCACTGTTGTTGCCACCTGGCAAACGCGAGCCTCTAAAATGGATCTTTTTTAATCCACTTTTGGTTTTAAAATCAATGTCACCATCCCAAGTAAAATCCATAGATTCCTTAAAACGCTGCTCAATATATTGACTTAACTCTGCTAACTCCTCTATGAAATGTCCCCATTTCTCAAGTGCAATATGACGTACTCTAATTAGCCGTACACCTAAAATCTCATTGGCGCTGACGTTCGCACTTTTTAAAACCAAATGTTGATCTAGGACCATTACGCCTGTCGATAAATTAGATAAAATATTTTCTTGGTATTGCTTTGCCTCTGTTAATTTTTCCTGGGCTTTTTCTCTGGCCTCTGAGGTTTCCTTCAACTTCTCAGTCATGGTATTAAAAGATTGCGTTAACATTCCCAGTTCATCATTACTGATGACTGGGATTTTTCGGCTGTAGTCACCAAGCCCGATGACTTTTGTAATTTCTGCCAGTAACCCTAATGGGGCGCTAATCTTTTCTGAAATAATAAAAGCAGAAATAATGGCACTTAACATACTAAGCAGTAGTACTAAAGACAAATTTAAAGCATAGATTCTCTTTAATCCAGCCCGCGCCAACAATAACTCCTGATAACCGCGGTAAGCGGCCTCCACACTGTCCGCCTCTTGCGCTAACTCTTTAGAAATCGGTTGAATAACCTGTAAGGCCTTTAAATTTTCCTCAAAAGAAATGGTGTTCACCGGCACAACAACCCGTAAAAACTGTCCTTTTCCTGGACGACTCTCCACCATTTTGTATGGGCGTTGGCTTCTTATTTGGTGAATGATATTACTACTTGTGGGCAGCGCTTCAGGAACTAAGGTGTCACTTTGTGCGCTAGCAAAAGAGAGTACTGCCCCTGATTTAGAAAATAGCGTCGCCTCCTGTACGCCTGATTGCTCTCGTAAATGATAGAGCATGGTTCCTTCATCAATGATGGAGGCATCAGATAATTGCTGTGCCATAGCCTCAGCTTTTTGAGTCAAATCATTCAGTAGGGTGTCATAGGTCGTGCGACCTAAATCTAGTCCCGCCGTGAGGGCTTTGTCCACATTCACATCAAACCAGGATTCGATGCTGTTAGATAAAAACTTTACCGAAACGCCATACACCAAAGTACCTGGAATTGTTGCCATTAAAACAAATATCATTAATAGCTTTAATGTAAGCTTAGAACCAAACACCTTAGTCTTTATTTTTTTATAAAGTAACACCAACTGAATCAGAATAAGAAAGACTAAAATTAAGGCAACACCAGCACCTATGGCCAGTAAGCGTGGATAATTCTGAGAAAACAAAGAAGTGTTACCGGTTGCTTCAGACAATAAATAAAGTAATACAACACCAAAGATGGCAGATATCGTTAATATCCACTTCAACCAAGAAAAGCCATTACCTTTTTTAGTTGTCATGGTTTTAGTGTCCACTGATAGGGAGAGGAAGACAAATTCCAATCGTTATTGGCAATGGCGTCTATTTGAAAGGGTTTAGGTAATTGCGAAACATCGAGTTTCAATTGTAGCGTTGCTTGATAGGTCTCGTTTTTTTTGAGTAAATTCGCTTCTCCCAAGGCCCAACTACTCACCTGACCCACTGCTTGTAAGGCTTCATCTAGCGTGTTGTAAGTAACATAGACAGAGCCTACATAAAAACGATAAGAACGAGTGAGCGGATTAAAGGTAAGTTTTCTTTCCTGTTGAGAGGAATAAAGTTTCTTATCGAACCAATACCACCTTGATTGAATAATTTCACAATTCAAACTAAAAAATAAAGGAATACCTCGAGTTAAGGCCTGCTCTAATGTGGAGTTTAATTGCACGTCATAACGGGCATTTATTGTTCCCTTTTGATAATCCACAAGAATACTGCTCGGATCCACACGAATTCCGTCAGCAAAGGTATTAAACACCGTACCAGTGACAAGTAAGATTAAAAAAATCTTAAATTTTTTGACATACCGCATAGTAAAATCCGTCATGGAAACTATCGGGCCTTATAAAACCATCTTCTGGAGAGGCTCCATTAATGAGCGTCGCATCCTTATGTTCTTGTAAAAAATCCCGTATTTGGAGACTGGTTTCTTCCTTAAATATCGAACATGTGGCATAAACTAACTTACCTTGTGATTTTAACAAAGGCCACAGACTTCTCAACAATTCTTTTTGCTCAAGAACCAACTGTCTAATATCACTCTCTCGTCTTAACCACTTTATATCTGGATGTCGCCTTACAATGCCTGATCCGGTACATGGAGCGTCCAATAAAATTCTGTCAAAGGGTACTTTATCCCACCACTCGTGTGTGTTTTGCGCGCTAAATGGTTTTATTCCCAAACTCGGCTCTGTAAGCCGCAATCTTTTAATATTGTCCTGTATTTTTTTTAATCTATCCTCTGATTTATCTAATACCAATAAATCAATAGGTTCATTTTGTTCCAATAAATGACAGGTTTTACCACCAGGAGCAGCACAGGCATCCAACACACGTGCATGGGCAAATAAATCCATATGTTCTTTAGCATATTGCGCTGAGAGATCCTGAACCGACACCGCTCCTTGGGTGAATAAAGGCAGTTGATCTACAGAGCAAGGAGCGCTTAAAACAATGGCTTCCTTATTGTGCCAAGCCACTTCTATATTATGGTGTGCTAACTCTTGCAAATAATCCTCAACAGAAATACGTTGCACATTTACCCGTAGGGTAAGAGGGGCTCTTTGTTGAGCCTCTCCAAGTATGTCACTCCACAAAGAGGGATACTGGGCTTTAATTTTGGTTATCCACCATTGAGGATGATTAAAATGAGACTCTTCATTTTGCTGTGCGGCCAAAAGAATCTTATCTTTACCTCTTAAGAAGGTTCTCAATACCGCATTGATAAATCCCTTTAATGCGGGATTTTCTAACTTTGCGACAGCATTCACCGCTTGTGACACAACCGTAAACGGCTCATCGGTTGTGTAAACCAATTGAAAAATTGCTATTAACAATAAATTTTCTATTAACGGTGAAGGAGGGGATTTACATAATTGACTGACAATATGTTTTAATTGCCAACCAAACCTTAATACGCCATACACATAACTTTTAACTGCGCCTTGATTAACTTGAATATTTTTCGTTGTTTTAAGGGCCATTAATAGAGCTTGATCTACATTTTTTCCTTCAAAGACGAAGCGTAAGGTAATGGCAGCGAGGCGTTGGTTTTCTTCCATTACCGGCCTAATACTTCGCCAACTGTTAAGGGGTGACCATGTAAAAACTGACTGGCACTAATTGCCTTACCGCCAGCTTTTTGTAGAATACTCACATTTAATGAGCCCTCACCACATTGAACAGTAATGGTTGAGTTAATCCCTATGACAGTTCCTGGTTGGGAATCAGTATTTGTTAACCCTACTTGTGCTTCATGAATTTTGATGACCTCACCTTGATGAATTGTTTTGGCCGCCAAGTGAGGCTGCCATGCTCTAATTTGTCTATCTATTTGAATCGCTGGTAAGGCCCAATTAATTTGGGTCTCTTCTTTAGTGATTTTATGCGCATAGGTGACGCCTAATTGAGGTTGTTTTGTACTTGTTAGACTCGAGTATTGCAGTTTGTCTAATACTGAAGACAACCCTTGTATACCCAGCGTTATCAATTTTTCTGCTAAGGTTTTTCCATTATCGTTCGCTGTAATCGGGCAGGGATATCTCTCTAAAATATCTCCTGTATCCAAACCCTCATCCATTTGCATAATGGTCACCCCAGTTTCCGTATCGCCCGCTTCGATAGCTCTTTGAATGGGGGCGGCTCCTCGCCAACGAGGCAATAAGGAGGCATGAACATTGATGCAACCCCACTTGGGGAGAGTGAGTATGGTTTTAGGAATAATCAGTCCATAGGCAACTACGATCATCACATCCGCTTGTAGTTCTCTAAAGAGCTGGACTGCGCTTTCGTTTTTTAAGTTTTCAGGTTGATATACTGGGATTGCCGCATCTTGGGCTAATAACTTAGTAGGGCATGGAGTAAGTTTTTGTCCTCGCCCTGAGGGTCGGTCGGGTTGGGTAAATACAGCAATAGGCTGAATGTTTTTATCTAATAAACCCTTCAAGTGAAGAGCTGCGAACTCAGGAGTCCCACAAAAAATAATTCTCATTAAAGTGTTTCTCTGGCGCGTTTTTTTAATTTTGTTTTAATGCGGTTTTGTTTTAATAAGGAGAGATATTCAACAAAAACCTTACCCTCTAAATGGTCCATCTCGTGTTGAATACACACAGCCAGTAATCCCTCAGCTTCAAGCTCAAAACTCTCGCCGTTTTCATTAAGAGCCTTAACTCGTATTTTTTTTGCTCTGACTACCTTGTCGTAAATACCAGGCACGGATAAACACCCTTCCTCATTCACCGCTTCGCCTTCTTTCTCCAGAATAACAGGATTAATAAATACCCTTAAATCATTTTGTTCTGCAGAAACATCTAAAACAATGACTCTTTCATGCACATTAACCTGTGTTGCTGCAAGCCCAATCCCGGGCGCTGCACGCATAGTCTCTGCCATGTCTTGAACTAATGTCTTGATTCTTTGATCTACACTAGCAACAGGTTTTGCTATGGTATGAAGCCTTTCATCAGGATAATGAAGTATTTGAAGTAATGCCATATATATAAGTATAAGAAATGCTTTTAAGAATTGTTAAATTATAGCTGGAGCGCATTAATCCGACCATTGAATAAATGGTAGCTAAGTCCACTTTCTTTTTAAGTTTTGCATGCTTATTGAATGTTGTATTGTTATGTTCAACTAGGTATTAACGAAGTTAAGTCTAGTAACCCAATGATTTTAAAGCAAGAAAAATATTATTTTCATTTTTTTACTTATCTTTGTTTGTTTTTTAAGGGAAAAAATGATTTGATCATGATAGGATAAAAACTGCTTATAAATAGTTGTTACACTGATTTTTATATTTATTGAATTAAATCAATAAGTTGCGTTTACCGCTTCATTTTTTAAATTTGACGATAGGGCGGTTATCACATGGTTGATATATTGATTTTTGTTTATGAGAATTTTTTTAACAGTGGCATTTATCCCAGTAACAGCACATTGCAAACCCGATTATTCGCCGCTGGTTTTAATGAAAAAGAAGTGAATTTAACCTTAGATTGGTTTGACCACCTCGATAAGTTATCGGTTAAATCCGATACAAATCAAGAACCTTCTGGTACTATTCGTTGTTTACACGCACAAGAACAAGAGAAGATTTCTGCTTCGATATGGGGCTTTTTGCTATTTCTAGAACAAAATAACATTATTTCTCCCACGCAGCGTGAATGGGTATTAAGTAGCATTATGTCCTTAGACATAAACGAAATTGATCTTGAAAGAGTGAAATTAATCACTCTCATGATTTTATGGCGTCAAGGTCAATCCTCTGAAACTCTCCTACTGGAAGAGCTTCTTCACGAACATGAGTTTTTACTCCACTAACGACAATATATTAATCCGTGAGTACACAATTATTAATCGTCGAGTCACCCTCGAAAGCAAAAACCTTAAAAAAATACCTTGGTCCAGATTTTGAAATCCTGGCCTCCTATGGCCATGTACGTGATTTAGTCCCTAAAACCGGGGCGGTGGACCCTGATCATGGCTTCGCCATGAAATACCAATTAATCGAGCGCAATGAAAAACATCTCGAACAAATTTTAAAATCTGTCAAAAATGTAGATTCTGTATTATTGGCAACTGACCCGGATAGAGAAGGGGAAGCAATTGCCTGGCATCTTGCTGAAATTATCCACTCCAAGAAAGGCTTACAAAATAAGCCGTTAAAACGCGTGGTTTTTTATGAAATTACGCAAAATGCGGTAAAACAAGCGGTGGCCAATCCGCGTGAGATTTCAGAGGCGCTTGTTAATGCTCAGCAGGCAAGAAGGGCTCTAGACTATTTGGTGGGTTTTAATCTCTCCCCGCTGTTATGGAAAAAAATCCGTCGTGGGTTATCCGCTGGTCGTGTGCAAAGCCCTGCCTTACGCTTAATTGTCGAACGAGAAAATGAAATTCGCGCTTTCACCAGCAAAGAGTATTGGAGTATTCATCTCGATAGCCATAAAGATGGACAAAGTTTTAGTGCAAAACTGATTCAATTTGATAATAAAAAAATTAACACCCTTGATATTGATTCAGAAAGTAAGCACCAAGAAATGATCAATCAATTAACTGGCAAAAACACAAAAGTTACCCGTGTTGAAAAAAAGAGAAAAAACAGACACCCGGCACCTCCTTTTACCACTTCAACACTTCAGCAAGAAGCTGTAAGAAAGTTAGGTTTTACAACCGACCGTACGATGAAAGTTGCCCAGCAACTCTACGAAGGAATTGATATTGGCGGTGGCGCTGTGGGTTTAATTTCTTACATGCGAACGGATTCTGTGAACCTATCACAAGAAGCGCTAAAGGATATACGTGGCCACATAACCAATCAATTTAGCCCTGAATATCTTCCTGAAAAACCTAACTTCTACGCTAACAAAGCTAAAAACGCCCAAGAGGCGCACGAAGCCATCAGGCCAACCTCCATTGCCCGCACGCCCGCCAATGTCAAAGAATATTTAAGTTCAGATCAATTTAGACTTTATGAGATGATCTGGAAACGAACTGTAGCAAGCCAAATGACGCAAGCTCAGTTTGATACGGTAAGTGTGGATATGGCTGTTAATGAAGGTAAAGCTGTCTTTCGAGCTACGGGGCAAACACTGATCTTTCCAGGATTTATTGCTGTATACCGTGAAGATATTGATGAAGAGTCACAAAGCAACGCAGATGATGAAGCCCGTTTGCCTATCTTAACTGAAGGAGAAATTCTGGATGTTGATCGCATTTGGGGTGAGCAACATTTCACCCAACCCCCGGCGCGCTACACGGAAGCAAGCTTAGTTAAAGCATTGGAAGAGTTTGGTATTGGAAGACCTTCCACCTATGCCAGTATCATTAGTACCTTAATAAATCGAGATTATGTCTTATTAGATAAGAAACGTTTTACCCCCACTGATGTTGGTGAAGTGGTGAATAAGTTTTTAACGGAACACTTTAGTCGTTACGTTGATTACGATTTCACAGCCAAACTTGAGGATCAACTGGATTTAATCTCTGAAGGTAAACTGGATTGGCTTCCCGTCATGGACGACTTTTGGCGCGATTTTTCTAAACAAATTGAAGACAAAAGCCAAGTGTCACGGGCTGAAGTAACACAAGAAGCCCTTGATGAAGCCTGTCCTCAGTGTGGGGCTCCACTCATGGTTCGCCTTGGTAAACGAGGTAAGTTTGTGGGTTGCAGTGCCTATCCAGAGTGTAACTACACGCGTAATGTTGACAATGGTGCCAACCTCTCTGAGCCAGTTTTACTGGGAGAGCATCCTGATAAGAAACTCCCGATTTTTCTTATGAACGGACCCTATGGTCCTTATGTTCAGTTAGGGGAGAGCACGGAAGAGAATAAAAAACCCAAACGCGTTTCTATTCCTAAACCCACTTCTTTAGAACAGTTTTCACTGGAACAGGGTGTTCAACTCATTAACTTACCTCGTGAGTTAGGAGTACACCCTGAAAGTAGTAAAAAAATAACAGTTAACATTGGTCGCTTTGGTCCCTATATCCAGCACGATGGTGGTTTTAGATCAATCCCCAAAACCGATGACATCTTTACGATCTCACTTGATCGTGCAATAGAAATTTTAGCTCAGCCAAAATCCCAGGGGCGTGGCGCCATTAAAAGCTTAGGAAACCATCCTGAGGACAACCAACCTATTGGGGTTTACAGTGGCCGCTATGGCCCTTATGTAAAACACGGAAAAACCAATGCGACGTTGCCCTCTGGAGTGGATCCTGAAAGCGTTACCTTAGAGGAAGCGATTTCTTTATTAGCGCAAAAAGTAGAAAAAGGTCCTTCAAGCAAAAAGAAAACCAAAGGGACTACAAAGAAGACAGCGAAAAGTGTCACCAAAAAATCCACCAAAAAGAAGACAACAAAAAAATCCTCTTCAAAGGAAGAGTAATTTGGCTTTGCTTCTTAAATAGTCAAAAAAATAACTTAGGTTTTTATTGGGTTCATCTAAAACAAGAGAGCCCGCCCTTTGGCCCCGTCTTAAATAATGACGATCAAAGGTGCTTTGAGTAATACCCCATTTTTTTAAAAACTGCTCTCTGCCATTGTTTCTGGTAACTTTTCCGGTGGATTTAGACATGAAATGGTAAACCTTACTTTTACCAATACCGAGGAATATTCGACAGCCTGCCTGCCACATCTTCATTGAAAAATCGTTATCGCTACTCATTCCTGGCGAAAACTCTTCGCTATAACCTCCTACTTTGTCCCACCATTCTCGATGAACCACGCAGGGTGGCCATGTGGCACCATACCAATCGGGTAAATTTTTTTCTTGATATTCATTGAGTAGCTTTTCTTCCAGAAAGGTATCTGGGGAAGAGCCGTAATCACTGACCACCACACACTGGTTTCCTGTTTCTTTAGGCTCAATCATTGTGCCTGAGAGCATAAACGCATGGGTATCTAATTTTTGAATGACTTCCCATAAAGAACTGTCCCACTGTGGACAAACCACCATATCATCATTTAAATAAACAATGTAGGGTGCTTCTGCTTGTTTTGCAGCTATGTTGAGAGCGCGACAAATACCAATATTTTCTTCAGAATGGCTGTATTTAAAAGACTGCCCCTTCAGCCACTCCAAGGTACCATCTATTCCTTCGTTGACATGAATAATAACTTCATAATCAACCACTGAATTTTTTTGAATCGAAACAAGGCAGGTTTTTAATAGTGCAAGATTGTTCCATGTGGGGATGACTATAGAAAAAATAGCCTCCCCACTATGAGGTAACTTAGATATCAAGATTGGTTACACCAAGAGCATTAGACTCTATAAATTGACGGCGCGGTTCAACTTCGTCTCCCATTAAGGTGGTAAACACCTCATCGGCACGAATGGCATCTTCAATTTGTACTTTAAATAAACGCCTTACGCTTGGGTTCATGGTTGTCTCCCAAAGTTGCTCTGGGTTCATTTCTCCCAAACCTTTATAGCGTTGTATACCAAGATTGCGTCTTACATCCGCTAATAACCACTCTAAGGCTTCTTTAAATGAATAAACTTGCGCAGATTTTTCTCCACGAACCACTTTTGATTGAAGATTATTCATGTCCATTAACATGTCACCTGTTTTTCTCAGCTGTAAATAATCTCCACTGTTGAGAAAATCTTGTTCTAAATAGCTGATGTGGTAATTTCCATGAGACAAACGGGTCATCATTAAACGCCATTTGTTGTGGCGATCATCGAAGTTAACGGTAACTTCTACGCCTCTCGCCTGCAGGGCTTTTGTTAACACTTGTGCGGCTTGCTGGGTGCTTTCTTGAGTACTAAAGTCAAGGGTTGGATGAACCATTAAACTTTCCAACACCTCTGTATCAATAACTCGCGCTAAGCGTGAAATAATGGCCTGGGCCAATAAATATTCCTTAGCAACCGCCTCCAAACTTTGACCAGAAAGCGTTCCTTGTGGATGCTCTATGGATGCTGAGTCAAGGGCTTGTACCAATAAATATTGATTTAACTCTAAATCATCTTTTAAATACTGCTCAGATTTTCCATGTTTGACCTTATATAAAGGAGGCTGAGCAATGTAAATATGGCCGCGTTCAACGAGTTCTGGCATTTGGCGATAAAAGAAAGTTAATAACAAGGTACGAATATGCGATCCATCCACATCCGCGTCAGTCATAATAATGATTCTGTGATAGCGTAGTTTTTCTGGGGTATATTCATCCTTACCAATGCCAGTACCAAGCGCTGTGATCAGCGTCACAATTTCTTGAGAGGAAATTAATTTATCAAAACGCGCTCTTTCTACGTTGAGAATTTTTCCTTTTAAGGGCAAGATGGCCTGAAACTTTCTATCGCGTCCCTGTTTTGCAGATCCTCCTGCGGAGTCTCCCTCAACAAGATAGAGCTCACACATTGCAGGGTCTTTTTCTTGGCAGTCAGCAAGCTTACCAGGTAAACCCAATCCATCTAGCGCTCCCTTACGGCGGGTCATCTCTCTGGCTTTTCTTGCCGCTTCTCTGGCTCTCGCTGCATCAATAATCTTATTAACAATGACTTTGGCTTCTACTGGGTGCTCTAATAAATACTCTGAGAGTTTTTGCGCTACCACTTCCTCAACCACAGGTCTTACTTCTGATGAAACCAGTTTTTCTTTGGTTTGTGAAGAAAATTTAGGGTCAGGAACTTTGACGGAGAGAACGCACATTAATCCCTCTCTCATGTCATCGCCAGTGGTTTCTATTTTTGCTTTCTTAGCCAGCTCGTTGTCTTCAATGTATTGATTCAAGGTACGCGTCATGGCTGCTCGTAAAGCAGTTAAATGGGTACCCCCATCACGCTGCGGAATATTGTTGGTAAAACATAAAACGGACTCTTGATAAGAATCATTCCACTGCATAGCCACTTCCACGCCAATACCATCTCTGTCTCCTTGAGCGTGAAAGATTGATGGGTGTAAAACAGATTTATTGCGATTTAAATAATCAACAAAGCCCTTAACGCCACCTGAAAAAGAAAAGTTTTCTACGGTACCGGTTCTGTGATCTGTTAAAACAATATTTACGCCATTATTTAAAAAGGATAACTCTCTTAGTCTTTTAGCAAGAATATCGTAATGAAACTCAATTAAGCCAAACGTTTCAATGCTTGGCATAAAGTGGACTTCAGTTCCCTTATCCGATGACTCTCCAATAACCGCTAAGGGAGCAACCGCATCGCCATCTTTAAACATCATTTGATGGATTTTCCCATCACGTCTGATGGTCAGTTTTAACCAAGAGGATAAAGCATTAACAACAGAAACACCGACACCATGTAAACCGCCAGAAATTTTATAGCTGTTGCCATCAAATTTTCCGCCCGCATGCAACACAGTCATAATCACTTCAGCAGCAGAACGTCCCTCTTCAGGATGAATATCCGTTGGAATTCCACGGCCATTGTCAGTAACGCTAATGGAGTTATCTAAATGAATAACCACATTAATCTCATTACAATGTCCGGCTAATGCCTCATCAATTGCATTATCAACCACCTCAAACACCATATGATGTAAACCTGTTCCATCATTGGTGTCACCGATATACATACCAGGTCTTTTTCTAACGGCCTCCAGACCCTTTAAAACCTTAATATTTTCTGAGGTATAGGTTTCTACTGCTTGTTTATTTTCTTCCACTGTATTTGACCTTAATTGAATGTTACTTAAATTCTCATTGGCATAACAACATACTTAAATTGATCACCCTGGCTTGGATCAGTAATCAACATACTGCTGTTTGCATCACCAAAAGAACAGGTCACTGAATCATGGGTTAAATGATTAAGAACATCTAAAAGATAGGAAATGTTAAAACCAATATCAAGCGCTTCCTGTTGATAATCTATATCAATTTCCTCTTGCGCTTCTTCTTGTTCATTATTACTACAAACAATAGCTAAGCAGTTTTTAGATAAGAGTAACCTAACGCCCCGTATTTTTTCATTGGATAAAATAGAGGCACGCTGTAAAGATTGCAGTAAATCCAGTCTATTTAAAACAATATGTTTGGCGTAATTCACTGGAATAACCCGGGTGTAATCTGGGAATTTTCCGTCTATTACCTTTGATACCAATTCAATATCAGCAAATTCAAATACCACTTGGTTGTCTCTGAGTGTCATTTTGACTAAGTCATCACTCATTGAAAGTAACTTAATTAACTCTGAAACCGTTTTTCTGGGTAATATTAATTCAGTTTTCTCATGACTTTCTGCAATCTTTTCTGTGGCATAGCTTAACCGATGACCATCAGTGGCAACGACGGTAAGTTGATTTTGATTAACTGAAATTAATGTACCGTTTAAATAATAACGTACGTCTTGCAAAGCCATGGCAAATTGCACTTTTTCCAATAAGCCCTTAAGTACTTTCTGTGATAGGGTAATGACTTTTCCTGGATCGCTGTTAACACTAACTTGAGGAAAATCACTACCTGGAAGTGTTTGTAAGCTAAACCGCCCTTTCCCTGAGCGAACAGCAAGACGATTGTCTTTAGATTCAATGGTCACCACGGAGTCCACCGGAAAACTTTTTAAAATATCGTAAAGCTTTCTGGCAGAAAGGGTTAAAGAAGATTTCTCACTGGCTTGTTCAGTTAAAACCGATTTGGTTTTTACTTGAACCTCTAAATCGGTTGCCGTCATAAACAAGTTTACCCCTTCAGTCTCAATGAGCACATTGGATAAGATGGGTAGGGTATGCCTTCTCTCTACAATCCCAATTACCGATTGAAGAGGTTCTAATATTCTGTCACGTTGACTTCTAATAATAATCATTAATATACCTTAATTAGTAATTAATAGGAGTTTGTATTTTCAGTGGATAAGTTCTAAAAACACTGTTAAAACATTATTTTACGTTAATTAAATTGTTTGGGATAAGTTAATTATTACATGATGATATTTTGTGGATAAGTTACAAAAAAATAAAAACTTTCTTTTTATCCACAATCTATTCACTTCTTATACCGATCTTTTCCCCATACTTATTAACTGCTTAAAATTTGTTGTAATGCCTGATAATCTCGCAAAATTGTCTGATCACTGGTACATAGTTCTTGCATTTTACGACAGGCATGAAGAACTGTTGTGTGATCTCTACCCCCAAAGGCTTCTCCAATATCAGGTAAGCTTAATGAGGTAATATCCTTTGCCAAAGCCATCGCCATTTGTCTTGGTCTTGCAAGAGAACGTGTTCTTTTTTTAGAGAACATATCGGCGACTTTTATTTTATAGTAATCCGCCACAGTTTTTTGGATGTTCTCCACTGAAATTTGTCTATGCTTAAGCGCTAACAAGTCCTTTAACGCTTCTTTTGCAGATTGCAGTGTTATGGGTTCATTTTTAAAACCTGAGTATGCTTGAACCCGTTTTAAAGCACCTTCTAACTCTCTTACGTGCGAGCGAATATGCTTTGCAATAAAAAAAGCAACATCTTCACTTAACTCGATATGTTGCTGTTGCGCTTTATTAATTAAAATGGCAACTCTCATCTCAAGCTCTGGCGCTTCAACAGCAACGGTTAACCCCCAACCAAAACGAGAAATTAACCGCTCTTCCATGCCGACAATTTCTCGAGGGAAACTATCGCAGGCAATAATGACCTGTTTGTGAGATTCCACCAAGGCGTTAAATGCAAAAAAGAATTCTTCTTGAGTTCTGGTTTTACCCCCAAAGAACTGAATATCATCCACCATTAAAACATCTAGAGAGTGATACTCTTTTTTGAAGGTATCAAACGATTTATGTTGATAAGTGCGAACCACATCAGAGACATATTTTTCTGCATGAACGTATTTCACTCTGGCTTTGGGATTGCGTCTAATTACATCATTACCTATAGCTTGTATTAAATGGGTTTTTCCTAACCCTACACCACCATAAATAAATAAAGGGTTGTAAGCTTGCCCTGGGTTTTCAGCCACTTGAATTGCCGCTGCTCTAGCCAATTGATTGGCCTTACCGGCTATAAAGTTATCAAAGGTGAATTGAGGGTTAAGTTTACTGGGGTAGGGGGTCTGACCACTTTCAACCAACTGTATCTCATTATTTTCAATTATGGGATTAGCCTGCGGTCTCGCTTCTATACGTTGAGTAATAAGGACAACTTCGTTAAATCCTTCTTTTTTTGCCAAATCTTCAATTTTGAGCAGAAATCTGTCTCTAATCCACTGCAAAACAAATCGGTTATTGGCAATGATGGTTAACTTTCCATCCTTTTCTTCAACACGTAAGGGGTCTATCCATGTTGCAAATTGCTGCTCAGGAATCTCTTGACGAAATTGGTTTTTTATTTGGTCCCAGAATGACATTATCTATATGATTTTATTAGTTATTATTAATTTACTGGTAAATACAAACGTATTACAGAGAGTTAATTCTACCGTGGTTGATGAAAGTTATCCACCGATATATTTTAGGCTTGTGGATATATTTATCTTGACTTGACTGAGATTTTACGGTTTAATCGCGGGTTCACTAATTAGTTTTGTGAGTTTTATCATGAAGCGTACTTACCAACCATCAGTTACCAAACGTAAACGTACACACGGATTTCGTGTGCGCATGAAAACCCGTGGTGGCCGTGCAGTTATTAATGCACGTCGTTCACGTGGACGTGCTCGTTTAGCAGTTTAAGGATGTATTGACCATCATGGCCAACGAAAACTTTTTCGTGGGCTGTGATTTCAATACTGTCTTAAAACAACGTTGTGGCAAAAAAGGCCGATTATTCAGAGTCTTGGCTTATCCAAACGGTCTTAATCACGGACGTTTTGGCCAAACGGTAGCAAAGAAGATCTGTCCTAAAGCTGTATCGAGAAACTATATGAAGCGTGTTATTCGAGAGTTATTTAGAAAACATGCGCCTGAATTAAAGGGGTTAGATGTGGTATTAATGCATCAATCTTATTTTAATTCAACAAGTTATCATGATGCAGCTGCTGAATTTGAATACTTAACTCAAGCTATTCAATCATGTCGCGATTTATCCAAGTCTTAATCCGCTTTTACCAATGGGTCTTAAGCCCCATGTTGGGAAGATCTTGTCGTTTTGAACCCAGTTGCTCTCATTTTGCCTATGAGGCGCTCGGCCGACATGGTATGATCAAAGGCGGTTTTTTATCAATTAAACGTATCTGCAAGTGTCACCCGTGGCATCCAGGTGGATACGACCCTGTTCCTTGAGAGACAATTCATGCCAATGCAACGAATGATTCCATTGTTAGTCTTTATTTTTTCAAGTTTCATGTTGTGGAATGCTTGGCAACAAGAGCATTTACCAAAACAAAATACAGTCCAAACTCAATCAAATCCTGTTGGTGTTAATCAGGCATCCTCAACACCAACCTTACCCAGCACTGAAAAAACAATTTCAGCTTCTGCTATTAGCAATAGTGAGTTAACAAATTTAAAGCAAGGTGAAAGAGTTAAGGTTACTACGGATGTTTTCCAGGCTGAGTTTGACACCGTGGGTGGTGATTTAAAACGTCTAAAGCTCCTTAAGCAGCTCACCACAGGACAAGATGCAGGAAAACCCCTAGACTTATTTAATGATGTTGGCGACATTCCCTATGTGGTTCAAACTGGTTTGATTGGCGGTAATTTACCCAATCACACCTCTTCTTATATTCCAAGCGTGACAAGCGCAACTTTAGAGCCTAACCAAAACAGTGTTTCTTTATCCTTTAAAGCAACGGTACCCAATAAAGTTGAAGTGATCAAAACCTATACCTTTACCCGGGGCTCTTATTTGATCACACTAAACACAACTATTCATAACCTTGGAAATCAACCGTTAAAAACTGACAGTTATTATCAGTTTTTACGTGGATCGAAAGCTCCACCGGGAGATCCAAGGTTTGTAAGCACTTACACGGGACCCGCTTTTTATACTGAAGCATCCAAATTTGAAAAGCTAAGCTTTAAAGATATCGATAAAGGAGCGCATGATATTCCAGGGCAGGCCAATAACGGTTGGGTTGCCATGATTCAGCATTATTTTGTGTCCGCTTGGTTACCAAGCCAGGGCACCCAGAGGGAGTTTTACGCCAGGAAGGTGGGTGATGATTTGTATACCGCAGGTTTAATTATCCCAGTTAATGAAATTGCACCTGGAGGAACATCATCAGTCAATGTTCCACTCTATGCTGGTCCGCAAGAGGGAGAAAAGTTAAAAGCATTGGCTCCCGGCTTACAATTAACCATTGATTTTGGTCGCCTCACAATTATTGCAACCCCTATATTCTATGTGTTAAATCTTATTCATTCTTGGGTGAATAACTGGGGTGTAGCCATTATTCTTCTTACGGTACTCATTAAGCTCATCTTTTTCCCGCTCTCCGCTGCAAGCTACAAGTCCATGGCGAAAATGAGAACCTTACAACCTAAAATGACTCGTTTGAAAGAGCAGTTCGGAGAGGATAAAGCACGCTTAAATCAAGCAATGATGGAGTTGTACCGTACTGAAAAAATCAACCCCTTGGGCGGCTGTTTACCCATGGTGGTGCAAATCCCAGTATTCATTTCTTTATATTGGGTGTTGTTGGAAGCCGTGGAATTGCGCAACGCGCCATTTATAGGCTGGATTCATGATTTGTCAGCGAAGGATCCCTTTTATATTCTTCCATTAATCATGACCGCCTCAATGTTTATCCAGCAACGCATGAGCCCTAAGCCCCCCGATCCTGTTCAGGCCAAGGTCATGATGTTTATGCCCTTAATGTTTAGTTTTATGTTTTTCTTTTTCCCAGCAGGTCTTGTTCTGTATTGGGTGGTAAACAACATTTTGTCTATCGCTCAGCAGTGGCAAATTACTAAAATGATGGGTGATGGCAATAAAAAATGATGTGATTGTTGCGTTATCCACTGCCCCAGGGCCCTCTGGCGTTGGGGTAGTGCGCCTCTCAGGTTCTGATCTAACCCCGTACTTTCAGGCTATTTTAAAAAAAGATGCTCTTAAGCCAAGATACGCTGAGCTGTCTTGGTTTCATGACCCTATGGGGGAGCCTATCGATCAAGGGTTAGCCATTTGGTTTCCCGCACCGCAATCTTATACGGGTGAGCATGTCCTTGAGATACAAGGCCACGGCAGTATGGTGGTTTTAGCCTCTATCCTACAGTCATGCCAGGCACTGGGCGCGAGATTAGCAGAACCTGGCGAATTTACTCAAAGAGCTTTCTTTAACGGCAAATTAGATTTAACCCAAGCGGAAGCTGTCATTGATTTAATTCATGCCGACAGTCAAGCAAGTGCAAAAGGCGCTTTAAGGTCCTTAAGCGGGGCGTTTTCTTTGAAAGTAAAGGAAATAAGACAGTCATTAATTGAGCTACGTATGTTTGTTGAGGGAAGCATCGATTTTTCTGAGGAGGGTTATGACTTTTTGGCAGCCATTCCTAACCAATTATCTCCTCGCTTTATTGCTGAAGGGTTAAATAAATTAATTCAAGAGGCCACTGATTCCTTGGTTTTTAATCAAGGACGACAGGTGGTGTTAATCGGCGCCCCCAATGTGGGCAAGTCCAGCATCTTGAATGTCTTGAGCCAGGAAGAGCTGGCAATTGTCACCGATGTGCCTGGTACAACGAGGGACGCCATCCGCAATCAAGTGGTGATTCAAGGGGTACCGTTTCATATTATTGACACCGCTGGACTTAGAGAAACAAAAGACCCAATAGAACAGGCAGGGATTGCAAGAACTTGGCAAGCCATTGAAAAAGCAGATATCGCTATGCTGGTCATTGACGTAAAGCAGGGGATCACTGAGCAGGACCAACAACTCATAGAACAATTATCCCCGACAACTCCCATCATTAAAGTCGCCAATAAGATTGATTTGTTAGAAAGAGTCGATTTTACGGAGGACTGGATCACTGTTTCTGCCAAATCGGGAGTTGGTTTTGACGCGTTAAAAAATAAGCTAATTGGTTTAAGCGGTGTCAGCGTCAATACCGCACCCCCGTTTTTGGCCCGCGAAAGGCATATCAAAGAATTAAAACAATGTCTGCAACACTTAAAATACTCAGAGACCGTTACCGAAATAGAGTTTATTGCCGAGGAGTTACGTTTGGCTCAACTCGCCTTAAATGCCGTAACAGGTGAATTTACAGCAGACGACCTATTGGGTGAAGTGTTTTCAAAGTTTTGTATTGGCAAGTAATGTTTCACGTGAAACCTTCTAGGAAGCTTAATAGGCCATAGGTATGTTTCACGTGAAACATAGGTATATTTTTTTTGATCTTTGCAGTATGATAACAAGCCCTTTATAGACCTGATTAAGTTCAACTTTTTATGAATTATCCAGAGCAGTTTGATGTCATTGTGATCGGCGGCGGCCATGCGGGCACGGAAGCTGCTTTGGCCTCTTCCAGGTCTGGGGCAAAAACGCTTCTTTTAACGCATAATTTGGATACGCTTGGGCAAATGTCCTGTAACCCTTCCATTGGTGGAATCGGGAAAGGGCATTTGGTGAAAGAAATTGACGCCTTGGGCGGCGCCATGGCGAAGGCCGCTGATGAGGCGGGAATCCATTTTAGAATTTTAAACGCACGCAAGGGTCCCGCAGTTCAGGCCACCAGAGCGCAAGCGGACCGTGTTTTATACAGAAAAGCCATCCGCCGACAATTAGAAAATCAGCCTAATCTTTTCTTATTTCAGCAGGGTGTTGATGATATTTTGGTTGAGGGTGAGCGTGTATGCGGTGTGGTTACGCAAATCGGTATTCGTTTTACAGCCCGCTCTGTGGTGTTAACCGCAGGCACTTTTTTGGCGGGGTTAATGCATGTTGGTTTACAGCAAAACCAAGGTGGGCGTGCGGGAGACCCGCCGGCGGTGACCTTGGCCCATCGTTTGCGTGAATTAAAGTTGCCGGTAGGGCGCTTAAAAACTGGTACGCCGCCAAGAATTGATGGTAAGACCATTAATTACTCAAAGTTACTTGCTCAGCATGGCGATAATCCTACTCCTGTCTTCTCCTTCATGGGGAAGGTTGACGATCATCCACAGCAAATACCTTGTTGGATTACTCATACCACAGAAAAAACCCACGATATTATTCGTTCAGGGTTGGACCGCTCGCCTTTGTTTACAGGGGTTATTGAAGGTGTTGGGCCTCGTTACTGCCCCTCTATTGAAGATAAAATCCACCGTTTTGCTGATAAAAACCAACATCAAATCTTTTTAGAACCTGAGGGGTTAAGTACCCATGAGGTTTATCCCAATGGCATTTCAACCAGTTTGCCCTTTGATGTTCAATGGAATTTGGTTCGCTCGATA
The DNA here is from genome assembly GCA_018971415.1 of Betaproteobacteria bacterium. GTDB lineage: Bacteria > Pseudomonadota > Gammaproteobacteria > Burkholderiales > Ferrovaceae > PN-J185. The sequence continues at coordinate 22,750 of JAGXAW010000003.1, forward strand.
CCGGGTCTTGAGGGAGCACACTTGCTTCGTCCTGGTTACGCTATTGAATATGATTATTACGATCCACGAGCGTTGAAACATTCCCTTGAGTCTAAGCATATTGAGGGCTTGTTCTTTGCTGGCCAAATTAATGGTACAACAGGTTATGAGGAGGCGGCGGCGCAAGGTTTGTTGGCAGGCATTAACGCTGCTCGATTTACGCGCGCTCAAACTGCATGGGTGCCAGGAAGAGATGAGGCTTACTTGGGTGTGTTGGTGGATGATTTAGTCACCCAAGGTGTCACAGAACCTTATCGCATGTTTACAAGTCGTGCCGAATACCGTTTGCAGCTAAGAGAGGACAATGCGGATTTACGTTTAACTGAAATAGGCCGCAGTTTAGGTTTGGTTGATGATGAAAGATGGCGTTTTTACAATCATAAAAAAGAAGCGGTAGATAAAGAAATTGAACGCCTTCAAAACACCTGGGTACACGTTAAAAACGTTGAAGAGGGTTTGTCTGAAACGCTCTTTGGCCAAGCGTTAGAGCGTGATTACACGGCCTTTGATTTATTGAAAAGACCCGGTGTTACCTATGAAAATCTACAGCAGTTAGAGGAAGTGAAGAGCCTTAATCCATTATCCAGCGATATTACCAAGCAAGTGGAAATCGGGGTTAAATATCAAGGGTATATAGCGCGACAACTCACTGAAGTAGAAAGATTAAAGCAATTTGAGCGCGTCAGTATTCCCGTTCAATTTGATTACAGCCGCGTCAAAGGGTTATCCCGTGAAGTGGAGCAAAAGCTTCTTTTGCATCGTCCTGAGACATTGGGCCAGGCGAGTCGCATTAGTGGTGTCACGCCGGCTGCTATCACCTTATTAATGGTGCATTTAAAACAATATCAAGATGCCACCCAAGCAGTAGGCTAAATAACATGACTCAATCATTAGAAGAGGGGCTGTTGGCGTTAAATATCCATGGGCCAACGCAGGCCCTGGGACAATTAACGCATTATTTGGATTTACTAGAAAAATGGAATCGTACCATTAACTTAACCGCGATTCGTGATCGTAACCAAATGATTTTATTGCATTTATTAGACTCCTTGTCGGTTAATGCCCTGCTAAAAGAGCACCAGGTTACAGCACTGTTAGATGTGGGTACGGGGGCGGGGCTGCCTGCTATCCCTTTGCAGGTGGTGAATCCCAATTGGCAGGTGACAGCGCTTGAGGCAAACCAAAAAAAAGCAGCGTTTTTAACGCAAGCAAAATTAGAGTTAGCCTTAAATAATTTGACGGTGGTCAATGAGAGGGTCGAGCTGTGGGACGGTCAACAATACCCTTGTATTATCTCGCGTGCTTTTTCAGATTTAAGTGATTTTGTAAGTAGAACGCAGCATTTGTTGGCTGATAATGGCCTGTGGGTTGCCATGAAAGGGGTGGTGCCCTTTGAGGAAATGGAAAAACTGCAAAAAAATTATCTTATTTCAGTGCATTCCTTGATGGTTCCGGGGTTAAATGCTCAACGTCATGCCTTAATAATTAAAAATAGGTGATTGAAGATGCACGTTTTAGCCATTACTAATCAAAAGGGCGGGGTTGGTAAAACCACCACCGCCGTTAATGTCTCAGCTGCTTTAGTTAAACTGGGCCAACGTGTTCTTTTGGTGGATTTAGACCCGCAAGGGAATGCAACAACAGGTAGCGGTCTTGATAAGTCTAATTTATCTCACAGTGTCTATGATGTTTTGCTCGATCCGGAGATAGCCAAAGGGGATATTTTTAGCGCGTCAACGGCAGGGTACGATGTGTTGCCCGCCAACCGCAATCTCGCGGGTGCTGAAGTTGAGTTGGTAGAGGGAGAAAGAAGGGAGTTTAGATTAAAAGAGGCGTTGAGTTTTTGTCGTGATCGTTATGATTTGGTGTTAATTGACTGTCCACCAACCCTGAATTTACTGACGATCAATGGTCTATCAGCTGCCACCAAGGTAATTATTCCCATGCAATGTGAATATTATGCACTTGAGGGCTTATCTGATCTCGTGCAAACCGTTCGTCGTGTAAGGGGACATTTAAACCCGAATCTAGAGATTGAGGGTATTGTAAGAACCCTGCTCGACCCAAGAAATGCGCTAGCCCAACAGGTGTCTGATCAGTTACAAAAACATTTTGGTGAGAAGGTCTACAACACCCCCATTCCAAGAAATATTCGCCTGGCAGAGGCGCCCAGTCACGGTTTAACGGCCATTGATTATGACCGCTCATCAAAAGGCGCCAAAGCTTATGTGGCACTAACAGAAGAAATATTAAACAGATTAACCGCAGTGAATCATCAATAAGAGGCGAATAAATGGTTAAAGGTAAGGGTTTGGGTCGAGGGTTGGATGCATTGTTAGGCGGCGATGTTGGCATCAGTGAGGCGCAAGATAAGCTTGCCACCTTACCCATTAGTGTCCTAACGCCAGGGCGTTATCAACCTAGAACAGCGATGAGTGAAGAAGCATTAAATACCTTAGCGCAATCAATAAAAGAGCAAGGTGTCTTGCAGCCTATTTTGGTGCGTCCTCTTGAGAAGCCTGGCCAGTACGAAATTATTGCTGGAGAAAGACGTTGGCGTGCGGCACAACGAGCTGGAATCAACGAGGTTCCTGTGGTGATAAAGAATATTCCAGACAAAGCAACACTGGCTGTTGCCTTAATTGAGAATATTCAGCGTGAGGATTTAAACCCGATTGAGGAAGCCAAGGGCTTTACTCGCTTGATTGAAGAATTTAAATTAACCCACGATCAGGTGGCTCAAGCCATTGGTCGCTCAAGAAGTGCGGTGAGTAATTTACTGCGTCTATTGGATTTAGACGAATTTGTCCAAGGACTCATCAACACTGAACAAATTGAGATGGGCCATGCTAGAGCTTTACTTAGTTTACCGCCCATGAAACAACGCCATCTGGCACAGCAGGCTGCAGAGCACCATTGGACCGTGAGGGAAATGGAAAATGCTGTTCGTAAAGAATTAAGTGGTGCCAATACAAAACCCAAACACCGAAGCGATCCTGACGTTCTGCGCTTACAAAATGAGTTATCAGACACGCTAGGCGCTGTGGTGACCTTTAAAACTGGCGCAAAAAAAGGGGCGGGTTCGTTGTTGATTAAGTATGAGAGCCTAGAACAGCTCGATGGTATCTTGAGTTTCTTTAAAACCCAAGGCCATTAAAGTATTTCATTGACCGTAATACTCTGAAACGTTTATAATCATTGCGATTTGCTACTTTATTTGTGATACATAAAAAAATTATCCAGATAATCTTACTGCAAGTTTTACTTACCTTATTGATTTCATTAGTATTTTTGGGATTAAAGGGAAAAAGTAACGCGCTGTCAGCGTTCTATGGCGGCTCAGTAGTGTTTCTACCGAGCATTGCCTACGCCTTAAGAAGCGCTGTGGTAAGAGGAAATAAGCCGCAAGACTGGCTAGCCGCACAATACGCGGGGGAGAGAATCAAGTTTTTTGTAACCATGAGTTTGTTTGCGCTGGTCTTTAAATATGACAGCCATTTAGAACTTCTGGGGTTTTTTACAACTTTTTTAGTGGTGCTGGCTGTATATTGGCTGGCGTTATTACAGGCTTAAAAGAATAGAAAATTATGAGCGAAAGTGCAGGATTAACAAGTAGTGAATATATTCATCACCATTTAACTAATCTACAAGTTGGTCAGGGTTTTTGGACGTTTAATCTTGATACCCTCATTACTTCAGCATTATTGGGTTTTTTAATTCTAGGTTTGTTTGCCTTTGTGGCCAGAAAAGCCACCTCTGGTGTTCCTGGCAAATTGCAATCCGCCATTGAGATCATCTTCGAGATGGTGCAAGGTCAGGTAAAAGATGTTTTTCATGGCGACCCAGGTATGGTGGCTCCCTTAGCCTTAACCATTTTTGTTTGGGTATTTATCTTAAACGCAGTCGATTTGCTGCCAGTTGATTTGGTTCCTCATGTACTGGGTATGGCTGGCGTTGGTCACTGGCGCGCTGTACCCACAGCAGACCCTAACTTAACCTTCGCTATGTCTCTCACCGTGTTTATTCTTATTTATGCCTACACCTTTAAAGCTAAAGGGGTGGGTGGCTTTTTGAAGGAAGCGTTAACTGCTCCCTTTGGCGCCAAAATGGCCCCCTTTAACTTAATATTTAGACTAATTGAGGATTTGGCTAAACCGATCTCACTGGCTTTGCGGTTGTTTGGCAATATGTACGCAGGTGAAATGGTGTTTATTCTTATTGCGCTTTTGCCCCCCTACTTGCAGTGGCTTTTGGGGGCGCCTTGGGCAATTTTTCACATATTAATTATCACGCTGCAAGCATTTATTTTTATGATTTTAACGATCATTTATTTGAGTATGGCCAACGAAAGCCACTAGTCAGGTAAGGGTTAATTTTTTTAATTAGTTCGTCTTTTAAGGAGAAATTATGGAACATCTCGCTTCATTACTGGGTAGCACCGCTATTGCCGTGGCCATTTTAATTGGTTGTGGCGCGTTAGGAACCGCTATTGGTTTCGGTATTTTAGGTGGTCGATTCCTCGAAGGTGCTGCACGCCAACCAGAAATGATTCCTACCTTGCAAGTTAAAATGTTTATCGTTGCTGGTTTGCTTGATGCGGTAACCATGATTGGTGTGGGTATTGGCTTGTTCTTACTCTTCGCTAATCCATTTGTACCAATGCTCAAGGGTTAATTCGTTAATAGATAAACGGAGTTAAAGGCATGAACATTAATGCCACACTGCTAGGTCAGGCAATTACTTTTGCTATTTTGATCTGGGTAACAATGAAGTTTATTTGGCCACCCATTACTGTGGCGTTGGAAGAGCGCGCTAAAAAAATAGCTGACGGTCTTGCCGCTGCAGAACGTGCCAAGTCGGATTTAGCAAACGCTGAAACTAAGTCACAAGAGGCGCTGAAAGAAGCAAAGGCAAAAGCGGCTGAAATTATTTCGATGTCTGAAAAAAGACGTAATGAAATTATTGAAGAAGCTAAAAACGAAGCCAGGCTCGAAGCTGATCGTGTGTTAGCTCAAGCAAAAGCTGAGGTTGCACAAGAAATCAACAAGGCTAAAGAGGTTTTGCGTGCGCAAGTCGCTGACCTTGCCATGGCGGGTGCTGAAAAAATTCTAAGACGTGAAATCAATCCTTCGGCCCACGCTGAATTATTGACGTCCATTAGAGCTGAGTTATAAGGATAAGATATGGCTGAGTTGTCGACTATCGCAAGACCTTATGCTCAAGCAATCTTTGAAATTGCGCGAGAACAGGGGCAGTACGACAAATGGTCAGAGGCTTTAGCAAGACTCTCTGCCATTGTGAAAGATGATGCCTTTGCAACCGCTGCAGGGGATCCACGTTTGGATCGCTCCGCTGTGAAGCAGCTAGTGGCGTCTTTATTATCGCAAAGCGATGCTGACATTAGCCATCTCGTCAATGTATTGGTTGATAATCATCGCTTACTCGTTGCTCCTGCCATATTTACTCAGTTTGAGCATTTGCGTCATGAGCAAGAGGGTATATTGGATGCGGTTGTAGAGAGTGCATTTCCAGTTAGCGATAGCGAAAAAGGCGCTCTACTAAAAGATTTAGAAAAGAAATTTGGTCGTCAGGTTCGTGCAGATGTTGTTGTTAAGCCTGAACTCATTGGTGGTGTCAGAATTATTATCGGTGACGTGGTCATTGATGGATCGGTAAAAGCCAAAATTGAACAAATGACCGCCGCTTTAAAACATTAAGTCGATGAGCTAATACCTCATAGGTTAGGAGAATAGAATGCAGTTAAACCCATCTGAAATTAGTGAACTGATTAAAGCAAAAATAAAAGATTTGCCAGTATCAGCCGAAGCAAGAACGCAAGGAACAGTGGTATCTGTGACTGACGGTATCGTTAGAATTCACGGATTAACGGATGTGATGCAGGGTGAAATGCTTGAGTTTCCCAAAAACACTTTTGGCTTAGCATTAAACCTTGAGCGCGATTCTGTGGGCGCGGTAATTTTAGGTGAGTACGAGCACATCAGTGAAGGCGATCAAGTTACCTGTACTGGAAGAATTTTAGAAGTGCCTGTAGGACCTGAGTTAATTGGCCGCGTGGTCGATGCCTTAGGTAAGCCTATTGATGGCAAGGGACCAATTAATGCCAAAAATACTTCGCCTGTGGAGAAGATTGCTCCAGGGGTGATTTGGAGAAAGTCTGTAACTCAACCTGTACAAACAGGATTAAAGTCCATTGACTCAATGGTTCCCATTGGTCGTGGTCAGCGTGAGTTGATTATTGGTGACCGCCAAACGGGTAAAACTGCTGTGGCGATTGACACCATTATCAACCAAAAAGGCCAAGACATGATTTGTATCTATGTCGCTATTGGTCAAAAAGCCTCATCCATTGTTAACGTGGTCAGAAAACTTGAAGAGCATGGCGCCATGGACTACACCATTGTGGTGGCCGCCACTGCATCAGATTCAGCGGCCATGCAATTTATTGCTCCCTATGCAGGTTGTGCTATGGGGGAATATTTCCGTGATCGTGGTCAAGACGCTCTTATTATTTATGATGACTTGACCAAACAAGCGTGGGCTTACCGTCAAATTTCCTTGTTACTGCGTCGTCCACCAGGCCGTGAAGCTTATCCTGGTGATGTTTTTTACCTCCATTCTCGTTTACTTGAAAGAGCAGCAAGGGTTAGCGAAGAGTACGTTGAGAAGTTTACCAACGGTGAAGTTAAAGGTAAGACCGGTTCACTAACTGCTTTACCTATTATTGAAACGCAAGCAGGTGACGTTACCGCCTTCGTGCCAACCAACGTGATTTCTATTACTGACGGTCAGATCTTCTTGGAAACTGACTTGTTTAACGCAGGTATTCGTCCAGCTATTAATGCGGGTATTTCTGTGTCACGGGTGGGTGGTGCTGCACAAACTAAAGTTATTAAAAAACTAGGTGGTGGTATTCGTTTGGCTTTAGCACAGTATCGTGAACTCGCAGCCTTTGCTCAGTTTGCATCAGACTTAGATGATACAACCCGTAAACAACTTGAGCGTGGTCGTATGGTGACTGAGCTGATGAAACAGGTGCAATACGCTACCTTGTCTGTTTCTGAAATGGCAGTGACGCTCTATGCAGTCAATAGCGGTCACTACGATGATATCGAAGTAAAACGTGCGTTAGCTTTTGAAGCTGGCTTAAAAGCCTACTTAAAAGACAAGTACGCTGCTTTAATGAATAAAATTGAAAGCAGTAAAGACATGGATAAAGAGGCAGAGAAAGAACTCGAGGCCGCTATCCTGGACTTTAAAAAGAACGGCGTTTACTAGATCATCACGTTGACGGTAAGTAGCTAGGATTGAATAAGTTACTCGATTGGAGTTGAAATGGCAGGTTCTAAAGAAATTAGGATAAAGATCAAAAGCGTACAAAATACGCGTAAGATCACAAAAGCCATGGAAATGGTGGCTGCCAGTAAAATGCGTAAGGCTCAAGATCGGATGAGAGCCACGCGTCCTTATGGCGAAAAAATTCGCCAGGTGGCAGCGCATTTATCCACTGCGCATCCTGAGTATCAGCATCCGTACTTGGTACACAGAGAGCAAATTAAGTCTGTGGGATTTATTTTAGTTACCTCAGACAAAGGCCTGTGTGGCGGATTAAATACAAACGTATTAAGACAGTTAACCCACGCCATGAAAGAGTGGGAAAGCCGGGGTGCTAAAGTTGAACTCGTTACCATAGGTAATAAGGGTTTAGGTTTTATGCAAAGAATGGGCGGTAAAGTGATTGCCCAGGTTACTCAGTTGGGTGACACCCCCCATTTAGAAAAATTAATTGGCCCAGTAAAAGTCATGTTAGACCGTTATGCAAGCGGTGAGATAGATGCAGTTTATATTGCCTATAACCGTTTTATTAACACCATGAAACAAGAGCCAACTTTAGAGCCTCTGTTGCCTTTGGCAAAGGCTGAGCTTACCTCTGAAGAGCAACAACCAACCAACAGCGCATGGGATTATATTTACGAACCCGATCCTAAGGCGGTGATTGATGAATTAATGGTGCGTTATGTGGAAGCGCTGGTTTATCAAGCAGTAACTGAAAATATTGCTTCTGAACAAAGTGCGCGCATGGTCGCCATGAAGGCAGCATCTGACAATGCAGGTAACGTGATTGGCGAACTACAATTGATTTACAACAAATCAAGACAGGCCGCCATTACCAAAGAGTTATCTGAGATTGTGGGTGGTGCCGCAGCGGTTTAACATTCTGATTAATATTTAACGATTAGGACATACACATGAACCAAGGAAAAATCGTCCAATGTATCGGTGCAGTGATTGACGTAGAATTTGCACATGATCAAATGCCTGCTATTTATGATGCTTTAATTATGGATGGCAGTGAGCTGACCTTAGAAGTTCAACAACAATTAGGTGATGGCATTGTACGTACCATTGCTCTAGGCTCCTCTGACGGATTAAGAAGAGGCATGATTGTGAAGAACACGGGAGCTCCTATTTCAGTGCCCGTCGGTCCTCAAACACTGGGTCGTATTATGGATGTATTGGGTCGCCCCATTGATGAGGCAGGTCCTGTTGCAACAGAAAAAACAGCTTCCATTCACCGCAAAGCCCCTGCCTATGAAGATCTTTCTCCAAGCCAAGAGTTGCTAGAGACGGGGATTAAAGTGATTGACTTGATCTGTCCTTTCGCCAAGGGTGGTAAGGTAGGTCTATTTGGCGGTGCGGGTGTGGGTAAAACCGTTAACATGATGGAATTAATCAATAACATCGCTAAAGAACACGGTGGTTATTCTGTGTTTGCCGGTGTGGGTGAGCGTACCCGTGAGGGCAATGACTTCTATCATGAAATGAAAGATTCAAACGTGTTAGACAAGGTAGCCCTGGTTTACGGTCAGATGAACGAACCACCTGGTAACCGTTTACGTGTGGCATTAACAGGTTTAACCATGGCTGAGTATTTCCGTGATGAAGGACGCGATGTGTTGTTCTTCGTGGACAATATTTACCGTTATACCTTGGCCGGTACGGAAGTATCCGCTCTCTTAGGCCGTATGCCTTCCGCGGTGGGGTACCAGCCTACCTTGGCTGAAGAAATGGGCCGTTTACAAGAGCGTATTACTTCCACCAAAGTGGGTTCTATTACCTCTGTACAAGCGGTTTATGTGCCAGCTGATGACTTAACCGATCCATCACCTGCTACTACCTTCTTACACTTAGACTCAACCGTTGTGTTGTCTCGTGATATCGCCTCCTTAGGTATTTATCCTGCGGTGGATCCTTTAGATTCCACCTCACGTCAGTTAGATCCTTTGGTGGTAGGTGAAGAGCATTACAATACAGCACGTGCGGTTCAAGCAACGCTCCAGCGCTACAAAGAATTACGCGATATTATTGCTATTCTTGGTATGGATGAATTGTCTCCTGAAGACAAACTGGTGGTGGCCCGTGCCCGTAAGATTCAACGTTTCTTGTCCCAGCCCTTTAACGTGGCTGAAGTGTTTACAGGGTCTCCTGGCAAATATGTTTCTCTGTCCGAGACCATTAAAGGCTTTAAGGGAATTGTTAACGGTGACTACGATGCCCTGCCAGAACAAGCGTTTTATATGGTAGGAACCATTGAAGAAGCCGTTGAAAAAGCCAAAACCATGCAATAAGGGAGTAACAGCATGACCCAATTAATCCACGTGGATGTGGTCAGTGCCGAGGAGTTAATTTTCTCGGGAGAAGCTGAGTTTGTAGTACTTCCTGGAGAGATGGGGGAGCTTGGTATTTATCCTAAACATACCCCTCTCATCACTCGCATTAGACCCGGCTCAGTGAGAGTTCGTGTGCCAGGTCGCGAGGAAGAGGAGTTGGTTTTTGTTTCCGGCGGTATTTTAGAGGTTCAGCCTGATGTGGTGACTGTGTTGGCTGATACGGCGATTCGCGGTCATGATCTTGATGAAGCTAAGGCCTTGGAAGCTAAAAAACTGGCAGAGGAAGTCTTGGCAGAGCAGTCCGCCACATTGGATTACGCTAAGGCCTCAGCTGAGCTTGCCACCGCCGTGGCACAGCTCGCCGCCATTCAAAAATTACGCAAAAGTATTCGTTAATAGAGGTGGTGGGTGAGTCTCACAAAATCCAACCCACCCCATTCTTCCTCCACACTTAGTATTGTTTTGCTGGCAGCGGGTCAAGGCACTCGTATGCGCAGCTCCTTACCCAAGGTATTGCACTCTCTTGCGGGTAAGCCTCTTATCAATCATGTGTTAGACCGATCCTTCGAGCTTCACGCAGCGCACCGTTTGGTCGTCATTGGCCATCAAGCGGAGCGACTCACTCAGCATTTACAGGATCAACCGGTAGATACGCTGATCCAACAACCGCAACTTGGTACGGGACACGCTTTAACGCTGGCCTTGCAACAGATCCCAAAGGAGTGTCAAACGGTACTCGTTGTTTATGGCGATGTGCCGCTCTTAGAAACCAGTACTTTGCAACGTCTTGTGGATCTTTGTGATGGCCAACATCTTGCTCTATTAACAGAAGAAGTTATGGACCCTCAGGGTTACGGCAGAATTTTAAGAGATCAAAACGGGCAGGTGATGGGTATACGGGAGCACAAGGATGCATCAGTCTCAGAGCTCAGTATTAAAGAAATCAATACAGGCATCATGGCCCTACCACGCCAACCGCTCGACCAATGGTTACAAGCGCTCACCACCAATAATGTGCAAGGTGAATATTATTTGACGGATGTGGTACAACTTGCCCACCAGCAAGGGATAACAATCAATACGTGTCAGCCACGCTATCCTTGGGAAGCGATGGGAGTAAACAGTCAAGCGCAACTCGCCAAACTTGAAAGGGCCTTTCAAACGCATCTCGCTCAGCGTTATCAAGATGAGGGCGTATCAATTAGCGACCCCCACCGCTTTGATGTGCGCGGGCAGCTCACCTGTGGGCGCGATGTACTGATTGATGTGGGATGCATCTTTGAAGGTCAAGTGGTCTTAGAAGAGGGGGTAAAAGTGGGCCCCTATACAGTGATTAAAGACACTGTGGTGGAGAGAAATACGGAGATTTTGGCATTTTCTCATCTCGAGGGGGCAAGAATTGGGCCAAACAACCGCATTGGCCCCTATGCCCGTATACGACCAGGTAGCGTGACCGCTGAAAACGTCCATATCGGGAATTTCGTAGAAACCAAAAAAACCACCATTGGTAAAGGATCGAAAGCCAATCATTTAACTTATCTGGGCGACACGCAAGTGGGACAGCGGGTGAATGTGGGAGCGGGCACCATTACCTGTAACTATGATGGAGTGAATAAACATCAAACTATTATAGAAGATGATGTATTTATTGGCTCAGACACGCAGTTAGTCGCACCTGTCACTATTGGAGCGGGTTCTACTATCGGAGCGGGCTCAACCATAGTCACTTCTACGCCACCTGACCAACTGACCCTTTCACGTTCTAAACAGGTTTCTCTCAGCCGTTGGCGTCGACCAAAACCCAAACAAGATTAGCAGTCTTGTGTCTTCATTTACCTATATATCTATTGGCTTATCTGGTGGTCAAAACCACTTTGCGATGGCTTTTTGGTGCAAAGTTTTAATCTATAGGCCGGATTTCGAGCTTTTGGGTGTTCTTTAAGTCATGGTTTATGGGGGGCCACGGTTGCCTATCGGGATGGAAACTATAGGCGAGTGCTGTTAGTTGAACCTGATCATGACGCCGCTTACGGTAAGAAGTAAGTGGACGTAAAAAAGTGGCGCACGATTTTAAAAAATTAGCACGACGCTCAAGAGTGGTATCACTGAGCGACTTCCCATATTGATTAAAAATAAAAACAGCAATTTCTCACCATTTAATCTCATGATCCAGAGCATGATTATTCGGCCAGTGTTGTGCCACTAGAGTTGAATAGATAATTTCAACCCATGAAGTTTTATTTTTAAGGCTTGTTTCCTAAGACTTAGGCCGCTAACAATTTAAAAGTGGTGTTGGTTTTTTAAACTCATTTGTACAAGAGCATTAAGTACCGGAATCATCTGAGCATAGCCGCCTACCATACTGGGAGAGGTGCGGTATTTTCCGTTAATGATGAGTGTGGGTACAGCGTCCACTCCAGCACTCATGGCTAACTGGTCGCCACGCTGAAGTTCGGCTTGTACGCTAAAGGAGCGATAAGCGTTGATAAATTGTTGTCGGTCTACACCCTGTTTTTGGATCCAATCAAAGAGCTCGTCCTCAGAGAATAAATTAATATTCTCTTCATGAATGGCTTTAAAAATTCGCTCGTGCAATTGACCCACCAAATGCAGGCTGTTAATGGAGTAGTAGGTTTTGGCGGTCACCGCCCATTGACTGCGGCCAAAGCTGACCGGAACTCTTTTAAAAATAACATTTTTAGGTAATTTCTTCGCCCAAGCTTCAATGGTTGGCGCGAAATGGGCGCAATGGGGGCAGGCATAGGAAAACACTTCGTCCACTTCAACAAGTTGTGTGTTGTCCGTAGGAATGGCGGGGTCTATCACCACATAATCTTTTCCGTTGACAAGGTTGGCGGCCTTAACCACTGGAGTTAAGGAGAGGACGCAAAGGCCGATTAACAGTGAAGAGAGTAGTTTTTTCAAGATCATTACCTCGATAATATTAACTTATTGTTTGATCACAGAAGAGCGAGTTAACCCATTACTTTTTAGAGTACTTAGCAAAGTCTTCACCTCATCCATATTGGCAAGAGGGCCAATACGAACACGGTAGAGTTTTTCTGCGCTAGTGCCTGGAGGCAGTACGCTGGCATCAATTCCTATTAAGGCAAGATTAGCCCGTTGGTCCTCCGCTTCACGGGCCTCTTTAAAAGCCCCTGTTTGCACATAATAGTGAGAGTCACTGGCTTTTTTAGCGTTTTCTTGATCGGCTGTATTGCTTACTGGAGGTTTAGAGACCAACTGATTGGGAGAGGTAAGGCTACTCTCAGTACTGACGCCACCTGGCGGCACTACCGCTTGGTTTCCCTCTGTCGCACTACTAGGAGGGGCAGTGTTAGGCGTATTGGGTACAACGGGTTGTGGTGTGATGGGTGTTAACAGCGCGCCCACGTTGCCATTACTGCCCTCAACGGTGGTGGGATTGATAATCCCGTGTTTAGAGACATCAGGCATGTCATTAATGGGTTTGTCTGAGCTGGTGTCCACTGAGTCCACTTTTTTAACAAAGGGGTTGGGCATATGGGTAATGTAGATCGCGGTGATGGCAGAGAGCACCACGCCAAAGACGAGGCCAATTAAAATACCCTTAAAGAGGGTCATTGCGCCACCGGAGTGGCTCTGATGTTCTCGTGGGGTGCGTGATCTCATTTCAGGTCGGTTCATGGGTGAGTCAATCCTACATGGTTAAGGGAGCACTAACGCCTAATAATTTTAAACCATCTTTGAGCACCATTGAGATCGCTAAAATCAGTGCCAAGCGAGCGCGACAAAGGGACTCATCCTCCACTAAAAACTGTTGCGAGTTATAGTAGCTATGAAGCTCTGAGGCCAGTGCCTTAAGATAAAAAGCCAAGGTATGCGGCGCGTAATCCTTAGCTGCTGCACCGATGATATCAGGATAATCCTCAATTAATTGCATCAAGTTAAATTCATGATCAAGGTTAAGTAGACTAAGATCGCTTTTTACTAAGCTATCTGTGTCTCCTGCCCATTTACTGAGCACGCTATGGATTCTGGCGTGGGCGTATTGAATGTAATAGACTGGATTATCATTACTGCGGGATTTAGCCAAATCAAGGTCAAAATCAAGATGCTGGTCTGATTTACGCAGGATATAAAAGAGTCTTGCGGCATCATTACCCACTTCCTCGCGCAGCTCTCTTAAGGTCACAAACTGCGCCTTACGGGTGGACATTTGTACCTTCTCGCCGCCACGAAAAAGACTAACAAACTGGACAAGTGGTACCGTTAAGCGTTCAGTGTTGTAGCCCAAGGCGCTTAAGGCTGCCTTGACGCGTGGAATATAACCATGATGGTCAGCACCCCACACATCAACGATAACATCAAAGCCCCGTTCAAATTTATTGGCGTGGTAAGCAATATCAGAGGCAAAGTAGGTATAAATGCCATTCTCGCGTTGTACGACGCGATCCTTTTCATCACCAAAAGCGGTGGATTTAAACCACAGGGCGCCATCTTGACGATAGAGGTAGCCCTTTTGATCAAGCTCCTCAACCACCTTTTTAACCGCGCCAGAGTGAAATAGCGAAGCCTCAGAAAACCACTCATCAAAGCTTACCCCAAAGGCCTGTAAATCCTCCTGACAGTCTTTAAGTTGTAGCGCTAAAACCTGTTGATGAAGTGATTCATAATGCTCTTTTAGTAAGAATTTGGCTCTGGCAATCAGGGCATCCATGTATTTTTCGACTGCCTCCTCAGGGCCGTCCTCCTCTGGCGCATCAAGATGAAGTAGCACAAACTCATCAGCATGATAGAGGGTGTCTTTCCACTTATCTTTAATGAGTTTGGCCATATCCATCACATACTCACCCTGATAGCCGTTACTGGGCAAGGCAATTTTAGAGCCAAAGAGAGCGAGATAACGCAGCCAAGTGGACAGCGTTAAAATATCCATTTGGCGACCAGCATCGTTGACGTAGTATTCTTTACTGACCTTAAAGCCGGCCTTTTGCAAAATATTGGCAAGCGAGTCGCCAAAGGAGGCACCCCGTCCATGACCCACATGAAGTGGCCCCGTGGGGTTACTTGAAACAAACTCAATTAACAGTTTTCTATCATGGCCTAGCGTTGTGTTACCCCAAGCGTCCTTGTGCTTTAGCACCTCTTGAATAACCTGTTGTTTGGCGCTTGATTTAACAAAAACATTAATAAAACCAGGACCTGCGATGTCACAGCGTTCAATTAAATGGTTTTCTGGCAGGGCAGCAATAATTTTATTGGCCACCTCTCGTGGCGGTAATTTGAGGGATTTTGCCAGTTGCAAAGCGCCGTTATAGGCGTAATCACCATGACTACTTTGTTTAGGGCGCTCAAGGGTGCTCACAATCCTCTCGCTTGGCGCCACAGTGTGCATGGCTTGGTGAAACAAAGAATTGAGTTGCGTTAACAGTGGTAGCGATGGAGTGTTCATAACTTAAATAACAGTGAGTGAATAGTGCATTATAAAGGGTAAAGTTAACGCTCAACAATCGATTGGGTCCACATCGATCACCCAGTTTACCCCAGAGGGTGAGAGGGGATACAACTCTGTGCTCCAAAGACTTAGTGCCTGCTGCAAGTGAGATCTTGAGGAGGACTGGATGAGAAGCTGTAAACGGTGTTTATGGCCCACCTTAGCGAGGGTGGGGGCAATCACATCAAAAAGGGTTAAGTGCTCTGCATGAAGCGCCTTGAGGGAGTGTTTAGCAGAATGCATAAAACTTTGCAGCGTGGAAAGTTGGGTGGAACTTGCCCTTAAAATTGCCTGGTAACAAAAGGGTGGAAAACCAATGAGACGGCGTTCATTGATTTCATTTTCAGCAAAACGTTGATAGTCGTGTTCAATGAGCGCCTGAAAAAGAGGATGCTGCGGAAAGGCGGTTTCAATAAATACTTCTCCTTGATCAGCGCCACGACCGGCTCGCCCGGAGGCTTGAAGTAATTGTGTAAATAAGCGCTCACTTGCTCTAAAGTCGCTACTGTATAGGGCACTATCAACGTTAACAGCGGCAACCATGGTTAGTTTGGGAAAATCATGGCCCTTAATTAAAATCTGTGTTCCCACCAGAATGTCCACCTGTCCCTGACTAATTTCTTGAATCTGTGTGGCCCATTCACGGCTTTTTAAGCTATCACTGTCAATTCGAAGAATACGGGCATCTGGAAAGCGCTGTTGTAAAAATTCTTCAATTTTTTGTGTTCCCTCACCGAGGGTAGTGAGGTCATGACTCTTGCAATGCCGGCAGTATTGATCTAAGGGACGCTGATAATCGCAGTGATGACAACGCAGCTGGCGTTGTCGACGATGAACCACAAGGCGAGTTTGGCAGTGCTCACAGGTGGCAAGCCACTGACATTGGTTACAGATCAACACCGGCGCAAAGCCGCGACGGTTGATAAAGACCATGGATTGCTGAGCTTTATCTAATCGCTCACCAATAGCATGAATCAGCCTATCACTGACTGGCTTTGATTCCTCTTGCGAGGCTTTTATTAAGTGTATGGCAGGCAGCGTTGCACCAGGATGAGCACGCTCCAAGAGGTGAATATGTTGATAGCGTTGTTGTTTAGCGTTCCACCAACTCTCTAGTGAGGGTGAGGCTGAGCCTAACACAACGGGAATTTTTTTATTTTGTCCACGCACTAAAGCCAAGTCTCTGGCGTTATAGCGCATCCCTTCAGCTTGTTTGTAAGAACTGTCGTGTTCCTCATCGACGACAATAAGACCCAGTTGCTCTAAGGGAGCAAAAATAGACAGGCGCGTTCCTAAAACAATATCGACCTTACCCTCAGCAATTTCTATCCAGCGCTGGGCACGCTCCTTATCCCCTAATGCACTGTGTAAACTGACCATGGAAGCCTGAGGAAAACGCGCCTGAAAACGCTGCTCCACAAGGGGGGTCAGATTGATTTCAGGCACCATGATTAACACTTTTTTACCGCGCTGTAAGGTTCTTTCTACAAGCTCTAAATACACCTCAGTTTTACCGCTACCGGTAATGCCCTGTAATAGCCAAGCCTTAAATTCATTATGTTTTTGATCAATACTCTCCACAGCAGAGCGTTGTGCTGGGTTTAAAGGCGGTGCGCTTAAGGGCTTAACTGCAATTGCTTTACTGCGCTTTTTAGGAGGCTGCCAGCCGGCAGTTTTTTTAAGAGCGGGCGGCAGCGCATGCATGATCACGGGCCCTAAGGGGTAATGGTAGTATTGGCTGGTAAAGCGCAATAACTGAAGAACTTCGTCAGTGATAGGGGGAACATCGCGCCACAGTTGAATGGCTTGTTTAATTTTTTGAGGAGGAACTTGAGTGTTCTCTTTCACTGCCACCACAATGCCGACTTTTTCATCACGGCCAAAGGGGACCACAACCCGTAAGCCAATGTCTTCCAAGGTGGCCTCATCACACTGATAATCAAAGAGTGTATTAAGTGGCAGATCAAGAGCAACTTCAATGAAAGTCATGACTTAATGGCCGCTCGCCTTACCTGTGGATAAGTTTGTGAATAACTTAGTAAAAGCCTTGTAATGTAACAGATTCTTTCACTTTTATGATTCGTCAAGTACTTTCGTAATAAAATTTTATTTATAAAAAACAAGTACTTACAAAAAAGTTCATTTAGGCGCCTGATTTATAACGCATTATTTTTTTACGCCTTGTTATTGTGCATAAATAGACGTCTATGCCTTCTTTTTTAGCTCTTTTTATGTATGCGTCTACTCACGTTATGTACCGCATCCACCAAGATGCCCACATGTTCAGGATTGGTAAAGCGTGAGATACCATGACCTAAATTAAACACATGGCCAGGATGAGGGCCGTAGGAGGTGAGGATACGTTCCACTTCGTTTTCAATGGCTTCAGGTGAGCCAAAGAGAACTGAAGGGTCCATATTGCCCTGCAGTGCGACTTTTTCACCTACCCGAGCTTTGGCATCACTCAGTTCAATCGTCCAATCTAACCCCACAGCATCAAAGCCTATCTCAGCAATACTCTCAAGCCATAGACCGCCACCTTTGGTGAAAACGATATTAGGGACTCTTCGGCCATCGGCCTGTTTGGTTAACCCTTCAGCGATGCGGCGCAAATAAGCTAAGGAGAAAGCCTGATAAGCAGGGGTCGATAGTGTCCCACCCCAGGTATCAAAGACCATGACAGCTTGGGCTCCCGCGGCAATCTGGGCATTGAGGTAGAGAATAACTGACTCGGTGGTCACCTCTAAAATCTGATGCAACAAATCAGGGCGGCGATAGAGCATGCCTTTGATGTGTCTAAAGTCCTCCGAACCCCCGCCCTCAACCATATAACAGGCCAGGGTAAAGGGACTACCAGAAAAACCAATTAAAGGCACACTGCCAGAGAGTGAACGCTTGATTTGACTCACTGCATTCATCACATAACTTAAATGAGTATCAGGATCAGGCACTGAAAGGTTTCTTACCTCCCACTCATCTCGGAGAGGACGCTCTAATTTGGGCCCTTCGCCTTCAGCAAAATAAAGACCAAGACCCATGGCATCAGGAATGGTGAGAATATCTGAAAATAAAATCGCCGCATCAAGGGGGTAACGCGCCAAGGGCTGCAACGTCACCTCTGTGGCCAAATCAGGATTTTTACACAAATCCAGAAAGCTACCTGCACGAGCGCGCGTGGCATTGTATTCAGGTAAATAACGCCCCGCTTGGCGCATAATCCACAGGGGCGTGTAGTCAGTGCTTTGGCGAAGTAAAGCTCTTAGAAACGTATCATTATGTAGCATAGTATCCTTAACGTGGCAGTACCGATGAACCCATTAGATATTCATCCACTGCTCTAGCCGCCTGACGGCCCTCACGAATGGCCCAGACCACTAAGGATTGACCACGTCTCATGTCCCCGGCAGCAAATACTTTATCAAGGTTGGTTTTGTAGTTGTCGGTGGAGGCAGCAATGTTGCCACGACCATCAAGGCCTACGCCTAGACTCTTCAACAGGCCCTCATGCACAGGGTGAACATACCCCATGGCCAACAACACCAAATCCGCTTTGACTTCAAATTCTGAACCAGGGATTTCTTTCATGACCATCTGACCTTGTTCATTCTTTTGCCAATCAAGACGCACCGCGAGGAGTTTCTCAACTTTACCGTTACTACCTAAAAAGGCCTTGGTGGCCACACTCCAATCCCTTTGACAGCCTTCCTCTTGCGAACTTGAGGTTCTGAGTTTCATGGGATAGTTAGGCCATACCAAGGGTTTATTTTCTTTTTCAGGAGGACGAGGCATTAACTCAAACTGAGTGACAGAGAGTGCTCCTTGACGAATCGAGGTCCCCACGCAGTCTGAACCCGTGTCGCCACCACCAATCACCACCACATGTTTACCGGTGGCCAAAATATTGTTCTCAACACTGTCACCTGCGTTACGTTTATTTTGTTGCGGCAAGAAGGACATAGCAAAGTGAACACCATTGAGTTCACGTCCTGGTACCTCAAGATCACGGGGATGCTCAGAGCCGCCCGTTAATACCACGGCATCAAAATCTTTCATCAGTGTGTCGGTGGCAAGAGTGACACCAACATGCACATTGGTTTTAAAGGTAACACCCTCAGCTTGCATTTGCGTCACACGACGGTCAATTAAATGTTTTTCCATTTTAAAATCAGGAATACCATAGCGCAGTAAGCCACCAATGCGATCATTTTTTTCAAATACAGTCACATCATGACCCACACGAGCGAGCTGCTGGGCAGCGGCAAGGCCTGAGGGGCCTGAACCCACGACGGCCACTTTTTTACCGGTTTTTTGCGCAGGAACTTGGGGGGTTACCCAACCTTGTTCCCAACCATGATCAATAATGGTGTGCTCAATATTCTTAATGGTCACCGCATCATTATTAATGTTTAAGACACAGGCCGCTTCACAGGGGGCTGGACAAATGCGACCAGTGAACTCAGGGAAATTATTGGTTGAGTGGAGCGTCTCTAGTGCGCTTTTCCACTGACCTTTATAAACCAAGTCGTTCCAGTCAGGAATGATGTTGTTAACAGGGCATCCTGTCTGACAAAAGGGAATTCCGCAGTCCATACAGCGGGCCCCTTGAGTGCTAACTGACTCTAGCGACAAAGGAATAGTGAATTCAGAAAAACTTTTAACGCGTTGTTCAGGTGGGATAGCACTTTGATCTTGACGTGCTATCTCCATAAATCCAGTAATTTTACCCATGTTGTGTCACCTTATTATCAAGATGTTGTTCACGTGCCAGTTCAATTAAGGCGCGACGGTATTCCATCGGCATCACTTTAACAAAACGCGGCAGATACTCGTTCCAATTGGCCAGAATGGTTTTTGCTCGCTCACTGTTCGTGTAGTGCGCATGTTTTTCGATTAAGCTTCTGAGTAACTCCACGTCGGGTTTACCCAGGTGATTGACCTTTACTCGTCCGTGACTATCAAGGTTACCTCGGCTTTCATCCAGCGCATTGTCCTCTGCAGGAATAGGCTCTAACTCAACCATAGCAAGGTTACAACGTTTTTCAAAATCACCGGCTTCATCCAGCACATAAGCCACGCCCCCGCTCATGCCCGCCGCAAAATTGCGACCAGCTTCACCTAATACCACAACGGTGCCGCCTGTCATGTATTCGCAACCGTGATCGCCAACGCCTTCCACAACGGCCGTGGCTCCAGAGTTTCTAACTGCAAAACGCTCACCGGCGACACCGCGGAAGTAGCACTCCCCTGCGATGGCCCCATAGAGTACTGTATTGCCTACAATAATGTTTTCCTCTGGCTTGATCGGGCAAATGGGGTCAGGATAGATCACAATGCGACCACCACAAAGACCTTTACCCACATAGTCATTGGCTTCACCCACTAACTCAAAGCTAATACCCTTAGCGAGGAATGCCCCAAAACTCTGCCCTGCAGTGCCTTTTGCTTTAACAACAATGGTGTCCTCAGGCAAACCTTGATGACCATAACGCTTAGCCACCTCACCGGAGAGCATGGCGCCCACGGTACGGTTGAGGTTACGCACTTCAGTAGTAATGGTGACTGCCTCAGCTTTTTCTAAGGCTGCTTTGGCACCGGCGATAAGTTGATGATCTAACGCCGCTTCAAGTCCATGGTCTTGTCTTTCTTTCCATGAACGGGCCACTTCTTTAGGCATGGCAGGCTGATGGAAGATTCTCGAGAAATCAAGTCCCTTGGCCTTCCAGTGCTCAATGCCTTTTTTCATGTCCAGCATGTCAACACGTCCAACCATCTCATCGAAGGTTCTAAATCCCATTTGCGCCATATATTCGCGGACTTCCTCAGCCACAAAGAAGAAGTAGTTAATGACGTGTTCAGGTTGCCCCGTAAATTTCTTAATCAGTTCAGGGTCTTGGGTGGCAACGCCCACAGGGCAAGTGTTAAGGTGGCATTTTCTCATCATAATGCAGCCTTCAACCACTAAAGGCGCCGTGGCAAAACCAAATTCATCAGCGCCAAGGAGGGCTGCTACCACCACATCACGACCGGTTTTCATTTGTCCGTCCGCCTGCACACAAATGCGACCCCGTAGTTTATTCAACACCAGGGTTTGCTGAGTTTCAGCAAGACCTAACTCCCAGGGCGATCCGGCGTATTTAATGGAGGACAAGGGAGAGGCTCCGGTTCCACCATCGTGACCTGAAATCGTCACATGATCAGCATGAGCTTTAGAGACCCCAGCTGCCACGGTACCAACACCCACTTCAGAGACCAATTTAACGCTGACACGGGCTTGAGGATTAACGTTCTTCAAGTCATGAATTAGCTGAGCCAGATCTTCAATGGAGTAAATGTCATGGTGTGGGGGAGGGGAGATTAACCCAACGCCTGGTACTGAATGACGAAGTTTACCGATGTATTGGCTGACTTTGTGACCAGGCAATTGTCCTCCTTCACCTGGTTTTGCCCCTTGGGCCATTTTAATTTGTATATCGTCGGCATTGACTAAGTATTCCGCAGTCACTCCAAAGCGTCCTGAGGCCACCTGTTTGATGGCTGAGCGCATGGAGTCGCCATTGGCCATGGGTTTAAAGCGCATAGGGTCTTCGCCGCCCTCCCCAGTATTGGATTTACCACCAATACGGTTCATGGCGATAGCGAGTGTACTGTGCGCCTCATGGGAAATAGATCCCAAGGACATGGCCCCTGTGGCAAAGCGCTTAACAATGGACTGCGCACTTTCCACCTCCGCCAAAGGAACTGGCTGAGGGGCTGATTTAATGGCAAAGAGTCCACGCAAAGTCATCAGTTTTTCTGATTGATCATTAATGACTTTAGCGTATTCACGATAGGTGTTGTAGCTGCCAGTTTTAGTGGCAAGCTGGAGTTTAGAAATGCTCTCAGGCGTCCACATGTGGGCTTCACCGCGGATACGGTAGGCGTATTCACCGCCGGTATCAAGCGCTCCGGCGTAAAGTGGTGAGCTTGAGTAGGCAAGGTGATGCAATCTAAATACTTCCTCAGCCACTTCAGGTAAACCAATCCCTTCAATTTTGGTGGCGGTCCCCGTGAAGTAGCGCTGGACGAACTGACTGTTGAGCCCTACCGCTTCAAAGATTTGTGCACCCATATAGGACTGATAGGTGGAAATACCCATCTTGGACATGACTTTTAATAAGCCCTTGGAGATGGCTTTAATGTAACGTTTATGGGCCTCTTTAAGGGATAAGTCCTGCGGCAACAAATCACCTAAGTGATCAATGGTCTCAAAGGCCAGGTAAGGATGCACCGCTTCTGCGCCATAACCTGCGAGTAAAGCAAAGTGATGCACTTCACGGGCTGAACCTGTTTCTACCACAAGACCGGTATTGGTTCTTAAACCTTGTTTAATCAAGTGATGATGTACCGCTGAAGTGGCTAAGAGACCAGGAATGGCCACATGATGTTGATCTACGCCACGGTCAGAGAGAATCAGTACGTTAATGCCTTCTTTAACAGCCTGCTCAGCTTTCGCGCATAGCGCTTCCACAGCTTTTTCTATGCCCTGTTTGCCCTCAGCGATGGGGAAATTAATGGATAACACTTGGGCTTTGAATTGGTTGCTGGTGTATTGATCAATCTGTCTTAACTTGTTCATGTCATCGATTGACAGAATCGGCTGTGACACTTCAAGTCTGGCTTGCGGCTCTTTGCTGTGTAACCCAAGTAGATTAGGACGTGGGCCAATAAAGGAGACGAGCGACATGACCAACTCTTCACGAATAGGATCGATAGGAGGGTTAGTCACCTGGGCAAAGAGCTGACGGAAATACTGATATAAGGATTTCGGACGGTTAGAGAGAACAGCCAATGGGGTGTCATCACCCATGGAGCCCACTGCCTCTTGACCGGTAGTGGCCATGGGGACCATCAGAAACTTAAGCTCTTCCTGGGTCACCCCAAAGGCCTGCTGACGATCCAATAGCGTTGAGGATTCTTCAGCGATTGTTGCTTTAGATACTGGGAGTTCCTCTAAACGTGTTTGGGTTTTAAGGAGCCATTCACGGTAGGGTTCAGCACTTGCCAATTGTTTTTTTAGTTCAGCATCACTAACAATACGCCCCTGTTCCATATCGATCAGTAGCATTTTGCCGGGCTGTAAGCGCCATTTTTTAATGATTTTTTCCTGTGGAATAGGCAGTACACCCATTTCAGAAGCCATCAATACCAAATCATCACTGGTTTGTAAGTAGCGCGCAGGACGAAGTCCATTACGGTCCAAGGTGGCACCGATTTGACGCCCGTCGGTGAAAGCTACCGCTGCAGGACCATCCCATGGCTCCATTAAGGCCGCATGGTATTCATAGTAAGCACGGCGCTCTTCATCCATTAAGGGGTTACCTGCCCAAGCCTCAGGAATGAGAAGAGTCATGGCTTGGATTAAGGGATAGCCGCCAGCCACCAATAATTCTAAAGCGTTATCAAAACTGGCTGAGTCAGATTGGCCCTCATCAATTAATGGCCAGATACTTTTTAAATCCTCTCCCAACAAAACAGATTCCATGGCCGCACGACGGGCCGCCATCCAGTTAACGTTGCCGCGAAGGGTGTTAATCTCACCGTTATGGGCAATCATTCTAAAGGGATGCGCTAAATCCCATGTAGGAAAGGTGTTGGTAGAAAACCGTTGATGAACCAAAGCTAAAGCAGAAACCATTTCTGGGTCTTTTAAATCAAGATAGTAAGTGCCCACTTGATCGGCTAACAACATGCCTTTATAGATAATGGTTTTTGAGGATAAGGAGGGCACGTAAAATTCTTTACGGTCAATGCCTAAGGCAATGACTTTATGTTCACTGCGTTTTCTGGCTACAAATAGCTTACGTTCAAAGGCATTTTGGTCAGGGCAGTTATCACCTTGAGCCACAAAAATTTGTTTAATGACGGGTTCTACTACCTTAACGCTTTCCCCCAAGCCTTGATTGTTGGTTGGCACAACGCGCCAGCCCAACACTTTTTGTCCTGCTTCGGTCAAGGAGTTGGCAAGAATCTCTTCACACTGCAAACGCTTTTGCTCATCTTGAGGTAAAAAGACCATGCCCACGGCATAGTGGTTAATGGCCGGTAAAGTCATATTAAGAGTAGAGGTGACCTTACGTAAAAACGCATCGGGGAGTTGAATTAAAATCCCTGCGCCATCGCCGGCAAGAGGATCTGCGCCTGTTGCACCACGGTGAGTAAGATGCTCAAGAATTTGTAAGCCCTGTTGAACAATACTGTGACTCTTCTGTCCCTTAATGTGAGCCACAAAGCCCACACCGCAAGCATCGTGTTCGTTAACGGGATCATAAAGACCTTGTTCAGACGGAATATAAGGATGGTTCACTCGAATAACCTCTACCAATCAATAATGTACTAATTGTTATAAACGGCCAAAAATAAGGCTAACTTAACCCAGACAGCTCTTTTTCACCTAAGTTGCAGGGGCAAAGGTTGAGTAGCTTAGCATTTAGCTAAGATTTCATACCGGGCATAGGATGATACAGCCATCTTGCATTGAGAGCAACCTTTTTTCAGCCCAAAACGCTGACAAGGTAAGGCTAAAACCCCTACCCAATTTACACGGGAAGTTGGGTGGCTGAGCCGATGAAGGGGCTTGAACCGCGACTCAGTAACTGGCGGATAATGTCCTCCGGAATATCCTGACAAAGCATCGCTTGACCTAAGGACTTAAGCACCACGTAACGGATCTTACCTGCCTCAACTTTTTTATCACTGCTCATTAGGCTCAAATAGCGATCCACGCCAAGGTCAGGAGCAAGATGAGGTAACTGCAAAGCCTGAGATAGATTAATCACGCGCTGTAAATCAGATGAACTGATTAAACCTAGCCGTTGTGATAGGGCGCTTGCTATCAACATGCCAGCCGCCACTGCTTCACCATGGAGCCACGTACCATAGCCCATACCAGTTTCAATAGCATGACCAAAGGTATGGCCAAAGTTCAGTAACGCCCTGATCCCTGTGGTTTCATATTCATCTTCCGCCACAACCTGAGCCTTGTTTTGGCAGGAGCGATAAATCGCCTCAGTTAATATAGCAGGATCGCGTTGGTTAAGTTGTAAAGTATGCTCCTCTAACCAACTCATAAAGGTAACATCGCGAATAAAACCATATTTGATCACTTCAGCCAAACCTGCGCGGTACTCCCTATCTGGTAGGGTGGTGAGTGTATCCGTATCAGCCAACACCAAGCGTGGTTGATGAAAGGCGCCAATTAAGTTTTTTCCTAAATCATGATTGATGCCGGTTTTGCCTCCCACCGAGGAGTCAACTTGAGAGAGGAGTGTGGTTGGAATTTGAATGAATGATACGCCACGCAAGAAAGTGGCTGCTGCAAACCCCGTTAAATCACCAATCACCCCGCCCCCTAAAGCAATCACTGTTGAGCGTCGTTCAAAGCGTGCTTCCACCAAGGCATCCACAATCCGCTGGTAAGAGAAAAAATTCTTGTGAACTTCACCGTCAGGCAAGATACATTCATGAACATCAAGTTGACCATTCATGAGCGTCTTCTTAAGCGAAGACAAATATAAAGGCGCTACTTTGTCATTACTGACAATCATCACCTGTTGACCCTGGAGGTGAGGTTTAATCAAAGAAAAATCCTGCATTAAGCCACTGCCAATATGGATCGGGTAAGCCCGACCAAATAAATCAACGCTGAGTGTTTTCATGGGTAGTTAAATAATCGTTAATATTTTTTTCAATATGAGCCACTAACTTATCGACGCTGTGATGTGCAGTATCAATAACCAAATGCGCTGTTTCTTCGTAAAAGGGGTTACGTTCAATAAACAGCTGTTGTAATTTTTTCAGTGGATCCGTGTTTTGTAATAAGGGTCTTTGTCGGTCTTTTTTGGTTCTTTTCCATAAATCTTCAACGCGCGCTCTTAAATAGAGGGCCACGCCTTTTTGCTGGAGTAGTTGACGGGTGTTAGCGTTAAGTATCGCGCCACCACCAGTGGCTAAGACAATACCTGGTTTTTCAACTAACTCTTTAATGAGTTCAGCCTCCCGTTGCCGAAAACCCGATTCACCCTCCAACTCGAAAATGGTGGCAATGGATACCCCTGTGCGGGCCTCTAATTCCTGGTCCGCATCAATAAAGTCTAAGTGAAGTTTTTTGGCCAATTGTTTGCCAACGGTGGTTTTTCCTGCCCCCATCAAACCGATCAAAAAAATATTTGGAAAAGTATTCATGCTGTTATTGTACCCGCGCACCGCATATAATGGCGAGTAACCGATTACGAGAATGCAACTTATGTTATTAAAAAGATTGCTCATGCCATTAGGTGTTTTAATGGCGCTAGGCCTAACAGGTGCCGGATTAGTGGTTCTTGCTATGGCGCTCATTTATCCCAGTCTTCCCTCCCTTGAAGCAATGACTGACTATCGTCCCAAGGTGCCGCTTCGGGTATTTACCGCTGATAATCAGTTAATTGGTGAATTTGGAGAGGAAAAGCGCGTGGTGCTTAAATTGCGTTCTGTTCCCTTACGTATGCGTCAAGCAATTTTGGCGGCCGAGGATGACCGCTTTTATCAGCATGGTGCAGTGGATTATCAAGGTGTTTTAAGAGCACTCTTTGCGGATATTTTTTCAGGTAGCGCAAAAGAAGGAGCAAGTACCATTACTATGCAGGTTGCGCGTAATTTCTTTTTAAGTAATGAGCGAACAATTACCCGTAAAGTGTCTGAGATTTTGTTGGCCTACAAAATTGAGAGTAACTTATCGAAAGACCAAATTTTAGAGCTGTACATCAATCAGATTTATTTAGGTCAGCGCGCCTATGGTTTTGGTGCTGCCGCCTATGTGTACTATGGTAAGTCTCTTGATCAATTGTCCGTCTCGGAAATGGCTATGTTAGCGGGCCTGCCTAAGGCACCATCCAGATACAATCCAATGATTAACCCAAAGCGCGCTGCCTTAAGGCAGCAATATGTTTTACGTCGTATGCGTGAACTCAATTATATTAACGTGGCTGAGTACAACTACGCCATGGAGCACCCAGGTCATGTGGCCGATAGCCGTTCAGTGTATTCCGTTAAAGCAGATTACGTGGCGGAATTGGTTCGTCAGTACATGGTCAAAGCCTATGGGGAGAGAGTCTATGGCTTAGGTTATAAGGTCATTACGACCCTGTACAAGGCCAATCAAAATGCCGCCTTTGATGCCGTTCGTCGCGGAGTGCTGGCCTATGATCATCGACATGGTTACCGTGGTCCTGAGGACAGCGTGGAACTTCCAGATCACGCTATTACCGACGCTGATCTTGAGGACGCCATCTCCGACTACGACATCAGTAACGGACTTTATCCTGCTGTTGTTGTTGATGCTTCGACGCAAGAGGTTAGGGCGTATGTTAAGTCGCTCGGTATGATGGTGCTGCGCGGCGATCAGTTAACTTTTGCCAAGGCTGGTTTAGAGGCTAATGCCAAACATAGCTTACGTATACAACGCGGATCAGTAATTCGAGTTGAGCAGGAAGACAATGGGGTGTGGACGCTGTCACAGTACCCTAAGGTGGAGTCGGCGTTGGTATCCATTGATAGCCACACAGGAGCAATTCGCGCCTTAGTGGGCGGTTTTGATTTTGATAACAATAAATACAATCATGCCATTCAAGCCTATCGCCAACCTGGCTCTAGTTTTAAACCCTTTATTTATTCAGCGGCCTTAGAGAAAGGGTATATGCCTTCTACGCTCATGGATGATTTACCGCTCACGATTAACGATCCTAATATTAACGGCGGACAACCTTGGCAGCCGCATAATTATGAGAATGAGTATCTTGGTCCGATGCCACTACGTTTGGCTCTGGCTAAATCTAAAAACATGGTAGCTATTCGATTATTACAAGCCATCACGCCTTCCTATGCCCATCAGTACATCACGCGTTTTGGTTTTGAACCAGATAAGCATCCTCCTTATTTGAGTATGGCGTTGGGTTCTGGTTTGGCAACCCCAGTTCAGATGGCCACGGCCTATGCTGTGTTTGCTAATGGCGGCTTTAGAGTTAAACCCTTTTATATTGATCATATTGTCGATGCTCAAGGAAAGATCATCAGTCAAACCATTCCTCAAGTGGCGGGTGAGGGCGCTGAACAGGTGATCGATGAGCGTAATGCTTTTGTGATGCGCAGTATGCTCAAAGAAGTCATTCGTCAGGGGACGGGTGTGAAAGCTCAAGAGTTGGGCCGTAACGATTTAGCAGGAAAAACAGGGACAACCAACGATTTGGTGGATGCATGGTTTACGGGTTTTCAGCCCTCATTGGTCGCAGTTGCTTGGGTTGGCTTTGATAAACCGGTGACGCTAGGCTCTGGTGAGACGGGAGCGCATGCGGCGCTACCCATTTGGATTGATTACATGAAAGTTGCCTTAAGTCATACTCCCGAGAGTCAAGAGAGTATGCCACCAGGTGTTGCCTATGTGTCCATTAACCCCGCTACCGGTAAACCTGATAGATCAGGATCAGTGATGGATTACGTGTATACAGATACAAGGTAGACAATGGCTCAAGGTAAACGCCACCAACGGGAGCATTTGGCCTATTTAACCGCACGCATCTTGGCGCAAGATGGCTCCCTCGACTTTGCCCAAGCCAAACGCAAAGCAGCGCGTCAAGCTGGTATTACCAATCCGCAACATTTACCGGACAACCGGGAGATTGAAGAGGCCTTAAGAAGTTGGCAGAGTCTCTATCAACAAGATGAACTGCCATTAAGGCGTAAGGCGCTGCGCACCCTTGCTTTGAGGGTGATGAATAACCTGCAGGCCTTTAATCCTTATTTAGTGGGTTCAGTATTAAATGGGAATCCAGGACCTCACTCCGATATTAATATTCAACTATTTTCAGATCAACAAAAAGAGTTTGAAATGTTGCTGTTAAATCAAAGAATTCAGTTTGATGGCCAAACTAAGTTAGTTAAGCTGGGAGATCGAACTTTCTCTGCCGCGCTCTATAGCTTTACGCAAGAGGGGGTCATGATTAATCTTCAGTTATTACCTGAAAACGCGGAGCGTATTTCCCCTAAGAGTGCTGATAAACGTGCTCTAGAGAGAGCACGTATCAGCCAGTTAGAGGAATTAATCCATCAAGAGGACTTCAGCATTTCAGCAGCTTGAATGGCAAAATAGGTTAATACGCCATCAGCCCCGGCACGTTTAAAAGCCAAAAGGGACTCTAAGATACACTTTTTATCAAGCCATCCTGATTGAATGGCCCCTTGAAGCATGGCATATTCACCGCTGACCTGGTAGACAAAAGTGGGCGCCTTAAAGCTCTCTTTGACGCGGTAAACAATATCTAAGTAAGGCATACCGGGTTTCACCATGACCATATCGGCCCCTTCCTGAAGATCCAGCCCCACTTCCCACAGTGCTTCATTGCTGTTGGCTGGATCCATCTGATAAGTCTCTTTACTGCCTTTGCCCAATTGTGTGGCTGAGCCCACCGCATCGCGAAAAGGACCATAAAAACTTGAGGCATATTTGGCCGAATAGGCCATGATTCGGGTATTAATGAGTCCATGCTGATCGAGTTCTTGACGAATGACGCCCACTCGCCCATCCATCATGTCAGAGGGAGCCACCACATCAGCGCCCGCTTGAGCCTCAATCAGCGCCTGTTGCCTTAAGGCAGCCAAGGTGGCTTCGTTAAGTACATAACCATGCTCGTCAATAATGCCGTCTTGCCCGTGGCTCGTGTAAGGGTCTAAGGCCACATCAGTAATTAAGCCAAGCTCAGGGAAACGCTCCTTTAGGGCGCGCACGGTTCGCGGCAGCAACCCTTCGGGATTCCAAGCCTCCTCGGCGTTGAGTGTTTTTTTACTGCTATCAATCACTGGAAACAAGGCTAAGGCAGGGATCCCTAAGGTTAAACAGCGTTCTGCTGTGTGACACAATTTATCAATACTTTGTCTGTGTATCCCTGGCATAGAGGGTACGGCTTCTTCGCTGTTGTTTCCCTCAATGACAAAGACAGGATAGATTAAGTCGTTGTTTGTTAACGTATTTTCCTGGACAAGACGGCGCGTAAATGAATCAAAACGGTTGCGTCTTGGGCGCCTAGTTGGAAATTGTCCTAATACATCCATGCTTACATCCCTCTAATCGTTAAAAATGACGGAACTTTATTCTTTAACTCCTACTCTACCACTAGGTTGGCTAATTACTGTTAATTACCAACGCCTGCTCTCTCCCTATGCAGGTGCCTTATTTAAAAGGCCTTCACCCCCTACCCTTCCCAATTGTAGGGGGTTTTTTTTATTCTTCTTCCGCTAACTCATTGATACTGTTCTCTTTTTTAAAGAAAGAGTGAAGTAATTCGGTGACCTCATCAAAGCCCTGGCGGTTATGGCTTGAAAAAGGAATAACACTATAAGGTAGCTTGAGGTTCTTTAATTCTGCTTTAACTTCCTGCAATACCTTGGTCTGCCCACCACGACCCAGTTTGTCGGCCTTAGTCAACAGGATTAACAGAGGTTTGCCTGTGGGTTCAAACCATTCTAGCAATTGGCGATCAAGGGGGGTTAGGGGATGGCGAATATCCATTAATACTACCAGTGCCCGAAGAGAGTCACGGTAGGTGAGGTACTGTGACAGAAGCTTCTGCCAATGCAGTTTCACAGAGAGGGGCACTTCAGCGTAACCATATCCTGGTAAATCCACTAAAAAGCAGTCATCTCCCAGGGAAAAGTAGTTAATATGCTGCGTTCTACCAGGAGTTTTACTGGTAAAGGCTAACTTTCTTTGCTGTGTTAAGCAATTAATGGCACTGGATTTACCGGCGTTTGAGCGTCCGGCAAAAGCCACTTCCACAATATTGTCAGGGGGCAAGCCCTTCCACTCATTGACAGTAATAAAAAACTTAGCTTGGTGAAAATTCACTTGGATTATCCTTTAGCTTGCCAGCTGACAAAATACTTTTTCCGCGGCTTCTAGCGTTTCATCAAGCTCCTGTGTGCCATGCACAGTGGAAACAAAGCCAGCTTCAAAGGCTGATGGGGCAAAATAAATCCCTTCGGTGAGCATGCCATGGAAAAAACGTTTGAAAAGCTCATTATCAGCACGCATGACCTCTGCAAGATTGCTCGGGCACTGCGCTTGAAAATGTAAACCAAACATGCCTCCCACCGAGCAGGAGGAGAGGTTAAAGCCATAGCGCCCACCAATTTCCGTTATGCCGTCCATCACCGCCCGGGTTATGTCGCCCAAGCGTTCATATAAGCCAGGCTCTCTCGCTAAGCGTAAATTCGCTAACCCTGCGGTCACAGCAACCGGGTTACCCGATAGGGTGCCTGCTTGATAAACGGGTCCCAGTGGAGCCAAATGCTCCATGATATCTCGTCGTCCACCAAAGGCGGCTAAGGGCATGCCACCACCGATGACTTTCCCTAGTGTAGTTAAATCAGGCTTAATGCCATAGATAGACTGCGCGCCACCCAGTGCCACTCTGAAGCCCGTCATCACCTCATCAAAGATTAAAACAGCACCATACTGTTGAGTAACTTCGCGGCAGGCCTGTAAGAAGGCGTGATGGGGAAGAACCATATTCATGTTGCCGGCAATGGGCTCCACGATGATCGCTGCAATCTCTTCGCCATAGCGCTGAAAACAGGCTTTTAATGCCTCCACATCGTTGTAGGGTAAAACCAGTGTGTGAGATGCCAGATCAGCGGGAATACCTTTTGAGTCGGGTTGGCCCAAGGTCAAGGCTCCTGAGCCTGCCTTAACGAGGAGCGCATCACCATGGCCGTGATAGCATCCATCAAACTTTACAATGTTAGTGCGTCCCGTAAAGCCCCGGGCAAGACGAATAGCACTCATGGTGGCTTCAGTGCCTGAGCTTGTGAGACGGAGCATCTCAAGGGAGGGCATAAGGGCAATAATTTCCTCTGCCAGTGTGATTTCAAGCTCCGTTGGTGCACCAAAACTCATCCCATCTTTGGCAATGGCGCACACTGCGTTAACAATCTCAGGGTTGGCATGGCCGTGTAATAGGGGTCCCCATGAACATACATAATCAATGTATTCTTGGCCTGCAGCATCCCAAAAGCGAGGACCTTTTCCTTTTTGAAAGAAACGGGGTGTTCCCCCTACACTGCGAAAGGCTCGAACAGGAGAATTAACGCCACCAGGAATAACCTGTTGGGCACGATTAAATAATTCTTCATTGGTGGTGTTCATGGTGCATCCTTGATTCAATAATAAGTTGTTGGAATTGTTGTACTGTTTCATTAAGAGTTTCTAAATTCGCTAAGGCACCAACCACAGCAATGGCGTCAGCTCCTGCATGGATGACAGCTTTAGCATTGTTCACAGTGATGCCACCAATGGCTACTTTGGTGATTGATCTGAGTGTCCTGTCTTGATCAAATAAATGAAGAGGGGCTATGGCGGCATGAGCTTTGGTGCTGGATGGAAAAACACTGCCAAAGGCCACATAATCAGCCCCCAGTTCTTGGGCTTTCATTGCAAGATCAAGATCTTGATAACAGGAGGCACCCACCATCAATGTGTGGGTGGAATAGCGAGTGTTAAGCTCGTTTAAGGATAAATCTTGCGTACCCAAGTGAACTCCATAAGCATTTATTTCCAGTGCCAGCTCCACATCATCGTTAACAATAAGGTGGGCACCTCTCTCAGAGAGGTATGACTGCAGTGCACGCGCTTCTTGTTGTTTCATGGCGTTAGACAATTGTTTTCTGCGATATTGAAACCACTTAACACTATGGCGTGTTAAGGCTTCAGCCCACAGCATAAGCTCGGTAAAGGAGAAGGATTCAGGGGTTATGGCGTAAAGACCGCTTGGCGTGTCGCGTTTAATGTGTGTCACCCGCTTGTCGATCCTCTCTTGCCCAGAATAAGCGATCAGGTATGGGTTGCCCCATCCCTAAGCGAAATGCATCTTTCAGGGTTTGCCATGTGTATTCCTGCGCTTCAGCTACGGCTTCTGCAATATCAAGGCCTTGTGCTAATCCTGCGGCAATGGCTGAACTTAACGTGCAGCCAGAGCCATGGTAGCTTCCAGATAAGCGCTCCCAGCCATCAGCGCGGATGACGCCCTCTCGGCCATAGAGCGTATTAATCACTTGGGTGGTGTGGTGGTGAGTGCCTGTAATCAGAACATACTCACACCCCGTGGCTAAAATTTCTTCAGCCGCTAGAGCCAAATCTTGATTATCCTCTTCTTGGCTGTCATCTGCTGTGAGTCTAAGGATTTCTAAGGTGTTAGGAGTAATGATGGTGGATTGCGGGATAATTAAATCCTTCATGGCAGCAATCATGTCCTCAGAGGCCAGTTCATCGCCTCGACCACTTGCTAAAACTGGATCAAGCACTAAGGGTATTTCTGGGTAGTCAGACACAATCTCGGCGATGGCGGCAATGCTCTCAATACTGCCTAAAACCCCCAATTTAAACACGGCGACCGGAACATCTTCCAGAATACAACGGGCTTGATCAGCCACCCACTCAGCATCGAGCGGAAAAACATCCTCTACCCCTGTGGTGTCTTGAATGGTGACAGCGGTCACCACAGACAAAGGATGACATCCCATGGAGGAGAGAGTCATGATGTCAGCCTGTAAACCGGCACCCCCGCTGGGGTCGGTGGCGGCAAAGACTAAAACGGCTGGTGGTGGAGTGGTCATGATACAGTTGCTCTTAAAGGCGTCCGGTTTTATGATGTTTGTTTTTGTGGGTAAAGAGTTAAACTCTATTAACTCACTATAGTCGAACCATTTTAACTCAATTCTTTAGGAAAAGTATGAATACAGCAGCACCTTTTAAAACCTATTTGTGTCTTATTTGCGGGTATATTTATGATGAAGAGCAAGGTGATCCAGAGGAAGGCTTAGCCCCTGGAACGCGTTGGGAAGATGTGCCGGTGAATTGGGTGTGCCCAGAATGCGGAGCCAGAAAAGAAGATTTTGAGATGATTGAAATCTAGCCGTTACTCCAATCTACCCAACCTTGGTAGGCAGTTATCAGAATTAAAATGCCAAATACAATGCGGTAAAAGGCAAAAGACGTAAAACGGTGCTGGCTCACAAATCGCAGTAATGCCCGCACCGTTATAAAAGCAAAAATAAACGAAAATACACTTCCCACAAAAAATAAAGCAATGTCTTCACGGTGAAAGAGATGTCGGTATTTCACAACCTCATAGAGAGTGGCTGCAAAGAGCGTTGGAATAGCAAGAAAAAAAGAGAACTCGGTGGCCGCTTGGCGCGATAAGCCAAAAAACAAAGCCCCCATGATCGTGGCCCCTGATCTTGAAGTGCCAGGTATTAAAGCCAAGGATTGGCAAAGCCCTATTTTAAGCGCCGTTTGCCAAGTCATTTCCTCCACGCTGTGAATCACGGTTTTATTTTGTCGTGATTCAATCCACAGAATAAAAAAAGCTCCGATGATAAAAGCCAAGGCCACAGGCAAGGGAGCAAACAGGCTGGCTTTGATTTTTTTGGCGAAGAGTAAACCCAGGACAGCTGCCGGTAAAAAGGCCAGTAACAAGTTTATAACAAAGCGCTGAGCACTTGGCTTGGTGGGTAAGTCACAAAGTACCTGAGTGATTTTACGGCGGTATTCCCAGCACACCGCCAAAATGGCGGCGAACTGAATAACGATTTCAAAGACTTTACCTTTTTCATCATTAAAGTGAAGAAGGCTTCCTGCCAGTATCAAATGTCCCGTGGAGGACACGGGCAAGAACTCAGTTAATCCTTCAACCACACCTAAAATAGCCGCCTTGGCCAGTAATACGCCACTCATGGTTATTCCCTACACTTTCTTGTACAAATCATGACCCGTTTGGCTGAACTCTTGCGCCTTCTCTGCCATCCCTTGAGTAAGTGCTTGCTCTTCGCTAACACCAACTGACTCAGCGTAATCACGTACATCTTGGGTGATTTTCATGGAGCAGAAATGAGGTCCACACATGGAGCAGAAATGGGCTAACTTTGCCCCCTCTTGAGGTAGGGTTTCATCATGAAACTCTCTCGCCTTATCTGGGTCAAGTCCTAAGTTAAATTGATCGTCCCAGCGGAATTCAAAGCGCGCTTTAGAGAGAGCGTTATCCCTGATTTGTGCGCCGGGATGACCCTTAGCTAGATCTGCCGCGTGCGCAGCAATTTTGTAGGCCATAATTCCATCTTTCACATCGTTTTTATCCGGTAGACCTAAATGCTCTTTCGGTGTCACATAACAGAGCATAGCTGTTCCAAACCAGCCGATCATGGCGGCACCAATGGCTGAGGTAATGTGATCATAACCTGGTGCAATGTCGGTTGTGAGGGGGCCTAAGGTATAGAAAGGAGCCTCATGGCAGAGTTTAAGCTGCCAGTCCATGTTCTCTTTAATTTTGTGCATGGGCACGTGTCCTGGCCCCTCGATCATGGTTTGTACATCATGTCGCCAGGCAATGCTGGTCAGTTCTCCTAAGGTCTCTAACTCAGCAATTTGGGCGCGATCATTGGCATCATAGATTGAACCTGGACGCAGACCATCCCCTAAGGAGAAGCTCACATCATAGGCTTTCATGATCTCGCAAATCTCTTCAAAGTGGGTGTAAAGGAAGTTCTCTTTGTGGTGAGCCAAACACCACTTGGCTAAAATCGAACCGCCGCGCGAGACAATGCCTGTCATGCGTTGTGCGGTGAGAGGAATATAGGCTAAACGCACTCCCGCGTGAATGGTGAAGTAATCCACCCCCTGTTCAGCTTGCTCAATGAGAGTGTCTTTAAACATCTCCCAAGTCAGCTCCTCCGCTTTGCCATCCACTTTTTCTAAGGCTTGGTAAATGGGTACCGTACCAATCGGCACGGGTGAATTACGAATGATCCACTCGCGAGTTTCGTGAATGTTTTTACCCGTAGATAAATCCATGACCGTATCACCACCCCAGCGAATGGCCCAGGTCATTTTTTCCACTTCCTCTTGAATACTTGACCCTAACGCCGAATTACCAATATTGGCATTGATTTTTACCAAGAAGTTACGGCCAATAATCATCGGCTCAATTTCAGGATGGTTAATGTTGGCTGGAATAATTGCTCGTCCAAGAGCTACCTCTGAGCGTACAAATTCAGGGGTAATGATCGGTGGAATAGCCGCATCAAAGGAATGCCCTGGATGCTGCTGAGACAACAGGCGATGAATGTCCTTGCCTTGCGCCTTAAAGGCCTCCAACATTTCCTCACGACGTGAATTTTCACGAATGGCAATGTATTCCATTTCCGGCGTGATGATGCCTTGTCGGGCATAATGCATTTGCGTAACATTGCGGCCCTTTAAGGCGCGACGAGGTTGACGGGTTAATTTAAAACGAAAACTGGAGAATTTGGGATCAACCAAGCGCTGATGGCCATAGCTTGAGGTGGGGCCGGTTAAAAGTTCTGTATCCTCTCGCTCTTCAATCCATTTTTCTCTAAGCGCGGGCAAACCCTGACGAATATCAATTTTGACCTGAGGGTCCGTATAGGGACCGGAGGTGTCATACACCGTAATGGGAGGATTACCCTCATCCCCTTTTTGAGTGGGGGTAGGGTTTTGTGAAATTTCTCGCATTGGCACACGAATATCAGGTCGCGATCCCGTGATATAGATTTTTCTTGAACGGGGCAGGGGTTGAATGGCATTCTCATCAACACTGGCGTGCTGAGATAAAAATGGGGGTTTTGCATTCATGGACAATAACTCCAGCAAATAATAACAAATCAGTTAGACTATGAGTGTACCTCGAAAAGCGAATTTCGTCGCTCAACTCGAGAGTTTCTTTTTATCTCGGACGTTTTTGGTAGAATAAAGTTTTAAGTTGCCTTGGAGTCTTTTGTGAATATCGAACAAGCCCGTTTTAATATGGTTGAGCAGCAAATTCGTCCTTGGGACGTGTTGGATTTCACTGTTCTTGATTTGCTGTATGAAGTGAAAAGAGAGGATTTTGTACCAAGTCAGTATCAAAGCATGGCCTTTATGGATACAGAAATTCCCTTGGCGCATGGAGAATCAATGCTCTCACCTAAGTTAGAGGCCAGATTACTTCAGTCTTTGGCTTTAAAAGAAAACCATAAAGTATTAGAAATTGGCACAGGCAGTGGTTACATGGCGGCGCTGATGAGTCGTTTAGCCCACTCAGTCACCACCCTCGAGATTCACCATGATTTAGCGCAGCAAGCACAAGCCAGGTTAACCCGCCATGGCCACCACAATGTCTCAGTGGTGATTGGTGATGGCGCTCAAGGTTACGGCGAAGCGCTAAGCTGGGACGCGATTTTATTAAGTGGGTCAGTTCCTCAATTGCCTCAAGTTTTTCTAGATAGTCTTGCTGTGGGAGGCGTATTAATTGCAGTGGTAGGCTTTGCTCCCACCATGTTCGTGACGCGCTACAAACGCTTGAGTGAAAAAGACTACCACAGCGAGGTTTTATTTGAGACGGTGATTCCGGCACTTCATCATATAGGCAAAGCTTCACGCTTCGAGTTTTAATCTGTTTTTTCGTAACTGACCTCAAGAATATCAATTTCACGCTTGCCGGCAGGGCTCATGAAGGTAACATGATCGCCCTCCCTGGCCTTTAAAAGAGCCTTGGCAATGGGCGAAATCCAACTGATCTTCCCCTCTGAAGGATTGGTTTCATCAATGCCGACAATTTGGAAGCGTTGCTCTTTGCCCTCATTATCACTAATGAGAACATAAGCACCAAAGAAGATTTGATCGTTTCCTTTTTGTTGTAAAGGATCTACCACCTGGGCAATTTCAAGGCGCTTAGTTAAAAAGCGCAGGCGTCGATCGATTTCTCTTAATCGACGTTTACCGTAGATATAGTCGCCGTTTTCCGATCGATCGCCGTTTGAGGCGGCCCAAGCAACGGTTTCAACGACCTTAGGACGCTCCTCACGAATCAGCCATTCCATTTCGTTTTTAAGCCGCTCAAAGCCTTCTGGCGTGATGTAATTGGGGCCTTTGATGGGCGGTATGGATGGATTTATCTCCTCGTCCTCATCCTGGTCGGTATCTTTGGTAAAGGCTTTGTTCATGGTCTGTGGTCAGGCATATAGCGTTTAATGAGTGTCATGATGGCTTCAGTTGCCCCTTGATGGGTGAGGGTAAAGTGTTTACCAGCTTCCCCCATGGAGGCTCTTTTCTGACTGTCACTTAATAGCTGAGGGATGAGAGTGAGAAGCTCATCAATTTGATTAAAGCGCATGGCAGCGCCCGCATCAAGGGCGAAGCGGACTGCTTCCTGAAAATTATAAGTATGGGGCCCGACAATAACGGGACACCCCATGGCGGTGGCCTCGATGAGGTTTTGTCCGCCGAAGGGCAATATACTGCCACCCATTACGGCAAGATCAGCCGCTTGATAATAGTTACCCATCTCACCCATGCTATCGCCCAAAAGAACACTGATTTCATCGGGTATATTTTGGCGTTCGCTACGACGCACAAAGGGAATCTGTTTTTTGGTGAGTAACGCAGCCACTTCATTAAAGCGCTGTGGGTGACGGGGGACAAGCAGTAATAGTTGGTGCTCAATGTTCAAGCGCTGAAAGAGTTTTATGATGATCTCCTCTTCGCCGGGCCTAGTGCTCGCTGCAAGCCATACTTGGCGATGGGTGGACCACAATTGACGCAGATTGTCTTGAGCACTTTCCTGTGTTTTTTTGGCCGCATCAAATTTGATGTTGCCCACCACCACCACCTCCTTAGCGCCCAATAGTTTAAAACGCTCGGCATCCTGCACCGCTTGAGTGGCAATGACCGTTAACTGGTTTAACACATGTTTGGTTAAGGGTTGATAGCGTTGATAGCGTTGGTAAGAGCGTTGAGAGAGGCGGGCGTTGACCAAGAGAAGCGGGATTGATTGCTGATGACATTGATCAATTAATTCAGGCCAAATCTCCGTTTCTAATAAAATCCCCATCTGAGGCCTAACCCGTTTTAAAAAGCGCTGTACAGCGCCCTGTGTGTCATAGGGAAGGTAGCAGCGAAAGGCCAGTTGATTGAGGGTCGCTTCCTCTGTGCTCCTTCCAGTGGGTGTCATATGAGTCAGAACAATTTGATGATCTTTATAATGATCTTTTAATTGCTGTATGAGAGTCACGGCAGCGCGGGTTTCGCCAACGGAGACGGCATGCAGCCAAATTACTGGATCCTTCCCCTTAAAGGGAGTAAACCCCAGGCGCTCCAGCCAGTGTTGCCGGTAACGAGAATCTAAACGACTTTTCCACAGTAAGCGTAAAAAAGCAAAGGGCAGTAACAGTAGAATTAAAAAACGATAGCGAGTCATAAACACAATTTTAATACAGATTCCACATCAGGCATCATACCAATTCCACCCAGGTTGGTAGCGCGATCACTGCCATAGACGCCTGTTGCGCGTGGGTCCGTGTCGGTATAAAGCGCAATCACTTTTTGTTTTAAGGCAACAGCCAAGTGAGTGAGACCCGTATCCACTCCTACAACCCATTGTGCCTCTTGGAGTAAGCTTGCAAGATGGGTTAAGGATAGGCGTGGCAGCGCCACTGCACGATCAACCTGTTGCGCTATGTGCTTGGCGCGCGCTTCCTCTTTTTGATTACCCGAGGGCAGCAAAACCGTTAAGCCCATTAAAGCCATATGGCGACCCAGTTGAATCCAGGCATCAACAGGCCACTCTTTACTGGCTCGGCTTGTTCCGTGAAGAAAAACGACCCACGCTGTAGAGGGTGCCATGGAGGCGGGTAAACTGGGGGCGCTGATCCCATAATCCACTGTGGCGGTTGGTGTATAGCCAAACACTTGACCCAACAGTTGGCGATTACGTTCCACCGCGTGAAGTTGCCAAGAGACTTGATGAGTATGTTGGTAACACAGAGCAGCCAAGGGCTCTCTAATGCTCCCTTTTTCATAACCATGGCGCTCACCAGGCAGTAGTCTTGAGAGAAGTGCGCTTTTTATTAAACCTTGGCAGTCCACTGAAACATCGTAGGATGCTTGTTTGATTTGACGAATCCGCTGAAATACCTCGCACCAGGTATCTTTTTTAAGCCAGTGGTGTTTCCAGCGACGTAGTGCAATGGTTTTAACCTGATTAATGTGGCCATGAAGCAGGGGGATTTCACTAAATGCCTCTTCCACTAGCCAATCCACTTTAAGGGATGGATCAAAGTGAGTTACGTCCGTTAAAGCGGGGAGTGCATGAATAACATCCCCTAGCGAAGAGGTTTTAATGAGTAAAAGTTTTGTCATGAGAGCATTGTAGGGCGATAGAGCCAATGAGGCTAGATTAAATAATGTTAATGATAATGTGCTTCATTATAGCGCCACCAGTAGCGGCCTTAATCTCTTGTTACAGTGAGAGGCCTCAAGGATAAAGTGGCCATGCTAAAATGAGTTTATGATTATTCTCGTCACAGGAGTTGCTGGGTTCATCGGCATGCATACGGCACTAAGACTATTGAAAAATGGTCACAGTGTCATTGGTGTTGATAACCTTAACAGCTATTACTCTCCCAAGCTCAAGGAAGATAGGTTAAACCTCCTTAGCGCTTATCCCTCCTTTACCTTTTATCATGGGGCCATAGAGGATCGCTCTTTCATTGAGACCATTTTTAAACAGCACAGCATAGGTTATGTGGTTCATTTGGCAGCGCAAGCTGGGGTTCGTTACTCTCTTGAAGCACCGCAGGCTTATGTGGACAGTAATATTACGGGGCTATTAACCATTCTTGAAATGTGTCGTCATTATCCGGTGGAGCACCTTCTCTTTGCGAGCTCCTCCAGCGTCTATGGATCCAACCAATCTATGCCTTGGCATGAGGGGCAGGGGGTTGATCATCCTTTAAGTTTTTACGCAGCAACCAAACGCGCGAATGAAGCCATGACCCACTCCTACAGCCATTTATTTGCAATACCCATGACGGGACTGCGTTTTTTTACAGTCTATGGTCCTTGGGGCCGACCTGACATGGCTTACTTTAAATTTGCAGAAGCCATGCATAGCGAGCAAGTCATCACGGTATTTAATGAAGGTCAAATGTACCGTGATTTTACTTATATCGATGATATTGTGCATGGTGTAGTAGAGCTACTTGATAAACCACCTCAATCGCAAGAGATTACGGATACATCAGAGCTTGATCCTGCGTTAAGTCATGCTCCTTGGCGTATTCTTAATATTGGTCATGAAGAGCCCGTGCTGTTAATGGATATGATTAGCAAGTTGGAGTCATTACTGAATAAAAAAGCCTTGATTGATTGGCAGCCAATGCAGCCTGGTGACGTACTCGCCACCTACGCCAGTAATGAGCGTTTAAGAACCTTAATTGGCCCTTTACCAAAAACCGGCTTAGATGAGGGACTCGCAGCGTTTGTGTCTTGGTATGCTAAGTGGAGACATCAATGAGCCTGTCTGTGATTGTCATTACCAAAAACGAGTCTCATGCTATTGAAGAATGCTTAGCGTCCGTGGCCTTTGCCGATGAAATTATTGTTGTTGATGGTGGTAGTCTTGATGACACCGTTGAAAAAGCAAAGAGTTGCGGGGCCATAGTGCATAGCAATACCCATTGGCAAGGATTTGGTTTCCAGAAAAACTTAGCACTTCACTATGCAACGCAAGAGTGGGTTTTATCGATTGACGCGGACGAGAGGGTGAGTCCTGAACTTAAAGCAGAAATACTCACTGTGATGGCGGAAGAGTCCCATCAAGTATTTAGAATCCCACGCTCTTCAAGCTATTGTGGCCACTTTATGCGCCATGGTGGTTGGTGGCCAGATTATGTCGTGCGTTTGTTTAAGCGAGGCAGTGCCGAGTTTAGTTCCGACCGCGTTCATGAACGATTAGAAACCCATCAGCCTATTGGGACCCTCAATCACCCCATTATTCACTATACCTATGAAACCCTAGAGGAAGTGATTGCTAAAACCAATCAGTATTCAACTCTTGGAGCACAGATGCTCTTTGATAAGGGTAGGCGGGCGAATCTCACCTTAGCAACACTAAAAGGGTTGTGGGCGTTTATCCGAACTTACTTTCTGCGGGCGGGGTTTTTAGATGGTGGCTATGGATTTTTACTTGCAGTGAGTAACGCGCAAACCACCTTTTACCGTTATGCGAAATTGTGGCTTAAGCGCTAGCTAAAGACTGCATACGCCAGAGTTTGGTGTAGTAGCCCTCTTTGGCAAGCAGTTCTTGATGGCGACCCATTTCAACAATCCTACCTTGATTTAACACCAGAATTCGATCGGCAGCTTCAATGGTTGACAGTCGATGGGCAATCACGACAGTGGTACGTCCTTTCATTAGGGTTTCCAGTGCTGCCTGCACCAAGCGCTCAGATTCTGTATCAAGTGCTGAGGTGGCCTCATCTAAAATTAAGATAGGCGCATTTTTAAGAAGGGCTCTCGCTATCGCAATACGTTGACGTTGTCCCCCCGATAGGCGGGCACCGTTTTCTCCCACCAAAGTATTGAGACCCTGAGGAAGAGTGTCAATGAATTCCATGGCATGGGCAGCTAGCGCTGCTTTTTTAATGTGATCAATGGATGCACCACGCAGTGGTCCGTAGGCGATGTTGTTTGCAATCGTGTCGTTAAAGAGAACCACATCTTGACTCACCACGCCAATTTGAGAGCGTAAGCTCTCTAAAGTCAATGCACTAAGGGGATGGCCATCAAGGAAGATGGTGCCGCTTTGAGGTTGATAAAAACGTGGAATAAGATTCGCAAGTGTTGTCTTACCACTACCAGATTGCCCAACCAGTGCCACCGTTTCTCCAGCGTGAATAGTGAGCTGAATAGAATCGAGAGCAGGTTTTGTTTGATTTTTATACTGAAAAGTGACCTCATCAAAGCGGATTTCTCCTTTAACGTCGTGGATCGCATGGTTACCGTCATTGAGCTCCATTTTTTCATCAATGAGTTCAAATACGCTCTCCGCTGCAGCAAGGCCACGTTGTAAGGACTCGCTGATATCGGATAAACGTTTCAAGGGGGCAAGTAGCATGATCATGGCGGTAATAAAGGAGACAAAACCACCCACCGTGGTTTCATCAGCTCCTGCTTGTAGGGTAGCCATCCAAACAATAATAGCAATCGCGATGGCGGCAAAAAACTGAACTAAGGGGACATTGGCCGCCGAAGTAGCAGCTTGTTTGGTATTTAATCGGCGTACT
The DNA here is from genome assembly GCA_018971415.1 of Betaproteobacteria bacterium. Classification (GTDB taxonomy): domain Bacteria; phylum Pseudomonadota; class Gammaproteobacteria; order Burkholderiales; family Ferrovaceae; genus PN-J185. Next base: position 66,133 of record JAGXAW010000003.1, read on the forward strand.
AAGTTACTCGCTTGATGAAATCGCTCTGACTCTAATTCAGCGCCACCAAATACTTTAATGACCTTTTGGCAATTAATGGTTTCATCCACCACCGTACTAATGCCACCCATCGCATCCTGTGTGGCGCGGTTCACTTGCCTTAATTTGTTGTTCACCCGTTTGACTAAGTAAGCAATTGGGGGGGCAGCAAGGAGTGTAATACTGGTGAGTTTCCAATTTAGAATCAATAGCCAGCCCAGTAAACCAATCACTACAAAGGTGTCAGTGACCAGGTTGGTAATCACTGAAGTGGTAGCAGTCATTACTTGGCTAACATCATAGATGAGTTTTGAGATAAGGGTGCCGGCAGGATGTTCATCAAAGTAGGTAACTGGAACATGCAGTAAGCGCTCAAACATCTGGGTACGCAGATCCATAACGACTTTGTTCCCCACCCAGTTCATAGCAAACTTTGAGATAAAGTTGGCCACCCCGCGCACAATGAATAAACCCAATAGCATCAAGGGTACCCAGTGCATCCACATGGGGTCCTTATGCACAAAACTTTTATCGAGTAAGGGTTTTAGTAGGGCCGGCAAGGTAGGTTCAGTTGCAGCCGTAATGACCATGCCTAAAATGGCAATGGCAAATTGACTGCGATAGGGAACAACCTGGCGTAGTAAGCGGCGGTATAGACCGGAACTCAGTTGTGAAAAAGCGAATTTACTCACAGTAGTTAGTTTGTTTCATTAGCAATAAAGTACTACAGTATAGCTTACCTTTGTTAACACCGATGATGCGCTAATCTGTTAAGATAGGCAAAAGAAAAAATATGCGGAATATTATGAAGACAGTTTCTCAAAAAATAACGAGTGTTGTGTTGTTAAGTTTAATGGTGCTGGCCACCCAGAGCCATCATTTCATGTCGCTTTATCATTTTCCCCCAGCGGCCTTTGCCGCCATGTTTTTAGGTGGATTCTTTCTTAAAAGACCGGCTTGGTTTATTTACTTTGTTCTCTTAATTGCCTTAATTGATGGCCTCACCATCAGTTTGGGGGCAGCCCTTGGCGCCTATTTTAGTTGGTCCTATTTATTTATGTTACCGGCCTATGGGGTGTTATGGTCAGCCGGTTACTGGGCAGAGAGACAAAAAAAGTTGGGGTTAGTGCAGCAGTTAACAGCGACACTCATTGGCTTTTTAAGTATATTCCTTGCTGAGGCCATGGCAAGTGGTAGTTTTTATGTGATGAAAACCCCCTTACCTCATAGTGCGATTGGGTTCATGAATTATTATCTCACCTGGTCTTATCAGTCGATTGACTCCTTTTTGTTTTGGGCTCTGCCCGTTATGTTTGTATACTATGCCGTGAGAGCTGTTGGCGGTGTAATGCAAAACAACCATCGTCAGGATGGTATAAAGCCTTAGCGAGGTGTATGGATAAACATTTTATCAATTTAGAGAAAAAAATTGAGCGCGTGATCGCGCAATGTGATGCATTGCGCTCAGAAAATCTTAAGCTTAGGCAAGATTTAATTCAAAAAATGGATGACATGAGGCACCTTAACGATAAAGTTGAGGAAGCCAAACACCGACTGAATCAACTGATGAAGAAAGTGTCGGAGACCAGCGAATGAGTTCAGGTCAAAAGCAAAACTCGGTGGTTGAATTTACCCTATTTGACCGCTCTTACCGCTTAGCCTGTGATCCTGATCAAAAATTATTACTCGAACAAGCAGCCAGTGAGTTTGTTAAACGGGTAAAAGAAGTGAAAGAGGCGCATCAAGGGATGGGTCCTGAAGGTGCCGCAGTAATGGCAGGGATTAACTGCATGTTTGAGTTACTTGAAATGCAGGCAGTGAGCGCTTGGGATGTTAATGACGTCAAACAAAAAATAAAGTCATTAGAAACCCAGTTGGAACGTTGTTTTTATGAGCAAGATAATCTATTCTAGATATCCCCTGTGAGGTTTGTTACGGTTATTAATTCTTTGAACCGATAATCATCTAACCTGGAGATGTGCTAAAGGAAGTCTGTTGTGCCGCGTCCCATGGGATGCGCCTGAGGGTTTCGGCAGGTCACCACTCTTATAGAGCCTGGGTTCAAGATGCTAACCGGACGGTTTCACGGGGGAACTTAACTTGTTTATTCCCCATTCATTGAATATCTATTTTTCTGATCTTTACCAGTAATGCTCTTAGCCTGGTTGTTCGCCACCCACAGGGGGGCTTAACATCACGGGGGCGACTTCCAATAAAAATTGTTTGAAGGCGCGCGCCACAGGTGAGTGACGTTTATCTTTATGGTGCACCAAGTGCCAATCTCTCACAATCGGAAAACCTGGAACGGGTAGCGTCACCAGGCGGTGAGTTTCAAGCTCTAAGGTAATGGTGTGTTCTGAGAGAAAGGCGATGCCCATGCCTGCAATGGCAGCCTGTTTAATGGTTTCGTTACTGCTCATTTCCATACGAGGTTTGACCACTAAGCCGTGTTGCGCAAGGTAGCGCTCGAAGAGTTCGCGCGTACCCGATCCTTTTTCTCTTAATAAAAAGGGTTCTGCTGCAACTCTCTCTAAGGTTAAGCGTTTGGCTTCAGTTAACGGATGCTGGGGAGGCGCCACAATTAAATGGGCGTTTTTAGCAAAGGGTTGATTGATGAGGTCCATGCCCTCGGGAGGCTGCCCCATGATGGCAAAGTCCACATCGTTTTCCATTAACTGCTCAACAATACCAGCCCGATTATTGACTGACAGTTTTAATTGTACGGCAGGGTATTGTTCACAAAATCGTGCTAATAGGTTTGGTGCAAAGTATTTGGCGGTACTGATAATGGCGATATCAAGCCTTCCACTGACTCCCTCGCGTAAACTCTCCAGCGCCTCTCGCGCTTCCTTCATTTGTTTGGCTATAATTCTGGTGTGTTCAAATAATTCTTTGCCGGCATGGGTGAGAAAAATACGTTTGCCCATATGCTCAAAAAGAGGCAGACCCGCAAGATCCTCGAGCTGTTTAATTTGCATAGACACAGCAGGTTGAGTCAGATGCAATTCTTCGCTAGCACGGGAGAAATTCAGGTGCCTGGCAACGGATTCAAAAATTTGTAACTGACGGAAAGTGAAATGCATGGAGAAACCTCTTATGTATAAGAATATCTTATACTATTTGCATACGGCTCGTATACTATTTTATGATGACAGTTTTATAACATTTCTTAAGTATCTATCAAAATAAGCTTAAGTGGTGACAGTTTTTAAAAAAATCTCACTAGGGGGAGTAAAAATGGCAATTCGTATCGGTATTAATGGTTATGGTCGCATTGGACGCAACGTTTTACGTGCCTTGTATGAATCAGGTCGTAAAGACATTCAAGTGGTAGCTATTAACGATCTGGGAAACTCTGAAACCAATGCTCATCTGACACGCTATGACACAGCCCACGGCAAGTTTAATGGGGAAGTACGTGTGGAGGGTGATTCTATTATTGTTAATGGCGATAAAATTAAGGTGTTTTCACAGCGCAACCCCGCTGATATCCCTTGGGGAAGTGTTGGTGCCGATGTGGTGCTTGAGTGTACGGGACTTTTTACCACCAAAGAAAAAGCCTCTGCCCATTTAACAGGCGGCGCTAAAAAAGTCATTATCTCAGCACCAGGCGGAAAAGATGTAGATGCCACAGTGGTCTATGGCGTGAATCATCAGGTACTCAATTCTTCCATGACAGTTATTTCCAATGCCTCTTGCACAACTAACTGTTTGGCCCCACTGGTTAAGCCTTTGCATGAGGCAATTGGTGTTGTTAAAGGATTAATGACCACAGTTCACTCCTACACCAATGACCAAGTGCTCACCGATGTTTACCATAGCGACTTACATCGCGCTCGCTCGGCGACTATGTCAATGATCCCAACCAAAACAGGCGCTGCTGCTGCTGTGGGATTGGTGTTGCCGGAGTTGAACGGCAAATTAGATGGCTTTGCGGTGCGTGTTCCAACCATTAACGTCTCTTTAGTAGATTTAACCTTTGAAGCAGCCCGTTCAACCACGGTGGAAGAAATCAACGCCATCATGAAAACCGCCTCTGAGGGAGCATTAAAGGGGATTTTAAATTACAACACAGCCCCTCTTGTCTCCGTTGATTTTAATCACGATCCAGCCTCCAGTACCTTTGATGCAGGACTCACCAAAGTGTCCGGTGGGAATTTGGTTAAAGTGTTGTCCTGGTATGACAACGAATGGGGCTTTAGTAACCGTATGTTAGATGTGACAGCGCACTGGATGAGTGTTAAGTAACCCTTAAGGAGCGCTACTATGTCTATATTACGTATGCAGGATCTGCATTTTGCAAATCAGCGCTGCTTGATTCGCGTGGATTTTAACGTTCCATTGAAAGATGGGTCGATTACCGATGACACGCGCATTCGTGCCAGTCTGCCAACCATAGAGTTAGCCCTGAAGAACAATGCCGCAGTGATGTTGATGTCTCATTTAGGAAGACCCACTGAGGGCGTTTATGAGGAAGAGTTTTCCTTAAGACCTGTGGCAGAGCATTTGGGTAAGCTGTTAGGGCGTGAAGTGAAACTTATACAAAACTGGTTACAGCAACCACCTGAAGTGTCCCCTGGACAGGTGGTGATGTTTGAGAATGTGCGCTTTAATCCTGGTGAAAAGAAAGACGACGACGCCCTAGCTAAGAAAATGGCCAGCCTATGTGATCTCTTTGTCATGGATGCCTTTGGTACCGCTCACCGCGCTGAAGCTTCAACCCATGGTGTGGCAAAGTTTGCCAAACAGGCGTGTGCAGGACCCCTTCTTGCAGCTGAGCTTGATGCCTTGGGTAAGGCGCTCAAAGAGCCTAAACGACCACTGGTGGCAATTGTGGCAGGCTCAAAGGTTTCCACCAAGCTCACCGTCTTATCTACTCTGTCAGAAAAAGTGGATCAATTGATTGTGGGTGGCGGCATTGCCAATACTTTTTTACTGGCTGCCGGTAAAAAAATTGGTAAATCCCTCGCTGAACCTGATCTTGTCCCTGAAGCGCAAAAGATTATTGATGCTGCCCGGGCAAGGGGCGGAGATGTGCCTATTCCCGTTGATGTGGTTGTGGGTAAAGCCTTTTCTGAGAAGGAGCCGGCAGTCATTAAGAGTGTGGATGAGGTGGCAGATGATGACATGATCTTTGATATTGGTCCTCAAACAGCCAAGCAACTCTCCAGATTAATAGAGAAGGCCGGCACCATTGTCTGGAACGGTCCTGTGGGGGTCTTTGAGTTTGATCAGTTTGGCGAGGGAACCAAAACCTTGGCCATGGCCATCGCCCACTCCCCTGGCTTTTCTATTGCCGGAGGGGGCGACACCTTAGCCGCAGTGGCTAAGTACAATATTGCTGATCAAGTGTCCTACATCTCAACAGGCGGCGGAGCGTTTTTGGAGTTTTTAGAGGGTAGAGAGTTACCAGCTGTAAAAATACTAGAAGACAGAGCGCAGGGTTAAGGCAACACAGACAGCATAGGGAGAAATACGGTTATGCCAAGACGCACAAAAATAGTGGCTACCATTGGGCCTGCTTCAAGTACTCCTGAAGTGTTAGAAAAAATGATTTTGGCGGGCATGGATGTGGCCCGCCTTAACTTTTCTCATGGCAGCGATGAGGATCACTTAGCCCGCGCTGAGATGATTCGCGCTATTGCTAAAAAGCTTGGTCGAACTGTGGGTATTTTAGGAGACCTGCAGGGTCCTAAAATCCGTGTGGGTAAGTTTAAAGAGCAGCGTATTACGCTCTCGCCTGGCGCCCCCTTTATTCTAGATGCCAACTGTCAACTGGGTGATGAGACAAGAGTCGGTCTTGATTACAAAGCATTACCTCAAGATGTGAAAGCGGGTGATGCATTACTGCTTGATGATGGCAAGATTGAGCTTAAGGTGATTAAGGTAGTAGAAAATGAAGTCTTCACGGAGGTGGTGCAAGGCGGCGTACTCTCAAACAACAAAGGTATTAACCGCCGCGGTGGAGGACTGACCGCGCCTGCTTTGACAGATAAAGACATTCAAGATATTCACCTTGCAGCACGTTTAAAGGTCGACTATCTTGCTGTCTCCTTTCCTCGTTCGGGGGAAGACATGCACTACGCTAGGCGACTACTCAAAGAAGCGGGCTGGCAAGCACAAATTCAAGCCAAGATTGAACGCGCTGAAGCCATTGACGCTTTAGAAGATATTATTCAAGCCAGTGATTCCATCATGGTTGCGCGCGGTGATTTGGCTGTGGAGGTGGGTGATGCTGTGGTGCCTGCGTTACAAAAGAAAATGATTCGTCTAGCGCGGCAAATGAACCGCACCATTATTACAGCCACACAAATGATGGAATCGATGATTTCAAGCCCGGTTCCAACCCGTGCTGAGGTATCTGATGTGGCCAATGCAGTGTTGGATGGCACCGATGCGGTGATGCTTTCCGCTGAATCTGCCGCAGGAGCCTTCCCTGTGGAAGCCATTGCCGCTATGGCACGGGTGTGCAGTGAAGCTGAAAAAGAGGCCATGCCGGAAGTCACTATTTTAGAGAATGACCCCATTGATCGCGTTGAAAAAGCCGTTGCCCGTGCGGTTATTCACACCACACACCATCTTCAGGTGAAGGCCATCGCAGCGCTTACGCAAAGTGGAACCACCGCCTTACTGGTTTCGCGCTCAGACATGGACGTACCTATTTATGCTTTAACGCCCCATGAAAGTACCCAGCGCAGGATAACCCTTTTTCGAGGAGTATATCCGATTGATTTTCAGCATGAAAACCGCTCTCCTGCTGAAGTGATTGCCATGGCAGAGCAAAAACTGTTAGCCTTAGGGGCTGTAGCGGTGGGTGATATTATTTTACTCACCATTGGCGAGCCCATTGGGATTCCTGGGGGCACCAACACCTTAAAAATTATTCGAGTAGGCGATCACTCACAATTATTATGAATGCACTGATTGAAACGACAATTACCTCATTGCCTTTAGTGGCCAAGGGTAAAGTAAGAGATATTTATGCGGTAGGACAAGATCATTTACTGATGATTACCACTGATCGACTCTCTGCCTTTGATGTGGTGTTTCCTAATGGAATTCCTGGGAAAGGCAAAATCCTCAATCAATTTAGTTTGTTTTGGTTCAAGATGTTTGAATCCATCATTCCCAATCATCTCTCAGGTATTGCCCCAGAATCCGTAGTGGCGCCTCATGAGGTGGATCAAGTGGTTGGCCGCTCTGTGGTGGTAAAACGTCTTAAGGGCGTCCCTTTAGAAGCCGTTGTAAGGGGTTATTTAGAAGGATCTGGCTGGAAAGAGTATCAAGAGAGCCAAAGTGTGTGTGGCATAGCGCTGCCAAAGGGACTTCTACGAGCAAGTCAATTACCCCAACCTATTTTTACTCCAGCCACCAAGGCTGAGGTGGGGGATCATGATGAAAACATTTCCTTTGAGCAGGCATGCCAAAGCGTCGGTACAGCCCTAGCTACCCAAGTGAAAGAGATTTCTATTCAACTTTATCAAACTGCCGCAGCCTACGCGCTAGAGCGGGGTATTATTATTGCAGACACTAAATTTGAGTTTGGTTTAAATCAGAGTGGTCAATTGGTTCTAATGGATGAGGTTCTCACTCCTGACTCATCGCGTTTTTGGCCTAAAGCCAGTTATCGACCCGGCGTCAGCCCTGAGAGCTTTGATAAACAGTATGTTCGCAATTGGTTAGAAAAAATTCAATGGAACAAAGCGCCTCCTGCTCCCTTGTTACCAGATCACGTGATTCAAGTGACCCAAAGTAAATATGAAGAGGCCTGGCATTACTTGACACGCTAACAGCGTGTTGGATGATGCTTATACTGTGCTGCTAGACTTAAAGAATCATGGGCTAATAGAGGATTAGCTTTTATTAAGGAGGTGTTTGATCACTCTCCATTCATCCACACTCACTGGCGTAATAGACAATCGATTGCCCTTGGCCAACAGGCGCATACCAGAAAGCAGTGGCTCGTTTCTGAGTTCATTCAAACCAATCCACCGGGTTTTTTGAGTAATTTGCACATCCACATGAAACCAGCGAGGTTTCTCAGCTGTGGCTTTGATATCAAAGTATTTTGAGGTGGGATCAAATTGGGTCTCATCAGGATAGGCGGCGCTCACCACTTTTGCTAAGCCCACAATACCAGGCTGAGGACAACTTGAGTGATAGAACAAAACAATATCGTTGAGTTTCATCTCCCGCATCATAAAATTGCGTGCTTGATAGTTTCTCACTCCCGTCCAGGCTACCGTTTGGTTGGGCATTGCCAACACATCATCGATACTCACTTCATTGGGTTCGGATTTCATTAACCATATTTGTTGAGGCATACTCATTTATCCTAATACTGATGGGTATTAAACCAATTAAGCCATTCTTTAAATAATTGCGTATTATGTGCTGCAATCACCGAGCGTTGCCAGGGCTCACTGTTATGCCAAAAGGGTTCTTGATTAAGCGTCACAAATACCCCTCCAGCTTCCTGTAAAATTAATGATCCTGCGGCATAATCCCACAGCTTTTGTCCGCCATGAAGGTAGATATCAAACCTGCCCATTGCCACATGACACCATTCAAGTGCGCAAGCCCCAAAATTGCGTTGTGATGCATAGGGCGGATGAGTACTTAATCGTTGAGCTAAGGTTTTGGGTAAGCGCTTAAAATCAATAGAAGCGATGGCCTCATGAAGTGCTTTGGTGTTGGCTTTTTGTACGATAGGTGAGTCATTACACCATGCTCCTTGACCTTGCTCGGCACTGTACACTTCCTCTGTCATGGGATTATAAACCACCCCAAGAATAGGTAAGCCTTGATACAGTAGCGCCACGGATACGGCAAAATAATCAATGCCATTAGCAAAGTTAGAGGTGCCGTCAATGGGATCAATACACCAAAGATAGCCATCATGAGATTGCCAGATTTGATGTTGTTCTTCCGTACTCATCTCCTCGCCTAAAATAGGGCAGTCTTTTAAAGCAAGAAGCGTTGTAGAGAGAGCGGATTGGGTAACAAGGTCAGCTTCTGTGCAAATGCTGCCATCTAATTTACGGTGCTCTATGGCTTGGCGGTAACGGGGTACAACCTCTTGTTTGGCAACGGATTTAATTAAATTTATTAAAGGTAAACGCATGGCTCATGATAGCATTAGTTGATTGATGATTGCTTGCCCAACAGGATGTCTATGCATCGTTTTTATTGCGCTACGCCCATTCCACCATTGCCACGTTGGTCGCTTCCCGATACGGTTTTCCATCATGCTGTTCGGGTATTGCGTTTAACTGTGGATGATGAAATGACGCTCTTTGATGGCAGTGTATATGACTATCATGTGCGTATCGTTAGTGTCACTAAACACGCTGCCGAAGTCATGTTACTCGGACAATCTCAAGAGAGCCGTGAATCTGTATTAAACTTGTCTTTAGCGCAGTCGTTGTTGAACCACGATAAGATGGATTGGGTAATCCAAAAGGCAGTGGAGCTTGGCGTAAAAAACATCATCCCAATTATCACTGAGCGCTCAATCGTAAAACTCACTCAAGATAAAGTACAGCAAAGAATTGAGCGCTGGGTCAACATTGCCATTGGTGCCTGTGAGCAAAGCGGTAGAAACTACATTCCCACCATCTCTCAACCTCAGCCATTAGCGCCATGGCTCACAAATCTTACAATTGATAAAAGGGTGGTACTGCATCCTGAGGGGGGTACGGTGCTAAACGCAATCAATTATCAAAGGGGTGAGTCAGTGGTTTTTGCGGTGGGGCCTGAGGGAGGATTTAGTGCTGAAGAAATAGAGTTATTAAGGCGCCACCAATTCCACAGCATAAGGTTGGGTCCTCGAGTATTAAGAACCGAAACAGCGGGACTTGCTGCGCTCTCCTGCGCCCAGCAATTATGGGGAGATTTTACTGGATAAATAGGCCGGTATCGTTATAATCATAACTATGAATAAAACAGACTCTTTTGTGAATTGGTTTCGCTCTGCAGCACCTTATATTCATGCCTTTCGTGATCGTACCTTTGTGATTGCCTTTGGTGGGGAAGTGGTGGCTGATGGTAAGTTTATTGCTCTTACCCATGATTTAAACCTACTGCAAAGCCTTGGGGTACGTCTTGTGCTCGTTCATGGCGCGAGACCGCAAACTGAGGCTCGTCTTAAACAAAAGGGACTTAAACCACGGTATGTTAAGGGTATACGGGTTACCGACCCTGAAGCGCTTGGCTGTGTGATTGAGGCTGCGGCCACCTTAGGTTTTGAAATCGAAGCGCAAATGTCGATGGGTATTGCTAACTCTCCCATGGCAGGCTCTTCCATTCGTATTGCAAGTGGTAATTTTGTGATGGCTCGACCAATAGGTGTGGTGGATGGGGTGGATTTTCAGCACACCGGTGTGGTGAGGCGAGTGGATGCGGTTGGGATTAGAAGACGGTTGGATGATCAAGAAATTGTCCTACTGCCACCACTGGGATACTCCTTAACCGGGGAGTTGTATAACCTCACTGTTGAAGAAGTAGCCACGGCCACAGCCATTGCCTTGTCGGCAGAGAAGCTGATTTTTATGACCGATACCCCTGGGGTGGTAAACAGTATTGGTGAAACCTTATCAGAGATGAGCGCCGTTGAAGCTGAGAATTTACTAAAAAATCCAGCACAGCTCAGTGAAGACGTGGCTTTCTTTCTGCCCTGTGCGGTTCGAGCTTGTCAGCAAGGGGTTCCTAAGACTCATCTCATTAGCCGTCACGTGGATGGCTCTTTGATTCAAGAGCTCTTTACGCGTGAAGGTATTGGGACCATGGTGACCCGTGATATGCACGACGTGTTGCGTCCAGCTGGCGCGGATGATATTCCAGGTTTGGTACGGTTGATTGAGCCTTTAGAAGCTGACGGGGTGCTTGTTAAACGTAATCGTGCTCTTTTAGAGTCTGAGATTCACCGTTTCTCCGTCATGCTCCATGAAGGACAAATTATAGGCTGCGTTGCCTTATATCCTTTCACGGAAGAAGGATCCGCAGAGCTTGCGGCGCTTGCCATTAACCCTGGCTTTAGAAACATCGGCCGTGGGGACAAATTACTTAAATATATTGAAGTACAGGCCAAGAGTATGGGGATTACTCGGCTCTTTTTATTAAGTACCCGCACCGGTCAGTGGTTTATGGAAAGAGGATTTTTAGAGACCACCATCGATCAACTGCCTAAGAAAAAACAAGAACTCTACAATTATCAAAGGCGCTCGAAGGTGTTTGTTAAACAGCTCGCTTGATAGAACAATAAATAGACTGAAAATACGGTAACGCGACTCAGACCCTTAATATAAGTGATTTAGTTAGCTGTTACGCTAAGTAGACTGTTTTCTTTTAATAGTTTAATCCCAACTCTCTAGCGTTGTTAGCGAGTCGTTCTAAGGCGTTATCCTGTTGAGAGCGCATATTTTTTGCGTAGTCCAAAAGATCTTGCAAAGCAATACGTCGATGTGAACCCACCTTACGATGACGTAGACGTCCCGATTCTATTTCTTTGATAACAAATGGTCTGGAGACATTTAGAAAGTTGGCTACTTCGACTGTGGTGAGTTCTTGTTCGGTCGGCATTAGTACGATAGGCCGCCCTTCACTCATGGCGCCTAGTAACTGTCCGATTAATTTTAGGGCTGCCGGAGGCAGTGCCACGGTTGGTTGTTCTCCAGTATCAGTGGTTAGCGTTATGGATGCAGCACGGGAATGGTCAATTGATGCCAAGATAGAACATTGAGCTATTCTAGCCAATTCTTGATCATGGGTATTTAGCAGTGGGACGGTAACTTCTCGCACATGGTCAATTTTACGCATGTTTACTCCAATCTTACTGGTCTAGGTGTAACTTCATTAACCAAATACACAATAACACTATAAACGCAATAAATGAAGCAAATGAAACAAACAAATCATCAAAATGAGTTACGTATAATATTTTTGTAGCCGGACCTGTAACCAGCGAAGTAGGTTTAAAGGTGCCCTGAACTAACTGCAATAAAAGGTATGTAATTATTGAAATTAATTTGAGAATTACAATAATGCTTTCAAGACTTGATTATAATGAAACAAATAACAATTTTATAATTTAGATAATAATAGAAGGAAATAAAAGTGCCATGGTAAGAATGGTGAACTGTATCAAGTTAAAAAAAGAAGCGCCGGGGTTAGATCGTCCTCCTTATCCTGGTGAGCTTGGAATGAGAATTTACAATGAAGTGTCACAAGAGGCTTGGGCCGCTTGGATTCGCCATCAAACCATGCTGATTAATGAGAATCGACTTAATTTGGCTGAATCTTCAGCTCGTGCCTACCTTGCTAAACAAATGGAAGCACATTTTTTTGGTGAAGGGGCAGAACAAGCCTCAGGTTACGTTCCACCCAAGGCATAATCAGTTTAAAGTGGGAGAGAGACTTCCTTTTCAATTTCTTCCACGGAAGTGTGACGCACGTCCTTTCCTTTGACCAGAAAGATAACGTATTCAGCGATGTTTTTTGCATGATCGCCTATGCGCTCAACTGCCTTTGCTGCAAATAAGAGTTCAATAGAGTTGGAAATCGTACGAGGATCTTCCATCATAAAAGTAATTAATTGACGCAGTATTCCTCTAAAGGATTCATCCACGTCTAAATCATCACGAAGAATCTGCATGGCACTGTTGGCATCAAGTCTTGCGAAAGAATCCAATGCACGACGCAACATTCCCACTGCCAATTGAGCCACGTGACGCAAATCCACGGGGCGGTTGTGCATCAGTCGATCTGAGGTATGAATCATTTTTGCCATACGGGCAATTTTTTCAGCTTCATCTCCCATTCTTTCTAAATCAGTAATGGTTTTAATGATGGCAATGATGAGTCGTAGATCGCTCGCAGCAGGTTGGCGGCGTGCAATGATAAAGGTACAGTTCTCGTCAATACTCACTTCCAATGCATTAACGTGATGGTCTTCACTAATAACATGATCAGCAAGCGCTAAATTACCTTCGTGAAGTGCTTCTACCGCTTTTTCAATTTGTTCTTCGACAAGGCCGCCCATTTCAAGTACTTTGGCGCGAACGGTTTCAAGTTCCACATCAAACTGTTTAATGGTGTGCAGAGAATTTGACATAGGCTTACCTCTTGGTCAGTGAAAGCAAAAGTACAATGTAGTTATTATTAAGACTTACTATCATGCTAAACGTTCCTTGACTTCAACACCAGTACTTTTAGCAAGGATTAGCGTATCTGCAGGTCGTTTTGCAAAGAGGCCACACATTACAACTCCAGTAATACTGGTTATTTTTTCCTCTAATTCGATAGGGTTCAGTATAGACAAATGATGTATATCTAAAATGATATTACCGTTGTCTGTCACAAAACCTTCACGAAGCATGGGTTGGCCGCCTAATTTGACTATTTCACGGGCCACATAGCTGCGAGCCATAGGGATTACTTCCAGTGGTAAGGGGAATTGACCTAAAAAGGGAACCAATTTTTTTTCATCAGCAATACAGACGAAGCGTTTGGCCACAGCCGCAATGATTTTTTCACGGGTAAGCGCACCGCCTCCACCTTTTAGCATAGCAAAGTGTTCGGTAATTTCATCAGCGCCATCTATATACACAGGTAGTTCATCAACACTATTTAAATCATAAACAGGAATACCGGCAGCTTTAAGAAGTTTGGTGGAGTTGTCTGAACTTGAGACAGTTCCTTCAATTCGGTGCTTTATTCGAGCAAGTTCTTGAATAAAAAAGTTAACTGTGGATCCGGTTCCCACGCCAATAATGGCATCATCAGGGACATAGTCAATGGCTTTTTTAGCAGCCAATTGTTTGAGTTCGTCTTGTGTCATTGCCTCTCTCCTTGCCTATCAACATAGCACTTCATTTAAAATGACTCAACACGTATTATTAATTGTTCGCTTATTTGATGTCGAAAAATGTATCCAATCTGTTTTTTTAGATTGAAATAATTTACATTTTAGACGCTTATTTAACTTGACATATTTTTAAGAAATAGATATCTTAAAGATATCTATTAAAAAGGCTGTTATGACTACTAGTTCCATACAAATTTCCTTTCGATACCGCTCAAAAGACAGTCCGACGGGCGTGACTCGTACCACTGCGAAGCGTTTAGCTGAAGTGCTGGGCGTAGATGAAACTCAGCTTATTCATTTAGCTTTGCATGACTTGGCAATTAAAGTATTGCCACAATATGAAGAAGACGAAGGGGCGATAACTAAGGCTCAATTTAGACAGATTAAAAAATCGTTACCCAAGTTCAAAGATACGGTAGTACGCAGTAATCTCTTTGATACGGACAGTATTTGATGAAACGGTGGCCAGAGCCTACGGCTGGAGACATACTCTGGTGCCATTTTCCTGACAACATTCATCCAAAACCTAAACCAAGGCCAAGTCTCGTCGTTTTTGTGAAGATGGATGAAGAAGGTACAATTATTGTGAGTGTGGCTTATGGCACCAGTAAAAAAACTAATCGGTTGTATAAGGGTGAATTTCGGATTACAAAATATGAGAATCCTGCAGCCTATCTAAGCGCTGGATTGAGCTACGATACTAAATTTGATTTGTCTAAAATAATTGATTTGCCTTACAACCATAAGTATTTCTCAATACCGCCACATGCACCGTATGGTCAAATTCCTCAACTAGGTATTTTACATCCTAGTATGGTTAAGTTGGCATGGGCGGTTTATTCTAGTGTAGATCTGTAAAAAATATCACTAACACATTAAGTTTTTAGGAAACTAAAGATAGTAAAGCTGATCAATTTTCTCCTTTATCTTCAGGACAAGCTTGCTGAAGGGAAGTCAGTTCATTGATAATAAAGCTCACTTTTATTTTATGTCTAACTCAAACGTATACTGTTTTCTGTTATAGGTTAAAACAAATTTAATGAAAATCGATTACTTAGAAAAAATACTCAATGCTACCCGTGTTTATGATGTGGCCATTGAAACGCCACTTCAAGAGGCACGTAACTTAAGTCTGCGTTTAAATAACACAGTTCTCTTGAAACGGGAGGATATGCAGCCGGTATTTTCTTTTAAGTTGCGAGGCGCCTATAACAAGATGGTCTCTCTCACCGCTAAGGAAGCAAAAAAAGGGGTAATTGCGGCAAGTGCAGGAAATCATGCCCAAGGTGTTGCTCTCTCCGCTCAGCGTCTTGGTATGAAAGCCGTTATTGTGATGCCAGTGACCACTCCCTCTATCAAGATTGATGCAGTTAAAGCGCGTGGTGCTGAGGTGGTGTTAAGCGGGGTATCCTACTCAGAGGCCTATGAGCACGCACTTTTACTCGCTCAGCAAAAGGGCTACACCTTTGTTCATCCTTATGATGATCCTGAAGTGATTGCAGGGCAGGGTACGATTGCCATGGAAATATTACGGCAGTATTCAAAACCTATTCACTCTATTTATGTTGCTATTGGCGGTGGGGGGCTTATCTCGGGAGTGGCTGCCTATGTTAAAAGATTGCGCCCTGAAATTCGTATAGTCGGTGTGCAACCCATAGACTCTGATGCCATGCGCCAATCTTTAATTGCTAATCGTCGTATAAAACTCGATCAAGTGGGGCTCTTTGCAGATGGTGTGGCTGTGCGCCAAGTGGGGGTGGAGACATTCAAGTTATGTAAAGAGTGGGTGGATGAAATTGTGACGGTGTCTACCGATGAAATTTGTGCTGCCATCAAAGATGTCTTTGATGACACCAGAGCCATTTTAGAACCCGCAGGTGCTTTAGCCATTGCCGGCATGAAAAAAGTAGTTAAGCGTGACAAACTTAAAGAGGAGCATTTGGTTGCCATTGCCTGTGGGGCCAATATTAACTTTGATCGATTGCGTTTTATCGCTGAGCGCTCTGAGTTGGGTGAGCAAAGGGAGGCTGTTTTTGCGGCGACCATTCCGGAGCAACCGGGCAGTTTTAAAGCCTTTTGTGACCTTTTGGGTGAGCGAGCTATTACAGAATTTAACTACCGCTTTGCGGATTCAGCGCAAGCTCATGTGTTCGTTGGGGTGAGTATTGCCCATCAAGCAGAAAAACTGCAACTCTTTAAAAAGTTAAAAGCCCATGGCATTGAGTCCATTGATTTAACGGATAACGAGATGGCAAAACTCCATGTTCGCCATATGGTGGGTGGGCACGCCCCTCGAGTTAAAAACGAGCGCCTGTATCGCTTTGAATTTCCAGAAAGACCCGGCGCCCTCACTCGCTTTCTAAACAACATGAGTGAGAATTGGAATATTAGCCTCTTTCACTATCGCAACCACGGGGCTGACTATGGTCGTGTGTTGGTGGCGCTTGAGGTGGCCCCATCAGAAAATAAAGCTTTTCAGCAGTTTTTAGCAGGCCTCGGTTACCCCTATGCAGAAGAGACCCAAAACCCTGCTTATCAGCTTTTTTTAGGCACTAAAGCGACTTAACCCACAGTGTTTTAATGTTGGTGAATTCACGAATACCGTGGGAGGAAAGCTCACGTCCAAAACCAGATTGTTTGGTTCCTCCAAAGGGCACTCGAGGGTCTGAGCGCACCAAGGAGTTCACAAATGTGGCTCCTGCCTCGATCTGATCTGCCAGAGTGCGAGCGTGTTCAATATCCTTTGACCAGACACTAGAGCCAAGTCCATAGGGTGTATCATTGGCAAGCCTAATGGCATCATCCTCATCCTCTGCTTTAATTAACATGGCCACTGGGCCAAACAACTCTTGCGTCCAGACGGGGGAGCTTGGGGTGATATTCTCTAAAACGGTGGGTTCATAGTACCAACCGGTTCTTTTCGGTATGGTTGCGCCAGTTAGGGCAATGGCGCCGTGATTTAAAGCGCTTTCTACTTGTTTGGCTAATTGATCCCGTAGGTCTTCTCTTGCCAGGGGACCAATTTGCACTGTTTCATCAAGGGGGTTACCAACCTTTAATGCTTTGGTCAGTGCTACGAGCTCTGTTTTGAAGGACTCATAGCGCTCTTTAACCACAATAAAGCGTTTGGCGGAGATGCAAGCTTGGCCGCAGTTGGTAAAACGAGAGGCCATGGCTTGATTTAAAGTCCAGGGGATATCGGCATCGGCGAGGACCACAAAAGGGTCTGAGCCGCCCAGCTCTAAAATACATTTTTTTAGGGCAGCGCCTGCGAGAGAGGCCACAGCGCGCCCAGCTCGATCAGAACCTGTCACCGTCACTGCATGAATGTGGGGGCTATCAATCACTTCTTTGACTTGACGGTCTTCAATCATCAAGTGGCTAATTAAGTGTTCAGGAAAACCGGATTTAACGAATATTTCGACTATTTTAACAGCATTTCCTGGCACGTTAGGAGCATGTTTAAAGACGACCCCATTTCCTGCCATAACGGCAGGCACAGTAAAACGCATGACCTGCCAAAGAGGAAAGTTCCATGGCATGACCCCAAAAACGAGCCCCAACGGAAAGTAGTTAATTTCAGCAACCACGTCACCCTCGTTGATTAGGGTCTCTGGTGCTAAGAACTCAGCGCCTCGTTGTGCATAAAACAAACACAGTTGAGCGCATTTTTCTACCTCTGAGCGGGATTCTTTAATGGGTTTTCCCATTTCATTGGTCATTAATAGAGCCAGTTCTTCACGCTGTTCTAACAGGGTCTCATTCAGGCTTTTAAAGAGTGTCGCGCGTTGAGAATAGTCTGTTTTTTTCCACGCCTGTTGAGCTTGATGGGACAAGCTTAGTTGTCTATGTATTTGATCAGAATCAATAGACGAGTAGGTGTTAATTAACTCTTCAGTGGCGGGATTAAAGCTAACAAAAGGCATGATGAAAACTCTATTAGTTTGAGAACTAATTAGATTAACTCTAATTGAATCTGCTTAGCAATATATCTTCCTTGTAAATTGATCCATTATTTTAATTAAAACTTATAGTTCTGGTGATTATTTGATAGAGTGACTAAGCTTTGTAAGCGG
Source organism: Betaproteobacteria bacterium (assembly GCA_018971415.1). Taxonomy (GTDB): domain Bacteria; phylum Pseudomonadota; class Gammaproteobacteria; order Burkholderiales; family Ferrovaceae; genus PN-J185. The sequence goes on from JAGXAW010000003.1 coordinate 84,091, forward strand.
AATGAGTCCAACCATTATTTTACTTTAAAGGTAATAAACGGGTTGGGTGAGTCAGCATTTTTATGGGTCCCAACTAACAGGTAACAGGCTTGTTGTGTGCAAAAACAGGCTATTTAACGCATTATTAAAAATGCATGGTTAAAATGAGAGATCAATGAGTTTAATAAAGAGTCATTATGAATAAAGTAATAGCCTTGTCTATCACCCAATTATTACAGGGTTTCTTAGTCCTTACCCTAATCAATTTAATCAGCGTACTCCCGGTTAGCGCTAAAAATCTCTATAGCTACGTCCTACTGGGCCCCAATAATCAGTCTATTGTGCGGGTTATTGTGGACAGTGATATTTGCCCTACCTTAACTTCAGGCTCCAGTCGTTATCCTATGCGCCTAAGAGTTAAGCCTGAAAATGCATCGGAACAAGCTCAGCATGAGTCGTTTTTTCCGGTGGGGGTGTGTGAGCTTAACTGGCCGCAGGGTGCTACACATTTGTCACTAGATCAGCAGCCTCTGCCAGAGCTGCCAACCACTGTTAAACAGATTGCTATCGTGGGGGACACAGGTTGCCGAATTAAAGCGCCTTTTTCATATCAAGGATGTAATGACAAAAAAGAATGGCCACTTGAGGAAGTGTCTCAGTCGATTGCTCAAGAAAAACCCGATGTGTTGATTCATGTGGGAGATTATCTCTATAGAGAAAGTACTTGTATGACTGAGGGCTGTAAAGGCAGTGTTCATGGCTATGGTTGGGACAGTTGGCAAGAGGATGTATTTAAACCTATGAGAGCAGTTATGCAAGCAACACCCATGGTACTGGTACGAGGGAACCACGAGTCCTGTCGCCGAGCAGGAGAGGGATGGTTCCGCTTTTTTGATCCTTATCCCTTTGATGCCCAAAGAGCGTGCTTGAATAGAAGTGTGAGTATTATTAGTCAGCCCTATGCCATTACATTAAATCACTCTTTAGAGTGGATTGTTTTTGATTCAGCTGAAGTGCAAGAAATGCATCCCAGTCTTAACCAGGCAGAGTTAAAGCAAAATATTGAGCAGGTAAGGGCATTACTGGAACCCCATTATCATCATTGGTTGTTGATGCATCACCCATCCTTAGGTTATGGTTACGGAAAATTAATTGGCTGGGTTGGTGGTACCACAGCAATCTTTACTCTTTTTAATGAAGAGGGTCAACAGCCATCTCTATTAAGCCAGTTTGACTTTTTTGTTCAAGGTCATATCCATACCTTTGAGATAACCAATTATCAAGAGAAGGGGTTACCCATCAATATTGTCTCAGGCATGGGTGGCACACAACTTGAGGATACCTTTCAACAAAAGAGCCTCCATGGCTTTGAAGTTGAGAAGGGGGTCCATATCAAGCATGAGGTGAATGATCAGCATTTTGGTTATTTAATGTACAGTGAAGTGGGCTCCACGACAACCTTAATGGTTAAAGATGCCTCAGGAAAAACCCGAAAGACTTGTTTGATCAATACCTCACAAAAAGAGTTTGAATGTCATTAGTGTTAATCAGATGATGGTCTTTTTGTGTTAACTGACTAACATGAAATCAATGTAGATAAACAGTGAGTGATGTCATTCAATTTAGGGGATTTTGTCTGGTAACTGATAGAATAGTAAAGTTTTAATTACCATCAATGCTTAACCTATCAGTGAGTGATCTTTGATAAAAACGCTTGCTTATTGGCAAGACTCAGGTTGTAAATTAAACAAATAGTCGCCTTACCTAATCCATTAAAAAGTCAGATAACCGTGCAAGCCTATAGCGAAAAACAAATACGTTCAGTTATTACAGGGTTAATTCTCTCTATTTTTTTAGGGGCCTTGGATCAAACCATTGTGAGTATTGCGTTACCTAATATTTCTCATGAGTTTGCTGATGTAAAATGGCTCTCATGGGTAATTTCGGGTTATTTGCTGACCTCTACGCTAGCCACCCCCCTCTATGGAAAACTCTCAGACCTCTATGGCCGGCGTCAATTATTGTCTTCCTCCATTATCATATTTTTATTGGCCTCCATTGGCTGCGCACTCTCCACCAGCATGTTGATGTTAGTCGTATTTAGATTGCTGCAGGGTGTGGGCGGAGGGGGGCTAATCTCCCTAGCGCAAGCAACGGTGGCCGATGTTATCGCGCCTCGGGAGAGAGGGCGCTACCAAGGCTATATAAGCGGTATGTATGCAGTAGCGAGTGTGGTGGGTCCTTTGTTTGGTGGGGTATTAACCCACTCTTTATCTTGGCGGTATATTTTTTGGATTAATTTACCCATTGGCCTTATAGCGCTCACCATTTCAAGACGCGCTTTGCTTATTTTACCGGTCCCTAAAATCAAAAAGACGCTAGATTGGCCAGGGATTATTTTACTGACCTTGAGTTTATTGTTATTACTTTTGGCCTTTACTTTACTTGGTCAATATGGGCATGTAACGCAAACCATGGTAATTCTTTTATTGCTTTCTATATTAACTGCGATTCTTTTTGTGATGGTCGAGAAAAAAGCCGTTGAACCTGTCATTCCCTTAAGCTTATTGGAGGTGCGGGAGTTTTCGGTGGGAGTTAGGATTTTGTTTGTAGCATTCATGCAAATCTTAACGCTCACCATTATGGTGCCTTTAGAGCTGCGTATAGTAAATAATATGACAGCCAGTGATACCGCTTGGCGTTTATTGCCCTTGTCGCTATCAGTGCCCTGTGGTGCTTTTATTTGTGGACAGCTCATGACGCGCACAGGCTTTTATAAGCGCTATCAACTAATCAGTCAGGCTTTGGTATTAGTGGGAGTGAACGTCGTAGCACTCACGCCTTCTGGTAATACTTTCTGGTTTTGTGTGATGTTATTTATTTCCGGGGTGGGTATAGGTGGGCAATTTCCTACCACCTTGGTTGCT
>JAGXAW010000014.1 GCA_018971415.1 Betaproteobacteria bacterium
TGAATGAGCATTGGTTCATGAGTTTAAAAGAAGCGAGAGTACTTATTAATGCTTGGCGAAAAGATTACAACGAGCATAGACCACATAGTGCTCTGAACTATCAAACGCCAGCAGAGTTTGCGGCAGCATTTAGGTCAAAGCAAACAGGGGCAGTATTACAGGAAAAGAAGGATGTTTAACAGAATTTTACTAGATCGATAGTGAGACTATAAATGGGGGCAGGTCAGAACCTCTTTGGATTCTCTTTTGTGGTTATGCTTAAACTGCCCAGTTTATTCAAGTATCCGCATTCAAATCAGCCATTAAGTCATTAACAGAAGTAAAGAATTCGAGCTTTCCTTTTGTCGCCTCTTTCATGGCTGTAATGGTTTTTTTGTTTGGGATAAGTGGTTCGAATGGAAAAGCTTTTTTTTGGCCACTTTAGTCATCAAGATACGAAAGGCGTCAGATGGAGTAAGTCCCATTGTTGCAAGTACAGCAGTAGCCTGCTCTTTAATACCTTTATTAACTATCGTTCATACTACAGCATTTTAGGACATGATCTTATCCTTAAACCATAGAAACTCTAAATTTAAGTTTTAAAGCTAAAAATAATTAATAGGAATTTTAAGATAACTTATTCCATTATTCTCTGGTGTTGGAAATCTTCCACCACGAATATTAATCTGAATGGCAGGAATAATCAGGTTTGGTAGGTTTAATGTTTTATCTCGTTGGGTCCTTAGGGCAACAAAAGCTTCTTCACTGATACCGCTATGAATATGAATATTGTTTTCTTTTTGGTCTTTTACCGTTGTTTTAAATTCAAGTTGAGTCCTGTTTGGTGGCGGATAGTCGTGACATAAATACAGCGTTGTATATTCAGGATAAGAGAGAATCTTGTGGACAGACTGAAAAAGTGTTCGTGCATCTCCGCCAGGAAAATCACAGCGTGCTGTCCCAACATCGGGCATGAATAAGGTGTCGCCCACAAAGAGGCAATCCTCAATTTTATAGGCCATACAGGCCGGAGTATGGCCAGGCACAGAGATAGCCTCAATAGACAATTCTCCGAAATGAATTCTCTCTTTATCCTTTAGCAGAACATCAAAACCGGCCTTATTTCCTAAGTCATCATCGTTTAAATTAAATATCGATTTAAAAACCTGTTGTACTTCCCTGATGTTTTCGCCAATGGCGAGAAGCCCACCTGTTTTTTCCTGTAAATAATGCCCAGCGCTAAGGTGATCTGCGTGAGCATGAGTTTCAAGAATGTAATCTACATGTAAACGATTTAATTTAACGAATTCAAGAATCGTGTCTGCCGATTCACTAGTAATACGACCTGATTCCTGTTGGTAATTTAAAACCGGGTCAATAATGACTGAGTGCAAATCATGGGGTGAGTAGACCACGTAGGAAAACGTTGATGTTTCCTTATCAAAAAAAGAATGAATAACGTGGCGACCCATGGTTATTAATACACTTCTAATAACTCAACATCAAAGACCAGTTTCGCATCCGGTGGAATAACACCGCCCGCACCACGGCTACCGTAACCTAAGTGAGAGGGGATAATGAGGGTTCTTTTGCCGCCCACTTTCATGCCACTCACCCCTTCATCCCATCCTTTAATCACTTGTCCTGCTCCCAGCATGAACTGAAAGGGCTGGTTACGGTCAACTGAGCTATCAAATTTTTGGCCCTTGTGGTCAGTGGCGTTTGCATCATAGAGCCAGCCTGTGTAGTGAACAGATACTTCACGCCCAGCTTTGGCTGTGGCGCCGGTCCCAATCATATGGTCAATTATCGTTAATCCATCAAGTGTCATAGTGCTTTTCTCCGTTGAAGCTGCGCTACCCGATTGGGCAATAAAAAAAGAAGTCAATGAAACCAATACAACTAATAATAGCTTTTTCATGATATCTCCTAAACGTTGAATCTTAACATGGTTATTTTAGATGTTCAGCCCAAAATTTCTCTAATCTTTGCACTGAGATGGGGAACAATGTTTTCATGGGCTGGGCATAAAGAGAAATATAAAATTCCTCTAACATTCTAGCAAACTGTTGACTTTCACTGGTCAGTCCTTTTTTGTTTTCATACTCTTGAAGGCGTTGACTAAAGGTCAGTGTCAGTTTCATTTTGTCTAAATCTTGGCGCGGATCCAATATACATCTTTCGATACGTTTTAATAAACCCTCCAAATATCTTGGGAGCAATAAGTAACTATTAAAATCCATATTGGAATAAATAGACCAATTCACCAAAGTAGCAAGATGCATCATGATGTCTTCATAAGAGTTTTGGTGAGCTGATTTTTTTAATTTATCTTGTTGTACAAAAAACTGTTGCAAATGTTGAGATAAGAGACGGTGTTTTTCATTTAGCTGATTAACCAGTTGGGTGAGTTGTGAGCGAATGGTTAAACAGAGTTCATTAAATATCGTTTCATTCATTACGATTTTATTGAATTTCTGAATACACTCACTAAGCAGTAAGTCCAACCATTGTTTTTTTAGCCAGGTTTCGACTTTATCAATTTCCGGAGGGGACAATTTTGAAAACAACAGAGCCAGCTCTTTGCTGTATGCAAAGTTTTTATCTATATTGTTAAGCCAACTTTTTAGTTGTATTTCCACCAAACGGCGAATCCCTCTTTGCGTCTTGATGTGAGCTTCTTCTTTGTTTTCAAGAGCTCTAATGAATACGCCATTGTCCTCAACAACCAATGCTGGAAAAAGTGTAATACTGAGGTTGTTTTTTGAAACAACGATTTCACTTGGTAATTCACCAAAGTTCCAACTGGTTATTTCTGACAATTGAAGAAGAGGGTGATCAAGCTGTTGTTTTTCTTCTTCAATTAAGTGAGCCAATCTTTGTTTTAACTCTACTAATGATCTACACTGCCCCACTTCCTCGTGTTTTTCATTAATGACTTTTATATTCATTAAGAGATGTTCGGGTAAAGACGGCCAGTTATCGGGAGACACCTTCTGGCGATAGAATTCAATGATGTAGCGTTGTAAACAGATTAATAATGAACCATCCTGTTCAGAATAGTGATTTAGAAATCCTGTAATAAAAGTGGGCACTGGGATGAGTGTGCGTCTGATTTGTTGGGGTAATCCTTTTATTAAATGTTGAATTTTTTCTCTGATTAGCCCTGGTACCAACCATTCAAGATAGCCTTCATCAAGCGTTCCTAGTAGGGGAAGAGGCACTTCTATCGTCACCCCATCAAGTGGGTGACCGGGCTCAAACCGATATAAAAGAGGGAAGCGGTATTGATGGATATTAAGTGAATCAGGATATAACACCAGCGTTGGATCGGTATGTGAATTTTTCTTTAACTGCTCTGGTGTAAATAGCAGTGCTTGTTTTTGTGTTCGGTTAAGCTGTTGGTACCAAACAAGGAGTTCTTGGGCTTTACAAATATTAGATGGAATAATCTGTTGATAGAGTGAGACTATGGCCTCTTCATCGATTAACACATCTTGACGTCTTGTTTTATGCTCAAGTAGCGCAACGCTCTCAATGATGTCGTGATTAAGAGCAATAAATTCTGGTAATTTTCCGTTATATTCTTGTAATACACATAAATGACGTAATAAAAGATAATGGGCCTGCTCTTCATCTCGTTGACTTAATGATACTTTTCTTCTATTGACGACAGTTAAGCCGTATAGCGTCCCAGATTCATAGGCAATGGCTTGACCTTGTAGACTATCCCACTCACCTGGTGAGAGCGTGTATTGGATTAAGTGTTTAGCATAGGTTTCAATCCACTGGCTTTGAATTAAGCTGACGTTGCGAGCTTGTAAAAGACCTGTATCGATAATCTCTGCAGCCATTATCCATTTAGGCTTTTTCTGGGCTAAAGCGGAGGATTTACTGATTTTAAATTTCAAACTTCTCACCCCAAGGTAAAGCTCGCTGTCCGGATGATAGTTACCAATCTGGCCAATTAACCCACTAAGAAGTGCACGATGTAGTTGTTCGTAGGTCGCCTCTTTTTCAGAGGGAACAATACCCATGGAGTTGACATTGTGCTTCAGTTGATGATGAAGATCATGCCATTCACGCATTCTTTTATAATTTAAAAAATGCTCCAAACACCATCGTAACTTTTGTTTTTTAGTCCCATCTATCTCTTTCAGGTATTGATGCCATATATTCAGAATGGTAATAAAGTCAGATTGGGTATCTGCAAACTTTTTATGTTGTGTGTCTGCCTGGGCTCTCAATTCAAAAGGGCGTTCGCGCGGATCTTGAACACTTAAAAAGGAGGTAATGATGAGTGTCTCTGTGACGCATTGATATTCTTGAGCTGCGATTAGCATCCTGGCAAGGTGGGGATCTAACGGTATTTTCGCTATTTTTTGACCAACGGGTGTCAGCTGTTGGTTGTTGTCTATGGCACCAAGTTCTAAAAGCTCTAAGCGTCCATTTTGAATGGCTTTGGTTGAAGGTGGATCAATAAAGGAGAACTCCTCAATGGCACCAAGCTTCAAATGAATCATTTTTAGAATCACCCCAGCTAGAGAGCTTCTTAATAACTCGGGTGTTGTAAAGGCTGGACGAGCAGTAAAATCATCCTCGCTATAAAGACGTATACAAATGCCCAGCGCCACCCTTCCTGAGCGGCCTGCGCGCTGTTGGGCAGAGGCTTGAGAGTTTTTCTCAATCAGTAATTGATCAATTTTATTGCGTTGGCTAAAGCGTTTTATTCTAACTAATCCACTGTCAACAACATAACGAATACCAGGAACAGTTAAAGATGTTTCAGCAACATTAGTGGAAAGAACAATTCTCCTGCGAGATCCCCCAGAAAATATTTTGTCCTGTTCCTCTTGGGATAAACGGGCAAACAGAGGAATAATTTCAGTATGAGGCGGTTGTTGTCTTCTAAGTGAATCTAGCGCGTCCCTGATGTCTCTTTCGCCTGGCAGAAAGACCAACACATCGCCTTGATGAGTTTCTTTCATTAAATCATCGATAACTTGGAGTAAATGTCCCTTTTTGTCATTTTCATCCGTATCCTCCTCATCATCGACGTCAAGTTTTGCTGGACGGTACCTAATCTCTACAGGATAGCTTCGCCCACTCACTTCAATAATTGGAGCACCATTAAAAAAAGCTGAAAACTTATCAGTTTCTATGGTCGCTGAGGTGATAATGAGTTTTAAATCTGGGCGGCTGGGGAGGATTTTTTTAAGATAGCCCAGTAAAAAATCTATATTAAGACTGCGTTCATGGGCTTCATCGATAATGATGACGTCATAGGCTTTTAACCATGGATCATGATGTATTTCTGCTAACAAAATACCATCAGTCATCACTTTAATAGCTGTTAATTGGGCGTTCACCCTGTCTTGAAAACGAATTTTAGTTCCCACTCCAGCACCAACTTCTGTTTTTAACTCTTGGGCTAGACGTTGAGCAACAGATCTTGCAGCAAGACGCCTTGGCTGTGTACAACCAATCATCTTGTATTGTCCAAATCCAACACTTAGACAAATTTTAGGGATTTGAGTGGTTTTACCAGATCCTGTTTCGCCGCATAAGATGAGCACTTGATGAGAACGAATAAGAGCACTGATTTCTTCTAAATGCTCATGAATAGGCAATGAGCCATCAAACTCTGGACTCAAGGCGAGTTTTTGCATAAGGTTTAAGGCATAGCGTAAAGATAAAGCCGCTCGTTTCGGTCGCCAGGCCTAGAGCCACTCCACAATAGAGTGGCGTTTAGGGAGCGATAAACTCGCTGGCGAGGATTATCTTGGACTAATAATAGAGGACAGTTTTGATTCTGCTTAACTTCAATTCTTGCTGTATGCAGTTGTAGATAATAATCCAGCAATCCCCGCTGAGGTTCCCCTAATCCGAGGCTTGCTACACAACCTGAATGTTTAGAGAGTGTGGTAGAGAGTGAGGCCATCACTGGGCCATATCCGCGGGCGCGATCAATGTAAGGTAGCCACAAGGACATTAATAAAAGCCAGGTCACAGTTAAACCCACAGACCAATTAATCAGCGCACGTCTGGCATTTTGATGAGAGCGCATAATGGTCAAAACCCATAAGCCAGTAATAAAAAGGGCAAAGAGAAAGGGAATAAGATGAAATTGAGCGCGATAACCTGGTAATTTTGAGTCAAGTACGTGAATGATAGTATCAGGAAAATCAATAAGCTGTGCCAGCCAACCTATCCAAAGTAAAAAGGTGAGTAAACCAAAGGTGATCATGCCAAACCAATCGAGCGCGTGAGCTGTCCCTCTTTTCAATAAATCAATATTACCGCCCGCCAGAAGAGACAGTGGTACTAACAAGACTAGAGTATAAAACTCATTGGGTTGCGTACAAAATCCCAAGACAAAGTAAAACCACAAAATAGAGAGCATGACATATCGTACAGAGGGCCTTGACCTGAGGCTTTTTCCACCATACCAGATAACTCCTAATGCTAAGGGCGCAGCTGGAAAAGCGAACCAAATACTCACTGATAAATAATAGAGGGGACTGGTAGTGAAAATAAACCACGCGCTTGGATGTAAAAAAGGCTCGCCAAGACGTAGCCACCATTGGTGAAACTCATTAGGATGGTGTAAATGAAGTGCATAGGGCCAAATAATCAAGAAAGGAGCCAGTGAGAATATTATGGCAAGAGCATAAATAAGGGGTTTTTTAGGTAAAACAGGTCTGATAACAACAGGACTTAAAATGAGTAGTGGTAACAATAAACCCATGGCTATGGGGCCAATAGAGAGAAAAGCTATCCCTAACCCAGTACCGGCAAGAATACCTGCCCAGAGTGACTGATTTCTAGACCAAGGTACGGCAACAAGAACCATCGCGGTTCCTGTAATCCAAGATAAATGAGAACTCATTTCATGGGCTCTTAGTAGCAATCCAACGCAGCCCATTAATAAAATGACACTGGCTCGCATCGCTCTAACACCAAACAAGGTATAAGCGCCCAGCGCAGTAACTGCAAAGGTCAGTGACATAAATAGACCGCTGGCAAGTCTTGCTGCATCTGCTGGATTTAACCACTGACCTAACAGTCGCTGGGTGAGGGCGGCAACCCAAAAATAAAAGGGAGGAGTATTAAAATAAGGTTCTCCACCTAAGGTTGGGTAAAGCCAATGACCGCCATGGTTCAAATGGTAAACAATGCCTTGACTGACAGCCTCGTCATATTTCCAAGGAGAGTGGCCGGTCAGACCAGGTATTAACCAGGCAATACAGATGAGGAGAAATAAAATGGTTTTGCCTGGAGTAAATTCTCCATCAAAACTAAGGGACTTTTTGTTGGAGAGAAGTGAAAACACGTGGTCTCCGATTAGACTAAAGGCAGCGTGATCGCTGCCTTTTTTAGGTGGCTATAACTGTTACTTACGGGCGTATTTCTGACGGAATTTCTCAACACGACCAGCGGTATCCACAATTTTTTGTTTACCAGTGTAAAAAGGATGGCAAGCAGAACACACTTCCACTGATAAGCTGGGCTTACCAAGAGTTGATTTAGTAACAAATGAGTTACCGCAGCTACAGGTTACAGTGACGTCTTGGTATTCTGGGTGAATTTCTGGTTTCATAATCTATTTATCCTAAACAAATATGTCGGGGTATACGACACTAAGCCCAATATTATGACCTAAAACCTCTTTTTTAGCAATAGACGCAGGCGGTGGACTAGCCTCTACGCATGGAATCGAAGAAATCGGCGTTGTTTTTTGTTGCTTTGATTTTATCCAATAAGAATTCCAATGCTTCAATCTCATCCATGGGGTAGAGTAGCTTACGAAGTACCCAAATCTTTTGTAGTACTTCTTGTTTAAGGAGCATTTCCTCTCGCCGGGTTCCTGAGCGATTGACATTAATGGCCGGGTAGATTCTTTTCTCAGCCATTCTGCGGTCAAGATGAATTTCCATGTTACCCGTACCCTTGAACTCTTCATAGATTACATCATCCATGCGTGAGCCTGTATCAACAAGCGCGGTAGCGATAATGGTTAAGGAGCCGCCTTCCTCAACGTTTCTGGCTGCGCCAAAGAAACGCTTAGGACGTTGCAAGGCATTGGCATCAACCCCCCCAGTTAGCACTTTTCCTGAGGATGGAATCACCGTGTTGTAAGCTCTTGCTAGCCTGGTAATTGAATCTAGTAAAATCACCACATCTCGTTTGTGTTCAACCAAACGTTTGGCTTTTTCAATGACCATCTCAGCCACTTGAACGTGTCGTGTGGCGGGTTCATCAAACGTCGAGGAAACCACTTCACCTCTGACGGAGCGTTGCATTTCTGTCACTTCCTCTGGACGCTCGTCTATCAATAAGACAATTAAATGGGCATCTGGATTATTTGAGGATATGGAGTGCGCTATATGTTGCAGCATAACGGTTTTACCGCTTTTTGGACTTGCAACCAGCAAGCCACGCTGTCCTTTACCGATGGGCGCTACAATATCAATCACTCGACCAGTAAAGTTTTCTTCAGCTTTAATATCACGTTCAAGCGTGAGAGGCTCGGTGGGGAAAAGAGGGGTTAAATTTTCAAATAAGATTTTATTTTTTGAATTTTCAGGCGCTTCCCCGTTAACGGAGTCAACTTTAACTAGCGCAAAATAACGTTCACCTTCCTTAGGAATTCTAATTTCACCCTCAATACTGTCGCCGGTGTGAAGATTGAACCGTCTTATCTGGGAGGGTGAGATATAAATATCATCGGGGCTTGCAAGATAGGAAGTTTCTGGTGAGCGTAAAAAGCCAAAACCATCTTGTAAAACCTCTAACGTCCCTTCACCATAAATACTTTCCCCTTTTTTTGCTTGGTTTTTTAATAAAGCAAAAATTAATTCCTGTTTTCGTAATCGATTAGCCCCTTCAATTTCATTTTGAACAGCCATTTCAACAAGTTCAGTGACATGTAGAGTTTTTAGATCAGATAAATGCATAGATTGACCAAGAAGTGATTAGTGTTAGGTTGGGAAAGTGTAAGAGTTAGGTAATTAGAGTTATTTATAGATCAGGTTGCACAGTTTTTTAAAACTGTGCAACAAAATCTACGCTTTTTACAAGTGACTGTCAATAAATGCGCTTAACTGTGATTTTGACAGTGCGCCGACTTTGGTGGCTTCCACATTGCCATTTTTAAAAAGAAGTAAGGTTGGGATACCGCGGATGCCAAATTTTCTTGAGGTTTCAGGATTATCATCTACATTTAATTTAGCGATTTTCAAACGTCCTGCGTAATCTTTTGCAATGTCTTCAAGAATAGGAGCAATTAATTTGCAGGGACCACACCATTCGGCCCAAAAGTCTAATAAGACTGGGGTACTGGCTTGTAATACGTCAGCGTCAAATGAACGATCACTTACATGTATTATAGATTCACTCATGATTTTCCTCTGAATTAGAACACGGAATTAAGTTTGATGAATAAGACAATTCATCGAAATAATTACTATTTTAACTCAATTCAAACACAGCGCATAGTGGCTAAAAAGGTATAATATAAGTCGTTTGATTTTAATGTTCTTATAGACGCTTTAAGTCTGACTTAATGCAAATTAGGTATTTGTTGAATACATTTTAGTCCTGCTAAAATGTTCTTTATTTTCTGGCTAGGAGAGCAATATCATGACTTATGTGGTCACTGAGTCTTGTATTCGTTGTAAATACACCGATTGTGTTGATGTATGCCCAGTTGACTGTTTTCGTGAAGGTCCTAACTTTTTAGTTATTGATCCTGATGAATGTATTGACTGTACTTTATGTGTGGCAGAGTGTCCTGTTGAAGCAATTTATGCTGAAGATGATGTGCCAGAGAATCAACGTGCTTTTATTGCAATTAATGCAGATCTTGCCAAAGTATGGAAACCGATCATTGAACGCAAGGATCCGCTAGAAGATGCGGATGAGTGGAAAGAAGTTAAAGACAAACGCGAGTTTTTACAAAAATGAACAAAATGTCATGGGCTATGGATGCGATAGCCCATGAAGTTAGACAGTTAGTAGTAGATTTCCCTCAAGGTAATGGAATTCTAGTTATCATCCCTCATGCGAAACTCATCCCACAATTAAATAGAGTACTCTCCTCCTTCGCCCCTCAGGCGCAGATTTCAACACTGCCAATCCTCACTGAGTCTGTCCCATTAACAGCAAGAGTGATGGGGGATTTTGAGCGCCAGCAGATGGTTTATGACGCGCTTACACAAAATCAGTGGTTTGAAGAGCGATATCGATGGAATTTCGCTCAAGAAGCAGTAAGGTTAATGGACGAGTTGAGTGTGTATGGTGTAATTTGGCCAACAGATGAAAAACAACTAACTCAAACCTTGGCTGAAGCTTATCAATCTTCAGTATCACAGCCTTTGACTTTTGAAGCACGGGTTATTCATTCACTCTGGCAAATACTGCATGATTCTACTGATCAATTGTCATCTACCATGGCTTACCTGGAACGTCTACAGAGATTGCCTCAACTCTCCATTGCGAAAGCGTTGGTCGTGGTAGAGAACAGTCTTCGTTACCCAGCAGAGCGCCGTTGTATTGAAGATTTTAGTAATAACACCTTGGTGAGAAGAGCGGCGGTTACAAACCTTCAGCCATCAACTATTTGGCGTTGGTTAAACCTGTTATGGATGCCTGACAATCCCAGCGCTTTATTGGATTGGTGTCATCAGCAGAAAAATACATTTAAAGAGAGCCCGCTTAAAGAGCGTATAAAAATTGCAGCCTGCCACTATTTTGAAGAAGAAGTTCAGGTGGCGATTGATTGGATTAAGCAAAACATTACACAAAACAACCTACCTATCATGGTAGTTGCTCAAGATAGACAGTCAGCTCGTCGTTTACAAGCTTGTTTGACATCAAGCGGAATTAGTTTTGAAGACAGTACAGGTTGGGTTTTTAGTACTACCACGGTGGCTGGAAGCTTACGTGTGTGTCTAAATCTCATGCAACGAGGAATAACGCGGCAAGGTTTGTTCGAACTTTTTCAAACACCTTGGTTTTTATCAGCTTACCCGACAGAACAGCGTCTAAAACTCATCGAAAGTATAAAACATACCATTGGTGATTTTTCCAATCAAACACAACTTACTCAATGGTTAAATCAATCTGGTGATAATCAAGATGAGGAAGTCAGTGTATCAATACAACATGTAAAAAGCATACTTCTTGAAGCAAGAGCTCTCTTTCAAATAAGACAACACAGCCTTAGTGGTTGGCTTCAAAAACTTTTTGAATTGTTAAATCTATGGTTAATGACCGACGCTCTTAATAAGGATTTGGCTGGAAAACAACTAATAGACTTACTTTATCAATTGTCACTAAATCACCAGCATCAAAAGGGGTCGTATACCCTGAGTCAATGGTTAAGATGGTTGGAGACAGTATTTGAGAATCATTATTTCCGTCAGGAAAATAATGAGGCACAAGTTATCTTTACGCAATTGTCTCAATGTTTGTACCTTAAGAGTGCTGCTACACTGGTCCTGGGAGTCGACAGTAGTCAATTGCCTTATATTCCAAAAAACGCTCTATTTGGTGACGCAGTAAGAGCGTCATTTAAACTCCCCGTTAAAGAGGATTATGTTAAGCAGTCAATACAAGATCTAATAGAATTAATTGAGCATGCAGAATCTGTATTATTTACATACCGTACAGAAGTGTTAGGGGCTAAGACACATTTATCCCCTATGCTTGATATTCTTGAAAACACCCATCGTTATATGTTTAACGAATCGTTGATTGTTAAGCCGCAATCCATAAACCTAACGCACTCTCAGGCAACCTGTAAGCCACCAAAAGTCATTATTCCTTCTCATCGATTACCAAAGAGGGTAACCTCTTCGTTCTATCAACGTATGCTTAATTGCCCATATCAAGCTTTTCTCTACGATATTTTGGAATTAAAAAAACCATTTCCCCGTGAGGAGGGAGTAACAAAGGCCGAGTTTGGTCAACTTGTCCATCAGGTATTGCAGGATGTTATAGAGTTGAAACGCAGGAATACCCAGATATCTTGGCTTGATTGCATTGAAGAGGCAACTAATCGTCGTTGGAGCACTGTACTTGAGGCAGACCCCTATTGGCGCGCTTGGTTGGTCTATTGGCGCTCGCTGATCGAAGAAATTGCTATTTGGTTCGCTCAGCGAGAGCATGATAAGTGGCAAACAATCGGTTGTGAGCAGTGGTTTACCAAACAAAAAGTTGATCAGCAAAGTCAACCGTTGGAGATTGCCGGGAGTATTGATAGAGTAGATCGAAGAGACATCGACGGTTCAGAACAAGTTGAAATTTTGGATTACAAATTAAGAAGTAGTAAACAGATCACTAAAAAAGATATTGAGCTGGGGGAGGAAGTACAACTCCCTTTTTATACGCAGCTAATAGATGAATTTACAGTTAATGCAAGTTATGTTTTTCTAGAAGATACGCCTATAAAAGTTGTTTCAGTCAATAATTTAACAGAATTAAGTGAGCTCATCATAGAACGTTGGTTTGTCATACTCAATGATACTAAGAGTGGTATAGCCTGGCCTGCTAATGGCGATAGCCAAACTTGTCAGCGTTGTCAGTATCAAGGTATTTGTCGACGACAGTATTGGTAAAACAATGACCAGAGAAATGACAAAGATTCATGATTCCTTAAATCCTATCCATTCAGTCATGGTAGATGCTTGTGCTGGGACTGGAAAAACCTGGCTACTGGTCTCACGTATTCTTCGATTGTTACTTGATGGTGTATCACCGAAACACATTATTGCCATCACTTTCACCCGAAAAGCAGCAGCCGAAATGCAGGATCGACTTCAGGAGTGGTGTCGTAGTTTGGCCTTTGAAAACGATTCTTGGGTAAAGTCATTTTTGTTAGAGCGTGGAATTACAAAGGAGGTATTGCCTATCTATGTGCCTCGCGCAAGAGCCTTATATCAGTTAAACAATTTACAATCAGGAGTATGCATATATACCTTTGATGAGTGGTTTTTATCATTGATTAGGCAGGCTCCTTTGTCTTCCGGTGTTCCCATCGATGTAAAACCAGGGATTGATCGTCTGGCCTTACGACAAGAAGCTTGGTTAACCTTGTTGCAACAATTATCACAAAAAAATGCCTCCTCATCTTTAGTGACATTGATCGAAGAGATGGGGACAGAGTCGGTTAAGCGGATCTTATTTGAAGCAGCTAATTACCGTGTCGAATGGCAGCTATTTAAGCGTGCTCATCAGCCAGAGCAATTATGGAATGAGTTAGATTTTAAGAAATTACACGCCAGAGATCCACAAAATGTATTTTTAGACACAGAGTTAATACATTTATCTCAGCAAATGATTCAATGTTTGTCTCAACTTGCTCCAGCCCTGCAAAGAACGGGCAGAGAGCTTGCTCAGTTAATTGAACATCAATCAAGTGTCATGGCGTTATTAAAATGGACATATACTCAAGAAGGATTTGGTACGCCGAGACAGGCCTTAATTAACGGTTTAAGGAATGTTCATCAAGAAGAGTTGATCAATCAATGGATTGATGTATTAGAACAATATCGTGAAGGCTATCTTTTAACGGTAAATCGAACGTTAAACATAAGGCTCTATGAGTGTGTTGATGCCTATTTAAAAGAACTCACTAATTTAAAGAATAATTATAATGAGGCTGATTTTTCAGATATTGCCTTGTGGGTGTATCAATTACTCTGTGATCCTGTGGAGGCACCCTATTGGTTTCATAGACTGGACTCACGTTTCCAGCATGTGTTGGTTGATGAATTTCAGGATACCAGTCCAATTCAGTGGCACATTCTTAAACAGTGGTTTACCAATGCAAAAGAAGCTGGCTCACCATTAACACTGTTTTTAGTTGGAGACCCTAAGCAAGCCATTTATCGTTTTCGTCGTTCGGACAGTAGGATTTTTGAAGAGGCGAGAGAATTATTGTTAAGCCACTATGGTGCTGTAGAATTAACTTTGTCACAGTCTTACCGAAGTCATTATAAGATCATAGAGCTTGTAAATCGCTTATTCGAAAACAAGCCTCATTTTCCCTATGTTGTACATCAGCCTAAAACTGCCGCTCAGTTAGGCAGTGTTAAATTGTTGTTAAGTCAACATATGCCCCCGAAAGAAAAAAAAGAGCCGGTAGTCAATCATCAGAGAGTCTTACGTAATCCGCTAAGAGAAGCGCGAACCGTAGAGGATGTATCGCCTAATCGTGCTCTGACTGTTGCACAACATATTTTAGAAGCAGTAGGTAAGCGCCAAGTTCTCACGAGTCACGGTGAGAAAGTGGTGGAGTTTAGTGATATTCTCATTCTTGCCAGACGAAGACAAACCCTTATTGAGGTTGAGGAGGTATTGCGTAATTACCATATCCCCTTTATGAGTCAACAGAAAGGCCAGTTACTTTTTTATTTAGAAATTGAAGATTTATTGAGTCTGTTAAAAGTATTGGTTTATCCAGCTGACAATATTCATTTAGCTCAAGTTCTCAAATCACCTATTTTTCGTTTAACTGATGAGTCTTTGTTGGACTTTACATCTGATGAATTATGGTGGGATCAGCTTTCCACATCCACCTTATTGGCACCTATTTATAACCAACTGACTGTTTGGAAAAAATTGGCACAGGAATTACCAGTACATGATCTTCTAGAGACTATCGTTGATCAAGGTCAGGTTTTTAATGCCTATCAATCATGTTTATCCGCAGAACGCTTTTATCAAGCCAAAGCCAATATCGAGGCCTTTTTAGAATTTACTTTATCTTGGCAAAGTGGACGCTATCCCAATCTTGTGGAGTTTTTACAGGAAATGGATACGTTAAGAGAAGATGAGGCGCAAGCACCTGATCAAGGTATACAAAGTGACAGTTCAAAGGCCGTTAGATTAATGACGATCCATGGTGCAAAGGGTCTTGAGTCCCCGATAGTTTGGTTAATTGACCACGACGGGTGGAACCCTAAAAATAAAAGTAATTATTGGCATGTAAACTGGTCTCCCAGTAATGACCATCCTGATTATTTTGTTTATATGCCTGAAAAGAAATTAATCAGTCAATCTCAACTTAATCATATTGAAAAAGAAACTGCTCTTTTAGAGAGGGAGGAGGACAATTTGTTTTATGTTGCTCTAACTCGAGCGCAGAGTGAATTGTATGTATTAGGTGGGGTTGAGGATAAGCAAACTCAATGGATTAATGCATTGGTCTCTTTAGCCCAGAGCATGCCAGAACTTATCACTATTGAGACTCTTACAGTGAGTTAACCTGACAGGCTAAACAAATGGTTAAAGTGATCAGTCATCAGGCTTCACGATATAAATAGATTTTATTCACAGCAAGAACAATAGAAAAAGCCCTGGTCGCTGACAACCAGGGCTTTATGATTTAATACTTCTATACCAGAGAACAAAAAAACTTCAGTAATCTAATAGGCTAGATACCTATCAGGCAAAGTTTTTTGCTGCAAATTCCCAATTCACTAAGTGGTTAAGGAATGTTTCAACGAACTTTGGACGCAAGTTACGGTGATCAATATAGTAAGCATGTTCCCATACATCAATACATAAAATGGCCTTATCCCCAGTTGTTAATGGGGTTCCTGCTGCGCCCATGTTAACAATATCTAATTGTCCATCAGCTTTTTTCACGAGCCAAGTCCAACCTGAACCGAAGTTACCTACCGCTGAGGCCTGAAAGGCTTTTTTAAAGTCATCCAATGAACCCCATTTTTTATTAATGGCATCAAGAAGTGCGCCGCTGGGTGAACCTCCTCCCTGTGGGCTTAAGCAATGCCAGAAGAAAGTGTGATTCCAAACCTGCGCTGCATTGTTATAAACGCCACCGGCCGGAGCTTTTTTTACAATGGATTCTAGATCTAAACTCTCAAACTCTGTGCCTTTGATGAGATTGTTAAGATTAACTACGTAAGCGTTGTGATGTTTGTTGTAGTGATAGTCAAAGGTCTCTTCACTCATATGTGGAACTAAAGCATTCTTTGCATAGGGCAGGGCTGGTAATTGGTGTTCCATATAATTCTCCGTATCGATAAAGTTTAGACTAATTCTACAAATATACTAAAAAAAAGAGTATAAACAAATACCCCCTGAGTGTATTTTTCTCAGGGGGGACTTAAATTACACTGTCGTTGGTAAAGGTTTTTCTGGGTTAATGTTGTATTTCTTAATGGCTTCCGATACGACTTCGGGTTTTATTTTTCCTTCCTCCGCCAGTGCGCTCAGCGCAGTGATGGTGACGTAGAAACGGTCAACCTCAAAGAAGTGTCTGAGTTTGGCGCGAGTGTCTGAGCGACCAAAGCCATCTGTTCCTAAAGTAAAATATTTTCTAGGAATAAAGCCACGGATTTGCTCCGAGAAGTTTTTCATGTAATCAGTTGCCGCAATTACAGGACCAGAGGTATCTTTCAAACATGTTTCCACATAGGACAGTTTTCTCGGTGCTGTGGGATGTAAGCGGTTCCATCTCTCACAGGCTTGTCCTTCTCGGGCTAATTCATTAAAACTTGTGGCACTCCACACTTGGCTATTTACTCCCCAATCCTCAGCAAGCAATTCTGAGGCTGCAATGACTTCTCGCAGAATGGACCCGCTACCTAAAAGTTGAACTTCAGGGCCTTTGGCTTTCTCTTGGCGAGCTTTGAACAAATACATTCCTTTGAGAATGCCTGATTCTACTCCCTGTGGCATGGCGGGATGAGAGTAATTTTCATTCAAGGTAGTAATGTAATAGAAGACGTTCTCTTGTTCTTGATACATTCTTCTCAAACCATCTTGAATGATGACAGCAACTTCATAGGCAAAGGTGGGATCATAAGAAACACAGTTTGGAATGAAGCTAGCATGAATTTGACTATGGCCATCTTGATGCTGAAGCCCTTCACCATTTAAGGTTGTTCTTCCTGAGGTTCCTCCAATCAAGAAACCACGGCACTGCATATCTCCAGCAGCCCAGGCTAAGTCCCCAATTCGTTGGAAACCAAACATGGAGTAGAAGATATAGAAAGGTATGGTGGTCACGCCGTGATTGGCATAGGAGGTGGCAGCTGCAATCCAAGATGAGAAAGCCCCCGCCTCATTAATCCCTTCTTGCAGGATCTGACCATGGACATCTTCACGGTAATACATTAATTGGTCATGATCTTGTGGTTCATAAAGTTGACCAACTGAGGAATATATACCAAGGCTTCTAAACATCCCTTCCATACCAAAGGTTCTTGATTCATCAGGGACAATAGGAACAATTAATTTACCAAGATCTTTGTCTCTGGTGAGTAATGTCAGAACCCTAACAAAAGCCATGGTTGTTGAGGATTGACGGTCTTCAGTACTCTGTAAGAGAGACTCAAAGGCTGAGAGAGTAGGGACTGTCAATTTGGGTACATCATAGCGTCTTGCAGGAATGTAGCCACCCAATTTTTCACGTTGTTGACGTAAATATTTGATCTCTGGGCTATCCTCAGGAGGACGGTAAAATGGGGTTTCTGCAATCACTTCGTCAGAAATGGGGATTTGGAAACGGTCACGGAACTGTTTGAGAGCGTTTTCTCCCATTTTCTTCTGTTGGTGAGTGATGTTTTGACCTTCACCAGCTTCACCCATGCCATAGCCTTTAACCGTTTTAGCTAAAATGACAGTGGGTTGCCCAGTATGTCTTACTGCGGCCATGTAAGCGTTATAAACCTTAAACGGATCATGACCTCCACGATTCAAGCGCCAGATATCATCATCGGTCATATTGGCGACTAATCTTGCAAGCTCAGGGTATTTGCCGAAAAAGTGCTTTCTAACATAAGCGCCATCGCGGGCCTTCATACTCTGGTATTCGCCATCCACCACTTCCATCATTCTTTGTAAAAGTAAACCTGAGCGATCTTTAGCAATGAGCGGATCCCATTGTCTTCCCCAGATGACTTTGATGACATTCCAACCGGCACCGCGGAAATCAGCTTCAAGTTCTTGAATAATCTTGCCGTTTCCTCGAACAGGTCCGTCAAGACGTTGTAGGTTACAGTTAACCACAAAAATTAAATTATCTAGTTTTTCTCGAGCAGCTAGAGAAATGGCACCCAGTGACTCTGGCTCATCCATTTCACCATCACCCATGAAAGCCCAAACTTTACGGTTATCAGTTTTTGCGATTCCTCTGTTTTCAAGGTATTTCATGAAACGTGCTTGGTAGATAGCCATTAAGGGACCTAGTCCCATTGACACTGTTGGCATTTGCCAAAAGTCTGGCATTAACCAGGGGTGTGGGTAAGAGGACAATCCTCCACCATCAACCTCTTGGCGAAACTTTGATAATTGCTCTTCACTTAACCGTCCCTCTAAAAAGGCACGTGCGTAAATTCCAGGGGCTGAATGTCCCTGGATATACAATAAGTCGCCACCATGCTCAGCGGTGGGAGCATGAAAAAAATGGTCAAATCCGACGTCGTATAACGTAGCTGCGGATTGGAAACTGGCTATGTGTCCACCAAGTTCGCTAGAGGTTCTGTTTGCACGGACCACCATCGCCATTGCATTCCAGCGGATCAGGGAGCGAATTCGATGTTCCATGTCAGGATCACCTGGAATGCCTACCTCTTGATGGGGTGGAATGGTATTAATATAGGCGGTATTAGCACTGTAGGGCAGAAAAGCCCCCGATCTTCTTGCTTTATCAATTAGTTGCTCAAGAATATAGTGAGCTCTTTCAGGACCTTCTAATTCGAGGACAGCTTCTAAGGCATCAAGCCATTCTTGGGTTTCTTGTTTATCGTTATCTGGAACTGCGGACATAGTTATTTCCCTCGCGATCAGCGGTTTAGTTTATTAGATGGACTCCTCCAGTCGGGATCACCGACTATACTGTATATATTACCGCCAAAATTAATTGTAGGCTATGGGTTTGAACACGCAGCGGGGTTTATCCAGTGACCTGAGCGGCCACCGCTTTTTTCCTTAAGGAAAATGTCTTTAATTATCATGCCTTTATCTGCAGCTTTGAGCATATCGTAGATGGTCAGTAGGCCTACTTGAACGCCCGTTAACGCTTCCATTTCGACGCCTGTTTTGCCAACCGTCTCAACGGTTACTTGACAATGTATGGCAGACATTTTTGGATCCAATTGAAATTCAACATTAACATGGGTTAAGGCCAGTGGATGGCATAGAGGGATTAAATCTGCCGTTTTCTTAACACCCTGAATTGCAGCGATTTGTGCAACAGCCAAGACATCCCCCTTTTTGGCTTGTCCGCTCATCACCAGATCAAAGGTTGAACTCAGCATTGAAATTGTTCCACAAGCGATAGCTCTACGATGTGTAGCGGGTTTTTCAGCTACATCCACCATATGGGCATCACCTTGATTGTTAAAGTGTGTTAAGGCCATGGTTGAGTAAAAAATTGAATTAACTTAGGGTATCATACATCTATGAAACGCATCTTCATATGTCTTTTACTGAGCTGCTATACCTGTATGAGTGTAGCAGTTGAATTGCCTGATCTTGGGGATAGTTCGGCAAACTATCTTTCAGCCCAAGATGAGGCGGCGCTTGGCCGTCAGATAATGATGGAAATACGCGCTGATCCAGCTTATTTTAATGATCCAGAAACTGTGGATTTTGTTAACCACGTGGCAGGAAAACTGTTGGCTGTTAGTGAAGATGCAATAGGCATGAGATTTGAGGTGTTCGTCTTACAAGATTCAACACTCAATGCTTTTGCAATGCCCGGTGGTTACATAGGGGTACATACAGGATTAATTCTTGCAGCAGAAAATGAATCAGAATTGGCTTCAGTTCTAGCGCACGAGATTTCTCACGTGACACAACATCACGTAGCCCGTGAAATGGAAGCACAAAGTCAAAATATGCCTTTGACGTTGGCCGCTATGGCAGCTGCACTGTTAGCCGCAAGAACCAGTCCTGATGCCACAGTTGGAGGTATTGTGGGGGCGCAAGCTGGCGCCATTCAAGCGCAGCTGAATTCCAGCAGAGGATATGAAAAAGAAGCTGATCGATTGGGCATACAAAGGTTGATTCGCTCTGGCTATGATCCACGTGCCATGTGGACGTTTTTTGAAAAACTGCAGCATTACGATAGCTTTTACGAGGCAGTTCCAGCTTTCCTAAAGACACACCCATTAACCACTGAGCGCTTGGCTGAGATACAAAACAGACTTGAAAACGTTCCTTACAGACAAGTACAAGATAGTCCTAATTTTCAATTGGTACGTTCAAGAATTAAAGCCTTAGTTGGCAGTCCGACCGAAGCCATTCGCTCTTTTTCTGGAGAAGAATTAAACCCCAAATATCCACAAGATCAAGCTGAGATTTATGGTTACGCAGTAGCACTTTGGCGAAACCACCAATTCCAAGACGCAAAACAAAAATTAGACAGTGTGAGACTTTACGCAAAGCCCAATGCTATGTTTTTAAGTCTGAACGCGCAAATTACCAATGACCAAGGAAAGTTAGAACAGGCATTAGAGCTTTATCGACAAGCGCTAAATCAATATCCAGAAGATAGAGCGTTAAATTACGGCTTAATCAACACTCTTCTTGGTTTACACCGCTATCAAGAGGCTTTAGATTTTATTCGTAAGCGTCTGCAATACAACGATCACGATGCAAAGCTTTATGATTTAGAAGCACAGGGTTTTTCAGCGCTTAATCAGCAGTTATTAAGTCATCAAGCCTTGGCTTATTATTATGAGCGTATGGACAATTACAGTGCTGCACTTGACCAATTACAAATTGCCTTGAAAACAGGCGACGGAGACTTTTATCAAAAATCATCCGTCGAGGCGCAAATTGACACGCTTAAAAATACCTTGGCAGCCGATAAGGCAAGTCGTAAGAAGTAGAGTTACTGTCCTATTCTCTCAACCTGTTGAATTAATTCCGCCACTTGTTTTTCAAATTGATCAAGACGCAGTTTTTCCTGATTCACGACGTCAGCGGGCGCCTTATCTACAAAACTTGGGTTAGCCAATTTTTGTTTGGCTTTGGAGATCTCTGCGTTTAATTTTTCAATTTGTTTATTAAGTCTAATTGTTTCTGCAGCCACATCAATTTCGACTTTTAACATTAACTTGAAATTGTTTACCACAACCACCGGTGCAGTGGTATTTTCCAGGGTTTGATCATCAACAAAAACTACTTCCGTTAATTTTCCTAAATGAATTAGATGTTGTGAGAACAGCGTTAATTGGTCTGTTTTCCCAGTAATGTAGAGCGGGACTCTGTCCTTGGGCGATAAATTCATTTCGGAACGTAGCGTACGACATGCATTAACCAACTCTTTCAGTAAATGTATTTGTTGGTCGGCTTCAGGATCTGATAACTGTATTTGATATTCTGGATAAGATGCAATCATGATACTTTTTTCATGCTTATTAACCAGTGGTGAAATTTTTTGCCACAATTCCTCAGTAATGAAAGGCATAAAAGGATGAGCCAAACGCAGCAGAGTTTCAAGCGTGTGTAATAGGGTATAGCGAGTTGCATATTGAACATCGGCATCATCTGTGGTTAAAGAGGTTTTAGCTAATTCCACATACCAATCACAATACTCATCCCAGATAAGCTGATAAACGCGTCGTGAGGCCAAATCAAAGCGATAGACGTTAAAGTTATCTGTCACATCTTTAATACTTTGATTAAGTTCGCTTAACATCCACCGATCTATTAAATTGAGTTTGGCTGGTGGGGTGGTAAACGCTATTTCATGATCTGGAATATTCATTAATACATAACGCGTAGCATTCCAAATTTTGTTGCAGAAATTTCGGTAACCTTCACAGCGTTGTAAATCAAATTTAATATCTCGTCCATGGGTTGCAAGACTCGCGAAGGTGAAACGAAGAGCATCAGTTCCGAAACTAGAAATGCCCTTTGGAAACTCGCTACGTGTGGCTTTTTCAATAGCTTTGGCTTGCTTGGGATCCATAAGATTACTGGTTCTTTTTGCAATTAAGCTCTCAAGATCAATCCCGTCGATAATATCTATGGGATCTAAAATATTCCCCTTAGATTTGCTCATTTTTTGTCCATGAGCATCTCGTACTAATCCGGTGATATAAACTTCTTTAAAGGGTATTTTTCCAGTAAAGTGACTGGTCATCATAATCATTCGGGCAACCCAAAAGAAGATAATGTCAAAGCCTGTAACAAGTACGTTGGTTGGTAGATAAGTTTTAAGCTCCTCAGTTTGGTCTGGCCAACCTAGTGTGGAAAACGGCCATAGGGCAGAAGAGAACCAAGTATCTAGTACATCCTCATCCTGTATTAGCGAGTCATTTGATGCTAAAGTTTTAGCCTCATCTTCGTTATGGGCAACATAAATATTCCCCTTTTCGTCATACCATGCAGGGATGCGATGTCCCCACCACAATTGCCTTGAAATGCACCAATCTTGAATGTTTGTTAACCAATGATTGTAGGTATTGGTCCAGTTTTCTGGGATAAATCGAATTTGACCCGTTTCAACTAACTGTAATGCTTGTTCAGCAAAACCTTCCATGCGCACAAACCACTGATCAGAGAGCATCGGTTCAATTACTGAACGAGTTCGATCCCCTCTAGGCACCATGAGGGTGTGCTTTTTAGATTCTGCCAATAATCCTTGAGCTTCAATTTCCTCCAGGACTTTCTTTCTGGCCACAAACCGATCTAAGCCTTGATACGCTTTTGGTACTTGATCATTTAACGTGGCTTCTTTGGTGAAAATATTAATTGGGGTTAGTTGATGACGATGACCAACTTGGTAATCATTAAAGTCATGGGCTGGAGTGATCTTAACGCACCCAGTCCCAAAGCTGCTGTCCACATACTCATCTACAATAATTGGTATTTGCCTGTCAGTTAGTGGTAACTGTACTAGCTGCCCAATAAGAGATTGATAACGTTCATCCTGTGGGTTAACGGCAACAGCCACATCCCCAAATAATGTCTCAGGTCGTGTGGTGGCTACCTCCAGATATTTACCTGGTTGATTAACAATAGGATAGCGTAGGTGCCAAAGAAAGCCAGATTCCTCCTCAGAGACAACCTCTAAATCGGATACAGCCGTTTGTAATACGGGGTCCCAATTGACCAAACGTTTACCGCGATAAATTAAGCCCTGTTGATAGAGTTTGACGAACACCTCATTAACGGCACGTGATAAACCTTCGTCCATGGTAAAGCGTTCACGATCCCAATCACATGAGCTACCCATACGGCGCATTTGTCTAGTAATCGTTGATCCAGAATGCTCTTTCCACTGCCAAACTTTGTCTAAAAACTGCTCGCGTCCAAGCGTTCTTCTATCAAGACCTTTAGCCTCTAATTGTCTTTCTACAACAATTTGCGTTGCAATTCCTGCGTGATCCGTTCCCGCTTGCCATAGAGTCTTATCACCCCGCATTCGGTGGTAACGTATTAAAGCATCCATTAGAGTATGTTGGAAAGCATGACCCATATGAAGTGTGCCTGTCACATTGGGTGGTGGCAGTAAAATGGCATAAGAACTATTGGATACACTTTCTTGTGCTTTAAATAATCCTTCTTTTTCCCAAAAAGGGTACCAACAGGACTCGATAGAGTGGGGATCAAAGCTTTTATCTAATTCAATCATTATTTACGACTCAAATCATGTGTATAAATTTCAAAACCACGGCTACGATAGTGCTGAAAGCGTAATCTTGCGTGTTGTTTATCTTGCTCATCCGTACTGACAACTTCTAAAAGTCTTTGAAATCGTGCAAAGTATTCATTATGTTGAGGATGTAAATTAACCAGACAATCGTAATGCCAGGGTGTTGTTTCATTAGCGTCAATCACAATTGGGACATCTTTTGCTAAAGGATCATCACTTAAACAATGAGGAATCACTGAGGTAGGGCTAATTTGCCATAAACCCTGATCTATAGCGTCAGCTTGAGACTGGTTGGCAGCTCTTACCCATACTGTTTTTTTCTGTTGCCACGCTTTTTCTATCAGCTTTTGAGTCACCAAAAGCTGATTGTCAACGTGGGTATAAAAATCAATGCGAGTCACTCAGTAATTTCCATTGCTTGGTTTATTGTTGTTTTAAAAACTGACACAACAGTGATACAGGTCTACCTGTAGCGCCTTTTTCTTTACCGCCACGATAAGCAACCCCTGCGATATCAAGGTGGGCCCATGTTACGTCCCGCGTAAATTTTGCTAAGAAACAGGCTGCTGTAATACTTCCACCTGCACGTCCGGCAACATTGGCCATATCAGCAAAGTTTGAACGTAACCCTTCATGATACTCTTCCCACAAAGGCATAGGCCATGCTCTGTCACCTGTAATGTCGCCAGCCTGTTTTAATGCATTAGATAAGTGTTCGTTGTTTGCAAAAAGTCCTGCAGCTTCATTCCCCAGAGCAATTACACAAGCCCCTGTTAAGGTGGCAATATCAATAATGGCTTTAGGTTCGAAGCGTTGTGCATAGGTTAGTGCATCACATAGGATTAATCTGCCTTCAGCATCTGTATTCAGAATTTCAATGGTTTGTCCTGACATGCTGGTTACAATATCCCCAGGACGAGTTGCATTGCCATCAGGCATGTTTTCGCAAGTAGGTACAACACCAATTAAATTAATGGGAAGCTTCATTTCGGCTACTGCACGCATGACTCCAAACACTGAAGCTGCACCACACATATCAAACTTCATTTCATCCATTTCAGGTGCGGGTTTTAATGAGATACCACCCGTGTCAAAGGTGATTCCTTTACCGACCAAGACGATTGGTTTTTCATTTTTCTGTGCTGCACCGTTATATTTCATGGTAATGAGTTTAGGTGCCTGTCTAGAGCCTTGTGCGACAGCCAGTAAGGATCCCATACCTAACTTTTCCATTTCCGATTTTTCTAATACATCAACTTTTAGTTTCCACTCTTTACCTAATTTTTGAGCCTCTTTGGCTAAATAGGTTGGAGTACAAATATTCGGTGGTAGATTAGCCAGATCTTTACTTAAAGCAATCCCATGGCCTACTGCTTGAGCTTGATGAACGGCTTTAGTTAGGGTTGTACTCGGTGTTTTACCCTTAGTGACAAAGGATACATTTTGCAGTGAGCTTGTGTTCACCTTGTCTTTTGAAATACGTTTAATACGGTATTGGGTTTCAAGAGCTAACAAGGTGGCCTGTTCGAGAGCCCAATTTAAATCTCTGTTAGTAAGATTAATTTGGTTAATAGCAAATGCAACGTTCTTTACACCTAGCGTCTCAAGGGTTTTTAAACTGCTACGGATTAATTGCTTATATTCACTGTCATTTAAGCTGGCTTTAGCACCGCTATTAATCAGTAAAAGACGCTGGGCTTTAATCCCAGTCACATGATGCAACACAACGGTATTTCCTAAATTTTTCCCAAGATCCCCTTTTTTAAGGAGTTGACTGATTGCTTGAGCACAAAGTCCATCAAGTTGTTTTATTTCGGGTGTAAGTTGATGATTAGCTGGAATAGCTAGGATCAGAGCATCAGTTACAATTTTGTCCAAAGATTGGGCTTTTATACTAAATTCCACAGTTATTCTCCGTTATAAATTAGAATATTGTTATATTAAACCCTAAATTATCTTGTTAAAGCTCTATAAAAGTCAAAGTGGTGTAAATAAGTGATATTTAATCAAGTTTTTCGACGAGAATTTAGCCAGACTGCACTTATGGCTTTGCTGGTACTAGTTGCTATTTTGTTTACAGTGACAGTTGTCAAACTTCTTGGGCTTGCAGCCGGGGGAGAGTTATCTGGTGACGCTGTAACGGCAATGGTAGGTTTTGGTATTTTAACTTATTTGCCCGTCATTTTGTCTGCCTCAGTGTTTACAGCGGTTTTGATGACTTTAACACGTGCCTACCGTGACTCTGAGATGATTATTTGGTTGGCATCTGGCCTCAGTTTAAGTCGATTCTTAACCCCAGTCATGGCGTTTGCTGTACCAATGGCGCTTGTTGTGTCGTTAATGAGTGTGGTGGTTTCCCCATGGGCTTTGGGACAAAGGGCGGTATACCAAAAAAAATTGGATTCTCAAGACGATACTTCACAAATTACGCCTGGGGTATTTAGGGAGTCGAAGCAGTCTGATCAAGTATTTTTTGTTGATTCAATTAACACTAACAAAAAAGATGTATCAAATGTATTTGTACAATCAGTACAAGATAATAAGGTTGGAGTTATTGCTGCTGAGAAAGGATTTGTAACAACCAAAGAAAATGGTGACCGCTTTGTGGTTTTACAAAAGGGTAGACGATATGAGGGAAAACCCGGAACAGCAAATTACAATTTGGTGGATTTTGATGAGGCCCAGCTCAGAATTCAAGAAAAAGCAGCTGGACAAACTTCTTTGTCTGTTAAATCTATGCCTATTAATCAGCTAATGAATAAACCCACTTTGGAACAATGGAGTGAGTTACATTGGCGAATTGGTTTACCGGTAAGTTTAATTGTTTTGTGCGTGTTTGCGATACCGTTGTCATACATTAATACACGCTCTGGTAGATCAGCAAATATGATCTTTGCGTTACTGGCCTATATGGTTTACTACAATACAATGGGTATTGGTCAATCTTGGATAGTACAAGGAAAAGTCTCTCCTTGGGTTGGTATTTGGCCAATTCATCTGGGATTTCTCTTTCTAGCACTGGCCATGTTAATTAAAAGACAATGGTTGTGGTCTTTTAAGCGCCTGTTTTTATCTCAACCAAAATAACAACAAAATGACAGCTTGTCTTTTCATAAGTTATAATAGAAAGCTTGGAGAGATGGATGAGTGGTTTAAGTCGCACGCCTGGAAAGCGTGTTTAGGGTAATACCCTAACGGGGGTTCGAATCCCCCCCTCTCCGCCAGATATCTACAAAAAAGCCCTGATTATTCAGGGCTTTTTTGTTTATCAGCAGTAGTTTAAGCCACAAGCAGGATTGCCAATTCATCTTGTCAATTCCTGCGGTAATGTATGTGGCTGTTATCGGGTTTGGGCAACGCGAATCATCAGGATTATTTAATCCCTTTGT
>JAGXAW010000015.1 GCA_018971415.1 Betaproteobacteria bacterium
CGATAGCGTTACCCACCGTGTACTCAGAAACACCTATTGGTTGCTTGGCCTTTCCATGATCCCAACAGCGGTGGGCGCACTCGTTGGCATCAACATGAGTTTTGCTTTCATGATGGCTTCCCCCATCCTCTCCAGCTTACTCTTTTTAGGCGTGGTTTATGGCTTGTTTTTCGCCATTGAAGCCAACAAATACAGCTCCACCGGAGTATATCTACTCCTCCTTCTGACCTTTGTTCTGGGTGTCATGCTCGGACCATTGCTCCAGTTTGTTTTACATTTTCGCAATGGTGGTCAGTTAATCACCATGGCAGCTGGCGGCACTGCAGTGGTGTTCTTTAGTTTAGCGGGTTTAGCTGGAACCACTCGTCGCAACTTTAGTGGTTTAGCAAACTTTCTTATTATTGGTTCCATTGTGTTGATGGTGGCAGTCATTGCCAATATCTTCTTGCAATTACCGATGATGCAAGTGGTGCTGTGCGCAGCCTTTATTCTCTTCTCATCCTTGATGATTCTCTTTAATGTGAGTCAAATCGTTCATGGTGGAGAAACCAACTACATCACAGCCACCTTAAGCCTATACATTAATATCTACAACATTTTTACCAGCTTATTGCAGCTACTCGGTATCTTTGGCGGGGAACGCGACTAAGCTCGCTCAAAAATAGCAATTGATTCAACATGGGCGGTATGGGGGAACATATTTACAACCCCAGCCGCCCTTAGTTTGTAACCCTGCTGATGCACCATAATTTGCGCATCACGTGCAAGGGTTGCTGGGTTACAGGATACATACACCACCTTATTCGGTAGCACCTGTCCCAAGGACTTGACCACTTCTACCGCCCCATCTCGTGGTGGATCTATCAGTAATTTGTCCATTGGCCCCAAGGCAGTAAAACTCTCCTCAGTCACAGTAAATAAATTCATGGCTCTAAATTCCACTGACTCTCTTAAGCCATTAAACTCGGCATTATGGTAAGCCCGTTCAATTAATTGTGGATTGCCTTCCACTCCCAATACTTGCGCGCCACTTCGCGCAATGGGTAAGGTGAAATTACCCAACCCACAAAACAAATCAACAATTCGCTCCCCTGGTTGCGGATCCAAATGATTCATCGCTCGTGATACCAAGGCGCGGTTAACCAGCGGATTAACTTGCGTAAACTCAGTGGGCGCGAAAGGCATGGTCACCGCAAAATCGGGCAAGCTGTAAGTGAGCCCTGGGAAACTTAAAGGATAAAAGGGAGCGGCACTATCAGGCCCCTTAGTTTGAAACCAGATGACCAAACCATGAGTGTCAGCAAAGGCCTTAATCAATTGCTCATCTTGACTACTGGGGGTTTCTAAAATCCGCAACACCAAAATAGTGACCTCTTCACCCACCGCCACTTCCACCTGTGGAAGTCGATCACGTATGGACAGCGCAGAGATCAGCTCTCTTAAAGGATCAATTAAAAAGCCAATGTGGCGTGGCAAAATGTGGCACTCATGCATGTCCGCCACAAAGCTTGAGGATTTTTCATGAAAACCCACCAACACTCCACCCTTCTTTTCTACATAACGCACTGACAATCGGGCGCGATGGCGATACCCCCATTCAGGACCATAAATGGGTGGCAGCATACACTCACTTTTTACCCGGCCAATGCGCGCAAGATTATCCTCAAGAATACGTTGTTTGAAAGCCACCTGTGCGTCCGCCTGGGCGTGTTGCATATTGCAACCGCCACACATACCAAAATGCGGACAGCGAGGCGTGGTTCGCGTGGGACTGGCAGAGAGAATCGTATCAATTTGCGCTAAATCAAAGGCATTTTTTTCTTTGGTGATGGTGGCCTTAACTCGCTCATTGGGCAAAGCGCCATCAATGAACACCACTTTACCATCCAAGCGGGCAATACCCATGGCCTCATGATCGACGGATTCAACCTGCAGCGTTTTGGTGCGGCGTGATAAAGAGAGTTTGTCTGACATGAGTTAATGGGGTCCTAAATCGATGACCAAAGGCAGGTGACTTCCCTGACGGCGTTGCTCAAAAAAATGTTTCAAGGTGACTTCCACCGTCCTAAAGGCCAAATCCTGCCAAGGAATCTCGCTCTCATGAAAGAGTTTCACTTCACTGCTCTCTGAGGTAATAGCAAAATTGTCGCTTAGCATTGGGGCGTTAAAAATGCAGTGTACTTGATTAATACTGGCAATACTAATGACGCTAATTAAGTCTTTGACTTCCACCTCAGCGGCACATTCCTCAAAGGTTTCTCTTTGCGCACCCTCTTTTAAGCTCTCCCCATTTTCCATAAAACCCGCGGGCATTGTCCAAAAGCCTAAACGCGGTTCAATGGCCCGTCGACAAAGCAGTACTTGGTTATCCCAATGGGTTACACAGCCCACCACCACCTTTGGATTTTGATAATGAATATCGCCGCAATCACGACAGACAAAACGCTCTCGTTGGTCTCCCTCGGGAACCGTTAATATCACTTCACAGCCACAGGAAGAGCAATATTTCATAGTGTAGATAACTCTTAAAGAGTGTTAATATATATAAAGTAACCATTTTAAACTATGCGCAAACTTTTTTTTATTCTTCTCTTGTCTTTTTGTGCACCACTGACCTACGCTGAAGTCACTGTCGTATTAAATTCAGGGGATGGCACAATTAGTCTTGTTGATCGACACACCTATCAACCCATCAAACACTTTTATGTGGGTAAAGAGCCTCATCACTTAATGAGTTTACCTGATAACAGCGCGTTGATTGTGGCTGATGCGGTGAGTAACGACCTCGTTTTTCTCAATCCCACCACAGGCGAGATTGAAAAGCGTATTGCGCGTATCAGCGATCCCTATCAAATCGGCTTTAGTCCAGACAAAAAATGGTTTGTGGCCAACTCCTTGCGTCTTGATCGCGTGGATATTTATCGTGCTACAGACTTTTCATTGGTGGCACGTATTCCCCTCTCCTCGATGCCCAGTCATTTAGCCTTCAACCAAGACAGCAGCATGGTCTTTATTACCCTTCAAGGCAGTCATCAACTGGCTGCCATTGATTTGAAGACCCAAAAGGTTGCCTGGATTATTCCAGTGGGCAACACGCCAGCTGGCATTATCATGACACCAGACAATCAGCATTTACTAATTGGGGTGATGGGAGACAATGGCATTAATGTGGTCGATTGGCGTCAAGCCCGCATTATCAAGCATATCGCGACCGGTGTAGGCGCTCACAACTTTATGCCCCTGGGTGATCAGCACCATATTCTGATCTCTAACCGTGGGGCCGATACCATTTCACTGATTGACACCCAAACACTGAGTCTCACCCATACCTTTCCTGTTCCAGGGGGCCCAGATGACATGGAAGTCTCAGAGGACAGTAAAGAGCTCTGGGTAACCTGCCGTTGGCTAAGAGAGGTGCGCGTCATTAATCTCACCAATGACCAAGTCACCCACGTGATTCCCGTGGGACGCTCACCCCATGGATTGTTTTTTATCAGCCACGCTGGCCGCCAATGAGACATGCCATACTGATTGCAGCACTGCTGCTTTGCTCACTCTCGAGCTTTGCTGATAACGCTTGCCAAAAAACCGTTTACCTCACCTTTGACAGTGGCAACATGGTGAGCGCTGAGCGCATTGCTGACATTCTTAAACGTCAGCATATTCTGGCCACCTTTTTTGTCACCAACAAACCCACTTTTCGGGGGGATCATACGCTGGATGACAGCTGGCGTGAGTTTTGGCTTGCACGGGTTAAGGAAGGCCATCAATTTGGTAGCCATACCTGGCGTCATGCTTACTTCAGAGAGGATCTTGCTGACGGTACTTTGCTTTATGTGAGCGCCTCAGGAGAGCGATACCACCTCACACAAGCGGATCTGTGTGAAGAGCTGGAGAGTGTGAATCGCCGCTTCTATACCCTAACCCAACACCCTATGAGCCATTTGTGGCGCGCTCCCGGCGGTCACGTCACGGCGCGCACCAATCGCTATGCTAAGGCTTGCGGCTTTTCCAAGGCGGTTGGATGGTCCAAGGCGGGGTTTTTAGGGGATGAATTGCCCTCTGAACGCTACTCCAATCCCTTTCTCTTACAGCGCGCTTTGGCCCATATTCAAAATGGCGATATACTGATGATGCATTTGGGTATTGCCTCGCGCCATGACCCTTTTGTTAATGAATTAGAGCCCCTCATCAGCGGGCTTAAGCAAAAAGGGTTTTGTTTTAACACACTCGCTAATTCAAAATGAACGATTTACTGACCCCACTTCAAGCTTTTCTTTTTGAGCATGGCGTTGAGCCTTTGTTTCAGTGGCTTGGGCTACAGGCCTATGTGGAAAACGCCTACGATGCGGTTTATCTTGTGTTGCTCGGGCTCATTGAGGTGATTCTACTGATTGCCATCTTTCGCCCCTTAGAGGCCTGGCGACCAGTGGAAGAGTGGGCTAGTCGCCGCGCTGTAGGCCTTGATGTGCTCTATACCCTACTGCATCGCTTAGGCTTTATTCCTTTGGTATTATTTTTTCTGCTCTGGCCCATTACCTATAGCCTAGATCGTACACTGCGTCTTCATGGTTTTATGCCGCTCTCTCTGGAAGACATTTGGCCGGAGCTCTATAACCATATTTGGCTGAGCTTTATTATTTATCTCCTTATTATTGATTTTATGGGGTATTGGATACACCGTTTCCAGCATCGTTTAGAGTGGTGGTGGGCATTGCATGGATTGCATCACAGTCAACGCCAAATGAGTTACTGGACCGATGATCGCAATCATTTATTGGATGATCTGTTAACGGCGGCTATTTTTTCTGTGTTCGCCCTTGTCATGGGGGTACCCCCAAGCCAACTGGTGATTCCGATGATGCTAACCCGTATGGTACAAAGCCTAGCGCACAGCAATATTAATATTCGCTTTGGCTCCCTTGGTGAGCGCTTATTGGTCAGTCCCTACTTTCATCGTCTTCATCATGGTATTGGTATTGGCAGTGAAAGTGGCGAGCTGAGTTGTAATTTTGCAATCCTTTTTCCGATTTGGGATATCCTCTTTGGCACAGCCAAATTCAACGAACCCTTACAGGCCACAGGCATTAGAGACCAGCTCTCAGGCAGAAGCTATGGCGAAGGCTTTTGGGTGCAGCAATGGCTCGGCTTAAAACGTTTAGGGCGCGCCCTACAAGGGTTAAAAGCATAACCCCCCTCCCCCCTTGAAATCCCTTTGGCTCGACCCCACCTACTAGCAAAATCATTTATTTTCTAGATTTAGGGACAAGGTAATCATGAGCGATAAACAATCGATGCAATTTCAAACGGAAGTCAACCAACTGCTTCATTTGATGATTCATTCTTTGTATAGCAACAAAGAGATTTTTTTACGGGAACTCATTTCCAATGCCTCAGATGCTTGCGACAAGTTGCGTTTTGAGGCCATCAAAAACCCTGACCTGTGGGAAGGGGACACGGAACTTAATGTCCGCATTGAGGTAAATAAAGAGGCTAAAACCCTCACATTAACCGATAACGGTATTGGTATGAGCCGTGAGGAAGTGATCAACAACATCGGCACCATCGCTCACTCGGGCACCAAATCTTTTCTTAATCAATTAACTGGAGATGAAGCGCAAGATGCAGCGCTTATCGGTCAGTTTGGCGTAGGCTTTTATTCCGCCTTTATCGTTGCCGATCATGTCACCTTGACTACCCGCAGAGCTGGCGCTAAGAGCGATGAGGCTGTGCGTTGGGAGTCACAAGGCAACGGTGAATTCACGCTGGAGAGTGTGACTGAAGTAAAGCGAGGCACCACCATTACCCTACACCTGAAAGAAGGCGAAGAGCAGTTTCTTGAGGCTTGGGAGATAAAAAGTTTAGTGCGCCGCTACTCTGATCATATTCAACTGCCCATTCTGATGAAGGGCGAGAAAGAGGATGAGACACTCAATCAAGCCAACGCTCTATGGGCCCGCCCTCGTCAGGACATCACCGATGAACAGTATAAAGAGTTTTATAAGCATGTTTCCCATGATTATGAAGAGCCTCTGGCCTGGACCCATGCCAAGGTTGAGGGTAAACAAGAGTACACCCAATTACTCTATATTCCCTCTCACCCTCCCTTTGATCTTTATGATCGGGAACAGCGTCATGGCATCAAACTTTATGTACGTCGTGTTTTTATTATGGAGGACGCAGAAAAACTGCTGCCTCATTACCTGCGCTTCGTGCGAGGAGTGATTGACTCGGCAGATCTCCCTCTTAACGTGTCACGGGAAATCCTGCAGCAATCCAAAGACATTGATGCCATCCGTTTAGGCTCCACCAAAAAGATCCTATCGCTCCTGGAAGACATCGCTAAGGACAACAGTGAGCGCTATCAACAGTTCTGGAATTCCTTCGGCCAAGTCTTTAAAGAAGGCGCGGCGGAAGAGCATACCAACCGCGACAAATGGTCTAAATTGCTGCGCTTTTGTACTACCCACCTTAATGATGCCAAGCAGAGTGTGTCCTTAAGCGACTACCTCTCGCGCATGAAACCTGAACAAAAGGCCATCTACTATGTCACGGCCGACAGTTGGACGGCGGCTAAAAACAGCCCTCATTTGGAAATTTTTAAACGTCACGGCATCGAAGTATTGCTGCTTAGTGACCGCGTTGATGAGTGGGTAGTGAGTCACTTGCATGAGTTTGAAGGTAAACCCTTGCAGTCCGTGGCTAAGGGAGATCTTGATTTAAGCGCCCTTGGTATTGATACCCCTAAAATTGAAACCAAGGACAAGGGTCAATTGACACCATTGATTGATGCGATCACCGAAGCCCTGGGAGAGAAGGTTAAGGAAGTGCGGATTAGTCAGCGTCTTACCGAATCGCCTGCTTGTCTTGTTATGGAAGAAGGCGCCATCTCAGGCCATCTTGAGCGCTTACTGAAGGCTGCAGGGCAAGAGGTACCACAATCCAAACCGATTCTCGAGATCAATCCTGATCATCGCTTGATCACTCGCCTTCAGTTGGAAACCAATCCAGCCAAAGTGAAAGAATGGAGCTTGCTACTCTTTGAACAATCTCTCATTGCCGAGGGAGGGGTATTAGAGGATCCAGCAGGCTTTGTTAAACGACTCAATGAGTTAATGCTGCAATAATCTCACTTAATAAGATGTTGGCCGAAGGCTTTTAACCATAAAAGCCCGGCCACGGTCTTAGCATCATTAATGCGCCCATCAGCAACCCACTGAAAGGCCTCCTCAAGAGGCAGGGCTAGGGTTTCAAGAAACTCTTCTTCATCGCGCTGATGGCCTTCAAAGTGTAAACCTCGTGCCAGAAAAAATTCGATTTTTTCAGTGGAATAGGCAATACATAAATGCAGCGTGGTTAAGTGCTGCCAATGCGTCGCCCGGTATCCTGTCTCCTCAAGGAGCTCTCGCTGTGCTGCCACCAAGGTGGGTTCATAAGGCTCTAATTTGCCAGCAGGAATTTCAATATAATGGCGCTGATTGGGGTAGCGGTACTGGTACTCCAGTAACACACTGCCATCATCCATGAGAGGAATAATGGCCGCCGCTCCACTGTGGACAATATATTCTCTAACGGCCTCACTGCCATTGGGCAAACTCACGCTGTCACGTCGTACATCGAGCAGTCGACCTTTAAAGAGTTGCTCAGTGGTCAGTTGAGATTCCGTGAAATCCGGAAAACCATCAAGAAGATTTTTCATGAATTATCGAAAGGAATGGTTAATGGCGTTCACGCACAAATCAATCAATGATTGAGGAATAATCCCCAACACAAAAATAACCAGCCCATTTAAACCAATTAAAATTAAGTGATCCGGTTCAGTGACCAAGGGCTGATCAGTAGTGGGATCATCCATGTACATCAGCTTAATAATACGCAAATAGTAAAAAGCCCCGATTAAGGAGAAGATCACCGCATAAACCACAAGCCAGGTGTAGCCTGCATCCAGCACAGCGCTTAACACCGAGAGCTTGGCAAAAAAGCCTACAGAAGGAGGAATACCTGCCATGGACACCATCACGAGTAACATCATAAAGGCGACCCAGGGGCTGCGGTTATTGAGCCCTTTAAAGTCGTCCAAGCGATCCCCTTCAAACCCATGGCGAGAGAGAAGCAAAACAATGCCAAAGGCGGCAACAGAAATAATCACATAGGAGGCCACATAAAACATGGAGGCGGCATAACCAATGTTGTTCCCTGCAAGAATACCCAGTAACAAATAGCCCATGTGGGAGATGGTTGAAAAGGCTAACATTCTTTTAATGTTGGTCTGGGCGATGGCCACAATATTGCCAAGACCGATAGAGAGCACCGCCATGATCACCAGCATTGGTTGCCAATCACTCACCATGGCGCCCAGTGAGCCTACCAATAAGCGAATAATAAAGGCAAAGGCGGCAATTTTGGGAACGGAAGCCACAAACAAGGTAACTGAAGTGGGGGAGCCCTCATAGACATCGGGAATCCACATATGAAAGGGCACTGCGCCTAATTTAAAGCCTATGCCAGCGACCACGAACACCAAACCAAATACCAAAATAGCAGGATCAATGGTATTCGCTGCGATGGCGTTGGCCACCTCTGGAATCACTAAAGTTCCCGTGGCTCCATAGAGCATGGATAAGCCATAAAGTAAAAGCCCTGAGGCCAAGGCGGAGAGCACAAAATATTTCATGGCAGCTTCAGTGGCATTCTTCGATTCCCGCTGCAGCGCAATTAACGCACATTGGGCGAGAGAGAGCATCTCAAGACCTAAATACAACACCAAGAAATGGTTGGCCGAAATCATGATCATGATACCGAGCAGGGCAAAGAGCATGAGCACAAAAAACTCGCCCTTAAACAGCCCTCTATCTTGCGAATACAAGCGTGAATAGGCAAAGACAAAGCCCATGGTGATCAAGGAGAAGACATTTAAGGTACGGGCCATGGCATCACTGATAAACATGCCGCTAAAGGCCGTGACCACTGATCCGTTTTCAGCATTGACAACAGCAATCCCTGTGGCGATCAGAGCCAATTGAGCAAGCACATAAGTATAAAAGCGGTGCTCGTCATTTATCCATAGATCCAACAACAACAATAAACACAAGGAGATGAGTAAAACGATCTCAGGCAGTGCTGGGGCAATACTGGAAAAGGCAAAGTTCATTGTTGCTCCGTTAATACTTAATCACTGATGACTGTTGAATCAACTGATTCACAGACGTATGTAGCGTACTGGTAATTAACTGTGGATAAAGACCCATGGCAATAATGAGTACCACAATAATGGCCAAGAAAAACTTTTCACGGGAGGTCACATCGGTGAGCTTTGCCACCTCAGCATTGACCACCTCACCAAAGATCACGCGTTTGTACATCCACAGAATGTAAGCTGCACCAAACACCAAATTGGCCCCAGCCAATAGGGCATACCAGAAATTCACCTTAATAGCACCTAGGATCACGGTGAACTCACCCACAAAGCCACTGGTACCAGGTAATCCTGCACTGGCCATGACAAAGAGCATCAGAAAAGCCGCAAAAACCGGCATGGTGTTTGCCACACCACCATAATCCTCAATGTTACGGGTATGCATACGATCGTATAACACACCAATACAGAGGAACATGGCGATCGACACAAAGGCATGGGATATCATCTGTAAGATACTGCCCTCAATGCCTAATGGATTAAACATAAAAATGCCTAAGGTCACAAAACCCATGTGTGAGACTGAGGAGTAGGCAATCAGTTTTTTCATGTCCTTTTGAATTAAGGCCACTAACGCCACATACAAAATAGCCACCAAGGACAAACCGATCATCATGCCAGACAAACTGTGGGCGGCATTAGGGGTGATAGGTAAACTAAAGCGCAGAAAACCATAGGCCCCCGTTTTAAGGGTGATGGCCGCTAAAATCACCGATCCTCCCGTAGGCGCCTCAACGTGGGCATCAGGTAACCAAGTATGTACCGGCCACATGGCAGCCTTCACCGCAAAGGAAGCAAAAAATGCCAAGAAAATTAAAATCTGAACAGGCAACGCTAAGGTTAAGCTTTGGTACTTGAGAATCTCAAAACTGCGACCTGCTTCAAAATAGAGATAAATAAATGCCGCCAGCATTAAGAGCGAGCCCATTAAGGTGTACAGAAAAAATTTAATGGATGCATATACGCGCTGTGGGCCACCCCACATGCCAATAATCAGAAACATGGGGATTAACGTGGCTTCAAAAAACACATAGAACAACACTGCATCCAAAGACTCAAAAATACCGTTAATCAAGCCAGAGGAAATTAAGAAGGCGGCCATATACTGAGCTAAGTGAGTGCGAATCACCACCCATCCGGCAATCACCACCAGAATCGTGACAAAGCTGTTTAACAAAACAAACCACAGAGAAATACCATCTATACCAAGATGATAATTAATGTTGTAGGCCTGAATCCAAGGCACCATCTCCACAAACTGCATGCCGGTGGCCGTGGCAGAAAACTGAGCATACAAGGGCAGCGTCACTAAAAAGCTTAATACGGCGCCAAGTAAAGACAAGCTTAAGGTAAGACGACGCACCTCATGCTCGGTAAGGGCCACCAGACAGCCCATGATAATGGGTAACCAGATACTAAATGACAAATAGGCATGGAAATTCATATCAACCGTTCACCCTTACCCTCTTATAAACCATAAACTCATGAGCACGAATACACCAAAGATCATGATAAATGCATAGTGATAAATATAGCCTGTTTGAAAATGACGTAAACGGCCTGCAAAACGACTAATAGAACGGGCAGAACCCATCACTATGGCACCATCAATTAAGGTGACATCACCATAGCGCCACAGGGTTTTACCCAAGGACACACTACCCCTCGAGAGAACACGGTCATTAAACCAATCAAAGTAATAGTTGTTGCTTAACACGGTATAGATCAAACCGGCATGGGATTTGATTTTCTCGGGTAGACGAGGCATCACCAAGTAAAAAATCGCTGCGAGCACAATGCCAGCGATGGCAAGCCATAAAGGTGGCGAGGATAAGGCGCTCATCATAAAGGCCGCGGGAGTGGTGAACTCTTCATGTAAGTGATGAAGCGCAGTATGCTGTTGATCGATGACAATTGAAGAACCAAAATAATCACCCATCACCATCGGTCCGATTAAGAGATAACCTGAAACCAGTGAAGGGATGGCGAGCAACACCAAAGGCAAGGTGATGACCCAAGGAGATTCGTGTAAATGGGCTTTAGTATGCTGATCCATCCGTGGCTCCCCATGAAAGGTCATAAAGAACATCCGGAAGGTATAAAAGGCCGTTATCAACACCCCAGCGGTCACCGCAAACTGGGCGTAACCTGCACCAAATAAATGGGACTCACTGACCGATTCAATAATTAAATCCTTAGAGAAGAAACCCGCAAAAGGAGGAATACCACACAGTGCCAGTGAACCAATTAAGGCAGTGATATAAGTGATGGGCAGATACTTTTTGAGCCCGCCCATTAGCCTCATATCCTGCTCATGGTGCATGGCGTGAATCACCGATCCGGCAGCTAAAAAGAGCAGCGCTTTAAAAAAAGCATGGGTCCCTAAATGAAAAATAGCCACAGGATAAGCTGAGGCGCCAAGGGCCACTGTCATATAGCCTAACTGCGACAAAGTAGAGTAGGCCACCACCCGCTTAATATCGTATTGAATGATCCCTAAAAAGGCCATGAAGAGCGCGGTGGAGGCGCCGATTACTAAAATAAAGGAACGCGCCACCTCTGATACCTCAAAGAGTGGCGACATTCT
Organism: Betaproteobacteria bacterium; assembly: GCA_018971415.1. Taxonomy (GTDB): domain Bacteria; phylum Pseudomonadota; class Gammaproteobacteria; order Burkholderiales; family Ferrovaceae; genus PN-J185. The sequence continues at coordinate 11,784 of JAGXAW010000015.1, forward strand.
TGATACCATGAAGATCCCTGCCGTCACCATGGTGGCCGCGTGAATCAAAGCTGAAATCGGAGTTGGACCTTCCATCGAGTCAGGTAGCCAAACATGCAGAGGCATCTGCGCTGACTTACCCATAGCACCGATAAAGAGCAATATACAAATCACCGTAATCAATGAATAAGTACCGCTACCCAACAAATGAATTTGTTGATGAACAAGTTGCGGCACCATGGAAAACACTGTCGCATAGTCAAGACTATGGAAGTAGGACAAAATCAAACCAATGCCCAGTAAAAAACCCAAATCACCCACTCGGTTAACCAAAAAGGCTTTTAAATTGGCGAAGATGGCCGTGGAGCGCTGAAACCAAAAACCAATGAGCAGATAAGAAATGAGCCCCACTGCTTCCCAACCAAAAAACAACTGGAGGAAGTTATTCGACATGACGAGCATCAGCATGGCGAAGGTAAATAACGAAATGTAACTAAAAAAGCGCTGATAACCAGGATCATCGTGCATATAGCCCACGGTATAAATATGCACCATGAGAGAAACGAAACTCACGACGAGCATCATGGTCACTGTTAAGGGATCCAATAAAAATCCCACATGAAAGGATAAATCCTCCACCGTCATCCAGGTGTATAAATTACCGTTAAAAAGATGACCTGCAAACACGTCTTGAGCAATCGCCAAGGAGGCAATAAAGGAGATCAACACCCCCAGGATGGTCACCACATGACTGAGGGTTCTACCCAGGGTTTTACCCAACAATCCAGCAAGTAGAGCGCCCACAAGGGGCGCCATCGGCACGATGAGATAAAGCGATGTCATGCTCACAGCTTATTCCTTGAGTTGATTAATATCATCCACATTAATAGTGCGGATATTTCTAAATAACACCACTAAAATAGCGAGTCCAATAGCCGACTCAGCCGCAGCGACCGTCAAAATAAAGAACACAAAAATTTGCCCTGCGGTATCGTTTAAGTAATGTGAAAAAGCAATAAAATTCAAATTCACTGCTAACAACATTAATTCAATACACATCAGCAAAATGATGACATTTTTACGGTTTAAAAAAATACCCACAATACTGATGGCAAAGAGCACAGCAGCAAGCATTAAATAATCAGTTAAATTCAAGGTCACAGCTCTCTCTCCGCCGGCATCTTAATAATTTTAATTCGCTCTGAGGCCTTCACACTGACCTGCATGGCGGGATCCATATATCGTGAATCCTTACGACGTCGATGGGTCAGAGCAATGGCTGCCACAATGGCCAAAAGCAAAATGGCCGCAGCGAGCTCAAAGGGATACACATATTGGTTATATAGCAATAACCCTAATTCTTGCGTATTACTGACCCCCGAGGTATTACTGACAGTGGTCATTTTAGCGAACTGTTTGCTGCTCACCACCAAAATCATTTCCACCACCATCAACAGCGCCACACTGGCACCTAAGGGTAAGTGTTTCCAGAAGCCCTCACGCAAACGATCAAGGTCAATGTTGAGCATCATCACCACAAACAAAAAGAGCACCATCACCGCACCAACATAAACCAACACTAAGGCGATGGCGAGAAACTCAGCCTCTAACATCATCCAAAGTGCTGAACCGGTAAAAAAAGATAACACCAAAAAGAGTGCGGCGTGCACAGGGTTACGAGCGGTAATTACTCCCAAGGCACTTAATACTAAAATCACGGCAAACACCGTGAACAACATGACAGCAGAGCTCATCACTTTTTCATTCCTTTATCGATAAGGAGCATCTTCTGCTCGGTCCTGGGCAATTTGGGCTTCATAACGATCGCCAATGGCCAGCAGTTTTTCTTTGGTCATTAATAAATCACCGCGCTCTTCGCCATGGTATTCAAATACCCTGGTTTCAACAATGGAGTCCACCGGGCAGGACTCCTCACAAAAACCACAAAATATACATTTGGTTAAATCAATATCATAGCGGGTGGTTCGTCTTGAACCATCAGCGCGCACTTCTGATTCAATGGTAATGGCCATGGCTGGGCAAACCGCCTCGCACAATTTACAGGCAATGCAGCGCTCTTCACCATTGGGATAGCGACGCAAAGCATGGAGCCCACGAAACCTGGGAGACTGCGGGGTTTTTTCCTCAGGATATTGAACGGTCATCTTACGAGAAAAGAAATGTTTTCCCGTTACCCCCATCCCTTTAATCAATTCGCTTAGCATCAAGCTTTTTACAAATTCAGCTATGGCACCCATCATTCACTCCTATCCATGGAACCAAATATTAAGTATGGGTAGGTTGCGAAAAGGGGTCTGCATCAAAATACCCACAACAACCAACCATACTAAAGTCAATGGAATAAATACCTTCCAACCCAAACGCATAATCTGATCATAACGATAGCGTGGGAAAGTGGCTCTGAACCAGAGAAACAAAAACAGTACAAAGGCCATCTTGGCAAAGAGCCAGAGAATGCTATTGGGGATAAAAGGAACTGGCGAGAGCCACCCACCCATGAACATAATGGAGGTTAAGGCAGCAATTAAAATCATGTTGGCGTATTCCGCCAAAAAGAAAATAGCAAAAGCCATCCCTGAATATTCCACATGGAAACCTGCTACAATTTCAGACTCGCCCTCAGCCACATCAAAGGGAGCGCGGTTAGTTTCTGCTGTGCCTGAAATGATATAAATCACAAACATCGGAAATAGGGGAATCCAGTTCCATTGCAATAAACCCAGAGAACTTTGCTGAGCGAGAACGATATCTGTCAGGTTTAAACTGTGCGACATCATTAACACCGTCACCAAGGCAAAACCCATGGCAATTTCATAGGACACAATTTGAGCCGCAGAACGCAGTGCCCCTAAAAAGGCATATTTGGAGTTGGAGGCCCAACCTGCGATTACCACACCATACACCCCCACAGAGGTGATGGCCATGATGTAAAGTAACCCCGCGTTAACATTAGCCAACACCAAATCAGGACCAAAGGGCACCACCGCCCATGCGGCGAGCGCTGGCATAATAGCCAGCACGGGAGCTAAGACGAACAGGAAACGGTTGGCTCCTGTGGGAACCACAATTTCTTTCATCAGCAATTTGATGGCATCGGCAATGGGTTGCAATAAACCCTTGGGACCCACGCGATTAGGACCAATACGAATTTGCATGTAGCCAATTACTTTACGCTCAGCCAAAGTTAAATAGGCCACAGCGCCAAGCAGCGGAAGCACAATCACAATGATCTTAAGAAGAGTCCACACCAGAGGCCAAAGAGGGCCAAATAAATCCATTAGTGATTGCATTAACCGACGGCCTCCACAGTTAGACTCTGATGAGCAATATCCAATTGCTGGGTCTCAGCAATGGCGCTTGGCACTAAGAGAACCTGTTCAGCCAATTGATCATTGATTTTAACTGGCAAACTTGCCTGCCCTTCACCTTGAGTGATTTTCACCATCCGTCCTTCCACCAGTTTTAGCTTATTGGCTGTCAGGGAGGACATCTGTACATAACGGCATTGACCTAAACCACTTTCCTGCAAGGGTGCTGAGCGGCGAGTAAGGGCATCCACTTGGTAGGGAGGCACCTCAGCCAAACGCTCTAAGCGGTTTATTGAAGCGCGCATTTTCAAGGGAGGCAAAGCGTGTTTTTGATTACCTAATCGCTGACTTATCGCCTCAGCCCAGTTACTGTCTCCATCTTGATAGACTTCCTCTAGGGTATCGTATTGATAACCTGGTAATTCAAACAAGTTAGCAAGTACACGTAACACTTTCCACAAAGGACGGCTTTCGCCCTTAGTATGGATAGCCGCTTTCACGGTTTGTACTCGGCCTGTCATATTGACAAAGGTTCCCGGTGTCTCAGTGAAGGGGGCGATTGGTAAAATCACATCAGCCCAATTGGGCAAATCGCCCTTAAAGGCGTGCATGGCCACCACAAAATCGGCAGCTTGTAAGGCTTGTAAGGCAGCGCGGGCATTTATAGCATCAACGCTAGGCTCAAGACCCAACACCATCACAGCATGACGTGGCTCAGCAATCATTTGCGCAGCATTTAAGCCCTGATACTGATGGGTTGCAAGAGTGCCTTGATAAGGCAATACACCGGCCGCATGAGCGGCTAAGCTGTTCGCGCCCTGAGGTAAGTAAGAGAGTGTGGCGCCCGTTAAACGGCAGAGCTCCTGGGAGAGGCTCCACAGGGTAGCGTAATCCTCATGCTGCTCGGCAAGGTGACCTAACACCACAGCCTTGGGTCCTTCCACCAGTAAGGCCTTAGCAATGGCAGAGGCTTCAGGTGAAATGACTGCCCCCATCATGGCCACACATTGAGGAGCAACAGTTTGACTTGTCATCTCAGCCGCAGCCTGAACCACTTGCGCCAGTAATGAAGGTATAACGCTTGGCGCGCCTACCAACTGTTGCCCCGTTGGCATGGCAAGATCATCAACAAAAGCATTAATTAAGTGAACGCTGCCGCCCTCCTTCACCGCTTGACGAAGACGCACAGCGAGTAGTGGAAACTCAGAGCGAATTCTTGACCCCACCAGCAATGTGGTTTTTAGTTTAGACCATTGTTCAATGGGCATACCAAGCCAGGGAATAGCAGAACCTGCATGGTCCATAGAAAAATCACGCTGACGAAAACGGTGATCAATGTTTGAGGAACCCAAGTCACGCATTAATTGTTGCGCTAACCATAATTCTTCTAAAGACAACTGAGGGGAAGCCCACAATCCCAAGGCGTTGGCACCCTGCACAGACTTAATTTTACTAAAGGCATCCACCACCACTTGTAGCGCCTCAGCCCAATCCGCCTCGCGCCATTGACCCTCTTCCTTGATCATCGGTTTTAATAGGCGATCACTACTGTTCACCGCCTCAAAACCAAAGCGATCGCGGTCAGATATCCAGCACTCATTAATCGAATCATCCTTCCCAGGAAGAACACGGACCACTTCTTTTTTCAGTTTCACCTGAACCACCAACTGACTGCCCATGGCATCATGGGGACTCACGCTGGGTGAGCGCTGTAACTCCCAAGTTCTTGCCCGGTAACGAAAGGGTTTAGAGGTCAGAGCGCCCACTGGGCACAAATCAATGACATTAGCAGAAATTTCAGAATTCACGGTGCGATCAACAAAGGCTAAGACCTCAGAGCGCTCGCCACGCCCGCCTACACCAAGCTCCATAATACCTGCGATTTCTTGACCAAAACGAACACAGCGAGTACATAAAATACAGCGCGTCATATCCGTTTGAATGAGCGGTCCTAAGTTCTTATTGCTAACCACCCGTTTTTCTTCTTTAAAACGCGATGCGCTACCACCATAGCCCACACTGATGTCCTGCAGCTTACACTCACCACCTTGGTCACAAATCGGGCAATCTAAGGGATGGTTAATTAACAAAAATTCCATGACCGCTTTTTGCGCGTTAATGGCAAACTCCGAATGGGTAAATACCCTCATCCCCTCGGTGGCTGGCGTTGCACAAGCTGGTAAAGGTTTAGGCGCTTTTTCTACCTGCACCAAACACATGCGGCAATTGGCCGCAATGGAGAGTTTTCTGTGGTAACAAAAATGAGGAATTTTAATGCCGAGCTGACGGGCCGCATCCATCACGGTGCGACCACTTTCCACTTGCGTGGTTTTACCATCAATTTCTACTGTAACCAATGCCATGTTTACGCCGCCTTCTCAGAAACTTGACCTGCCTCTACAAGACAACGCTTGTGAGTGATATGGTATTCAAACTCGTCACGGTAATGGGTCACAAAGGCCCTAACAGGCATCGCTGCCGCATCACCTAGAGCGCAAATCGTTCGCCCTTGAATGTTGTTACTCAGAGACAGCAGTAAATCTAAATCATCACTGCGCCCTTCGCCTTTTTCAATACGATGAACCACGCGATAAAGCCAGCCTGTTCCCTCGCGACAAGGGGTACACTGACCACAGGATTCCTCATGATAAAAATAAGACAGTCTCTCAAGAGCACGAACCATACAGGTGCTCTCATCCATCACAATAACCGCACCTGAACCTAACATGGATCCCGCTTTAGCAATGGAGTCATAATCCATGTCCGTATCCATCATAATATGCCCTGGAATCACTGGCATTGAGGATCCCCCTGGAATCACGGCCTTAATTTTTTTACCATCCCTCATGCCACCAGCCATTTCGAGCAATTTGGCAAAGGGGGTACCTAAGGGAACTTCATAATTACCTGGTCGATTAACGTGGCCTGACACCGAGAAAATTTTTGTCCCGCCGTTATTGGGGCGACCCAGCGCTAAATACGCCTCACCACCCTCACGGATAATCCACGGCACATTGGCAAAGGTTTCAGTATTGTTAATGGTGGTAGGACGGCCATATAACCCGTAGGTAGCAGGGAAAGGGGGTTTATAGCGTGGTTGACCTTTTTTGCCCTCAAGGGATTCTAAAAGAGCGGTCTCTTCTCCACAGATATAAGCACCATAGCCATGGTGATTAAATAATTCAAAAGAAAACCCACTGCCTAAAATATTGTTGCCTAAAAAGCCCGCCGCTCTGGCTTCCGCGATGGCTTCCTCACAACGCTCATACACTGACCAAATTTCACCATGGATATAGTTATAGCCACGGGTAGCGCGCATAGCAAAACCAGCGATAATCATGCCCTCAATCACCGCGTGCGGGTTATAGCGCAAAATATCACGGTCCTTAAAGGTGCCAGGCTCGCCCTCATCCGAGTTACAGACCACATAACGCTCACCACTCACTTCCTTTGGCATGAAGGTCCATTTGGTGCCCGTTGGAAAACCCGCTCCTCCTCTTCCACGAAGTCCGGATTTTTTCACTTCATCAATGACCGCCTCAGGGGTCATGCCACTTAATACTTTTTTGAGGGCTTGATAGCCACCGCGTTTAACGTAATCGTTTAAATGCCAGGTTTGTTCTTTATTGTCACCTAGTTGACCTAATATCACTGCGGTCATGACTGTAACTCCTTTAACAACTCTTCTAATTTGTCCTCGGTCACCCAAGAGCGCATTTCATGGTTATTGATGAGCAATACTGGAGCATCACCACAGGCACCAAAGCATTGCCCTTCTTTAAGACTGAATTGCCCATCTGGAGTCACTTCATCAAAATCAATACCCAAGCGCTCTTTTAATTTCTTACAAAGACGGTCCGCTCCCGATAGAGCGCAGGGTAAATTCGTACAAAGAGTTAATTTGTACTTACCCATGGGTTTGGTGTTATACATTTCATAGAAGGTAGCCACTTCATAAACAGCAATGGATGGCATGGCAAGATAAGCCGCCACCGCATCCATGACTTCTGTTGATAACCAACCATGCTCTTCCTGAGCAATGCGTAAAGCTGACATCACGGCAGACTGCTTTTGCTCAGCGGGATACTTACTAATCTCGTAATCAATTTTCTCGAGAGAGGCTTTGGACAATAAACTCAACGGTCAATCTCCCCAAATACAATATCTTGTGTACCAATAATGGCCACCAAATCAGCTATCATGTGCCCTCTTGTCATCTCATCTAAGCCTGACAAATGGGCATAACCTGGTGCACGAATTTTTAAGCGATAGGGCTTATTGGCTCCATCTGAAATCATGTAAATCGAAAACTCACCCTTCGGCGCTTCAACACTCGCTAAAGCTTCACCTGCAGGAATATGCATACCCTCGGTAAACAACTTAAAGTGGTGAATCAGCTCTTCCATGTTGGTTTTCATGTCAGTGCGGCTAGGTGGCGCAACCTTGTGGTTTTCTGTAATGACAGGACCGGGGTTAGCGCGTAACCAATCCACACACTGCTTCACAATTTTGTTGGACTGACGCATCTCTTCGATACGCACCAAGTAACGGTCATAGCAATCACCATTTACCCCAATTGGAATATCAAAATCCAATTCACCATACACTTCATAGGGCTGTTTCTTACGTAAATCCCAGGCCACGCCAGAGCCCCTTAACATGGGGCCGGTGAAACCTAAGTTTAAGGCGCGCTCAGGGGATACCACACCAATACCCACCGTCCTTTGCTTCCAAATACGGTTATCCGTTAACAGCGTTTCATATTCATCCACCAAGGCTGGAAAACGCTGAGTAAAATCCTCGATAAAATCAAGCATTGACCCATGACGATGAGCGTTCAAATACTGCGCTTTTGAGTCACTGCGTCCACCTTTGTTGGCCAAATGCTGTGGCATACGATCAGGCAGATCGCGATAAACCCCTCCTGGTCGATAGTAGGCGGCGTGCATTCTGGCCCCAGAGACTGCCTCATAGCAATCCATCAAATCTTCACGTTCACGAAAGGCGTATAGAAACACCGTCATGGCACCCACGTCTAAGGCATGGGCACCTAACCATAAAAGGTGATTTAAGATACGGGTGATTTCATCGAACATCACGCGAATATATTGCGCGCGTCTTGGTACCTCTATTTGCAGCAACTTCTCTAGCGCCAATACGTAACCATGCTCATTACACATCATCGACACATAGTCCAGTCGATCCATGTAGGGAACGGTTTGTAAATAGGTGCGTGTTTCAGCGAGCTTCTCGGTAGCACGGTGCAATAACCCAATGTGTGGGTCAGCGCGTTCAATCACTTCACCATCTAATTCAAGTACTAAACGTAACACACCGTGGGCCGCAGGATGCTGAGGCCCGAAGTTCATGGTGTAATTTCTAATCTCAGCCATGGTGCTCACTATCCCCATAATTGTCTGGACGCGTAATGCGCGGAACCACTTCTCTTGGCACCAAAGTCAGCGGCTGGTACACCACCCGTTTTTGGTGCTCGTCATAACGCATTTCCACATACCCTGAAACCGGAAAGTCTTTTCTAAAAGGATGCCCCACAAATCCATAGTCAGTCAGCAGACGTCGTAAATCAGGATGGCCATCAAACAAGATTCCGAATAAATCAAAGGCCTCCCTTTCCATCCAATTCGCTGATGACCAAATAGACTCAACGGAAGATAAAACAGGTAAGCTGTCATCCTGAGCAAAGACTCTGACACGTAAACGCAGATTATGTTCGACAGACAACAGATGACACACAATAGCAAAGCGCGGACCACTCTCACGTCCCTCATAAGCATTATAGTCTACGCCACAGAGGTCAATCAGTTGCTCAAAATGAAATTCGTCACGTAAGGTTTTAGCGCAATCTAACCAGTGCGATGCTTTAACTTCAATGGTTAATTCCTTAAGACGAATCACACTACTCTCAATGGCCTCGGCCAATCTCTCGGTAAGCGCCACCTGTAAATGCTCTAGTCGGTCATTCATCATCATTAGGCCGCACGCGCAATAGTGGTGGTACGACGAATTTTTTGTTGCAACTGTATCACGCCGTAGAGCAGTGCTTCTGCTGTGGGTGGGCAACCTGGAACATAGACATCCACAGGGACGATACGATCACAACCTCTAACCACAGAATAAGAGTAGTGGTAGTACCCCCCACCATTGGCACAGGAGCCCATGGATAATACCCAACGAGGCTCAGCCATTTGGTCATAAACTTTGCGCAGTGCCGGAGCCATTTTGTTGCACAGGGTCCCCGCCACAATCATCAAATCAGACTGTCTTGGACTTGGCCTAAAGACCACACCAAAGCGGTCTAAATCATAGCGAGAGGCACCTGCATGCATCATCTCAACAGCACAACAAGCCAAACCAAAAGTCATCGGCCACAGAGAACCTGTTCTTGTCCAGTTAATAATGGTATCCAAACTGGTGGTCACAAAGCCTTCTTTTAGAACCCCTTCTAGAGCCATAATACAACGCCTCCTATAACTGAAATGCTCTTATTCCCACTCAAGAGCGCCTTTGACCCACTCGTAGACAAATCCCACCACAAGGATCAACAGGAATATCATCATGGCCACAAAGCCAAACCAGCCAATATCCTTGACCACGATAGCCCAGGGGAATAGGAACGCAATTTCTAAATCAAATAAAATAAAAAGAATAGCAACAAGATAGTAGCGGACATCAAAGCGCATACGAGCGTCTTCAAAGGCTTCAAATCCACACTCATAGGGAGAGTTTTTGGCCTCATCTGGACGACTGGGGGCCAAGAGTTTACCCAGCATTGGAGGCAAGACTCCAATGGCGAGACCCACTAAAATAAACAACAATACAGGCAAGTAATTTTGCACCATCACCTACTATACCCCTTGTAATGGTGCCGATGAGCAGACTCGAACTGCTACGGCTTTCGCCACCGCCCCCTCAAGACGGCGTGTCTACCAATTTCACCACATCGGCATTATTTTAATTTTACCGTACGTTGTGCGTACGTTTTAGTGCATTTATTTCGGAATTTCAGAGGATTTAGAATCCGAAATTGACGGCGCTTGCGGCGTGACTTTTGGTACCACCGGTTGCGTTATCGTTGTTTGTTGCATGACACTTGATGAATCACTGGCGTGCCCAGAAAACCATGTTAACAATAAACTGGTGGCAAAGAACACAGCGGCAAGAATGGCTGTGGTTCTACTCAAAAAGTTACCGGCACCCGAGGCGCCAAATAAGCCACCTGCAGAACCGCTACCAAAGGCAGCACCCATATCAGCACCCTTCCCATGCTGAATCAGCACCAAACCTATCACACCGATTGCCGCTAACACGTGGACAACCCAAACAAGAGTATGCAACATGACTAATCTTCCTTAACACCCGCAGACTCAGGCTGCGGCCTCAATAATCGCTATAAAATCCTCTGCCACAAGGGATGCTCCACCCACCAGGGCGCCATCCACATCAGGCAAGGACATTAATTCTAACGCGTTCGCGGGTTTCACGCTACCACCATAGAGAATATTTAATCCTTGCGCTGCCACCCAATCCATCGCCGCCACCCTCTGGCGCAAGGCTTGATGCACCTCTTGGACCTGTTGAGCGGTAGCGCTTTTTCCAGTACCAATAGCCCAAATGGGTTCATAGGCCAAAATAACATGCTGCAATTGGGGTAAACTTAAAGTATTCAATACAGCATCTGTCTGACGGTATAAAACTGATAAGGTTTCACCTTTTTCACGCTCAACAAGACTCTCGCCCACACAAATAATGGGTTTTAGCCCGTTTTCAATGGCAATTTTGGCTTTAGTGGCCACCTCTTGATCGGTTTCATGGTGACGCTGACGACGCTCCGAATGGCCAACAATAACGTACTGGCAGGCAAAATCAAGCAACATTGAAGCCGACACCTCCCCAGTGAAGGCCCCAACCTGAGGCTCTGTGCTGATGTCCTGGGCACCCCAGCTAAGATTAGTTGAGGTTAACAATTGCTGAGCTTGAAAGAGGTACGGAAAAGGAGGAATGAGAGCGACTTGAACTGTCTTAAAACGACTTTGCTGCCTGGTGAGAGAGTTAATTAGCGCTGTGTTTTCTGTAAGGGAACCATTCATTTTCCAATTCCCAGCCACCAACTTTTTGCGCATACTCTCCCCTTTATGCAAAACTATTTTTATCCGAATTTACCTGTGATGTAGTCTTCCGTCGCTTTTTGGTTGGGTTTTGTAAATATTTTATCGGTCTCATCAAATTCAATGAGCTCGCCCAGATACATATAAGCTGTGTAGTCAGACACGCGTGCAGCCTGCTGCATGTTATGCGTCACAATCACTACAGTGTAATCTGTTTTGAGGTCATCTAGCAATTCTTCAATATGGGCTGTTGAAATGGGATCCAGAGCCGAGGTGGGTTCATCCAACAAAATGACTTCAGGTTTAATCGCAATACAACGTGCAATACACAGACGTTGCTGCTGTCCCCCTGATAGGCCATAACCGCTCTGTTGCAGCTTATCCTTAACTTCTTTCCACAGGGCAGCCTTGGTTAAAGCCCACTCGACACGCTCATCCATTTCAGCCTTAGACAAACGCTCATAGAGTTTCACACCAAAGGCGATGTTGTCATAAATTGACATCGGAAAAGGGGTTGGTTTTTGAAACACCATGCCCACACGGGCACGCAGTAGCGTAGGGTCACTGCGGCTGTTTAAAACATTTTTGCCATCTAAGAGGATCTCACCGGTTGCGCGATTTTGTGGGTAAAGCTCATGCAAACGATTAAAGGTTCTGAGCAGGGTAGACTTACCGCATCCAGAGGGACCAATAAAAGCTGTCACTTTATTGGATTTAATGTCCATCGAAACATTCTTAATGGCGTGATACTTGCCATAGTAGAAGTTAAGATTTTTTACCGAAATACGTAAATCTGAGCTGTTATGTTGTTGAGTCATCATGACACCTATTTAAAAGCTAACCGTTAGTTTTTTGACGGAACAAGGCGCGCGCCAAAATGTTAAGTAGTAAAACGCTAAAGGTAATTAAAATTGCGCCACCCCAAGCCAAACGATGCCAATCCTCGTAAGGGCTCATGGCAAACTGAAAAATAACCACAGGCAAGTTAGCCATGGGCTGATTCATATTAAATGATAAAAACTGGTTGTTTAAGGCCGTGAACAATAAAGGCGCTGTTTCACCGCTGATCCTAGCCACTGCCAACAGTATGCCCGTTGCAATACCCGCACGTGCAGCGCGGTAGGACACCATAGTCACCATTTTCCATTTAGGCGCCCCAAGGGCGATGGCTGCTTCGCGTAAGCTGTCTGGCACCAGCTTGAGCATATCATCCGTGGTTCTCACCACCACTGGAATGACGATGAGTGACAAAGCCAAACCTCCGGCATAACCAGAAAAATGCCCTACTTTTGCCACATACACGGAGTAAATAAATAACCCCAAAACAATGGAAGGGGCGCTTAATAAAATGTCGTTAATAAAACGGGTAGCAGAGGAAAGCCAATTGTTGCGCCCATATTCAGCGAGATAGGTGCCCGCCAGAATACCAATGGGGGTTCCCACCAAGGTACCAAGACCCGCCATTAATAGGCTACCAATAATGGCATTTAATAACCCCCCATTTTCACCCGGTGGCGGCGTAGATAAAGCAAACATTTGCCAATCAACCGCCCCAATCCCTTTAATGAATAAGGTGGCTAAAATCCAGGTAAGCCAGAATAATCCAAAGGCCATGGCTAGGGCCGATGCAAACATATTGAAATTATTGACGTAACGTCGACGTCGATAGATTTTGCGTGAGGCGACACTAAGATGTTTTTGCATATTAGCTCTTAGTTCCTTCTAAGCGACTCATTCGTAATAGCATCCACTTGGCGAGCGCCAGTACGACGGTGGTGATAAAAAACAATATTAAACCCAACTCAACTAACGAGGAGGTGTACAGCGTACCCACCGCCTCTTGAAATTCATTGGCAAGAGAAGAGGCAATACTGTTACCCGGTGCCAATAAAGAGGTTTGTAAACGTTGTGCGTTACCAATAACAAAGGTCACTGCCATGGTTTCACCTAAGGCACGGCCTAGTCCTAGCATCACTCCGCCAACCACCCCAGCGCGCGTATAAGGCAACACCACACGCCAGATCACTTCCCAGGTAGTGGAACCAAGACCGTAGGCAGACTCTTTTAACACAGTAGGGACTAGTTCAAACACATCACGCATCACCGCCGTGATAAACGGAATAATCATAATGGCCAAAATAATACCTGCAGCCAACATCCCAATACCAATAGGTGGACCGGAAAACAAAAAGGATAAACCAGGAATTTGACCAATGGTTTCTTTTAAGAAGGGCTGCGCTGTTCTCTGAAAAATGGGCGCAAAAACGAATAATCCCCACATACCATAAATGATACTGGGAATAGCAGCCAATAGCTCAATGGCTGTTCCCAATGGACGTCTTAGCCATTTAGGTGACATCTCTGTCAGAAAAATAGAAATACCAAAACTAATGGGTAGGGCGATAAGTAGAGCAATCAAAGAACTCACTAAAGTACCGTAAATTTGAACCAAGGCACCGAATTTTTCCTGTACAGGATCCCAGTCATCAGAAAATAAAAACCCGATACCGAAGGCCTTAATGGAGGGCATACTGCTGACCACTAAAGACGCCAAAATGGCGACCAAGGTCAATAAAACCACTAAGGCAAAAAACCGCGTTACATTTTCAAACACCACATCACCCAAACGATACAACCGCTCCTTTGAGGAGCGGTTGACTGAGGACATGGTTGGCTGTATTTGAGACTCTTTTAAATTCATATGGTTTAACTTACATTAATCATTAAAATGCCTATCTCAGTTCCAGCCGTACCTTTCAATACCCATTAGTAAACGGATTTACCTGAGGTATCTTTAATGTCTTTCCAAGTAGCTTCAACTTGTTTTACCACAGCTTTTGGCATTGGAATGTAATCTAAAGATAAGGCAGCTTTAGCACCATTATTATAAGCCCAGCTGAAGAATTTGAGAGCGGCTTTTGCGTTCTCAGGTTTGTCTTGAACCTTGTGCATCAAAATAAAGGTAGCGGCAGTAATTGGCCAAGAATCATCGCCTGGCTCATCGGTTAAGATTTCATGGAAACCTTCTTCAGCTACCCAATGGGCATTGGCAGCGGCTGCAGCAAAACTCTTGCTCTCTGGTTTCACAAAGTGACCAGCTTTGTTTTTCATTTCCACGTAGGTCATTTTGTTTTGCAGTGCATACGCATACTCCACGTAGCCGATTGAACCGTTTTGTTGTTTCACGTAAGAGGCAACGCCTTCATTACCTTTACCGCTAATACCAACAGGCCATTTGACGGAGGTACTGCTACCTACTTTGTTTTTCCAGTTATCGCTCACTTTGGAGAGATAGTTGGTGTAGTTAAAGGTCGTACCTGAACCATCTGAGCGAGAAACCACAACGATATCTTCGTTAGGTAACGCCATGCCCTTGTTAAGAGCAGCGATAGCTGGATCGTTCCATTTTTTAACGGTACCCAAATAAATATCTGCTAACAATTCACCAGACAATTTTAATTCACCTGGTTTAATACCACTAACGTTAATTACTGGCACTACACCACCAATAACCATTGGCCATTGCATTAAACC
>JAGXAW010000016.1 GCA_018971415.1 Betaproteobacteria bacterium
AGCCAAATCATAGATGATGATTTGTCTTTTAGAATGAGTTTGGCGTTGCGTTGAGCAAGATTCAGTGCTGCAGGGGATATATCAGTCGCCGTCATGGTTAAGGCAGGGCAGTGTTTTGTTAGAGTAATCGCAATGGCGCCTGAGCCAGTTCCTAAATCAATAACTTGTGGATGGTTTAGCGTTTGTATCAAAGAAAGAGCATGATCAACCAACAGTTCTGTATCCGGGCGCGGAATTAACACCTGCGGGTTAACTTTAAAGCTCAGACCATAAAACTCCTGTTCCCCTAAAATGTAAGCCAGAGGTTCCCCTCCTTTTAGACGAGTGAGATATGTGTTGAATAGTTGCTCCTGTGAGGCTGAGAGTGACTCGTTACTGTGGGCGATGAGATAAGCGTAATTGCGTTGCGTGAGGTGTTCAAGAAGACGTCGTCTTTCAATAGAGAAGGGTTCTCTTGGATTAAGAGCCTCAGCAATAATCATTCCTCACCTAAATTCGCCAACAATTCAGCTTGATGCTCAGCCATTAATACTGAGGTTAATTCATTGATGTCCCCATCCATAATGGCATCAATTTTATAAAGAGTCAGGTTGATGCGGTGGTCGGTGACGCGGCCCTGCGGAAAGTTATAGGTTCGGATACGCTCCGAGCGATCCCCGCTACCAATCAAAGATTTACGCGTGGCAGCCTCTTTAGCTTGTTGCTCCCTTTGCTGCTTATCTTTGATACGAGCTACCAGCACGGCCATCGCTTGTGCCTTGTTTTTGTGTTGACTGCGTCCGTCTTGACACTCCACCACAATACCCGTTGGTAGATGGGTGATACGAACGGCAGAGTCGGTTTTATTGATATGTTGCCCTCCTGCACCGCTTGCCCTAAAGGTATCAATACGTAGCTCTGAGGGATTAAGGGTGACATCCCCCACTTCATCCGCCTCAGGCATCACGGCTACCGTACACGCCGAAGTATGAATACGCCCCTGGGTTTCTGTTTCAGGAACCCGTTGCACGCGATGACCGCCTGATTCAAATTTAAGTCGAGAATAGGCTCCATGGCCTTCAATTCTAAAAATAATTTCTTTAAAACCACCCACTTCCCCATCGCTATGAGAAATAATTTCAATCGGCCACCCTTGGCGCTCTGCATAGCGGGAATACATGCGAAATAGAGATCCTGCAAAGAGCGCTGATTCATCCCCGCCTGTGCCTGCCCGTATTTCCATGAAGATGTTTCGATCATCATTGGGATCTTTAGGTAGAAGCTCCTTTTGAATATGGGCCTCAATCTCCTCAATACGCTCTTTACCGGCTTTGATTTCTTCTTCAGCAAACTCTTTGAGTTCCGCATCCTGTAACATGGCTTGCGCAGCATCCATATCCTGCAGCGTCTTTTGATGTTGATGAAATAATTGCACCACAGGAGTAATTTCGGCGTGCTCTTTGGTGAGTTTTCGATATTGGTCCATATCGTCCGTCACCTTGGGGTTTGATAGCAAAACATCAATTTCAGTTAAGCGCTGATCGAGTGCGATCAGTCGCGTTTTAAGAGAATCTTTCATGTGATTTACGAATCCTGGTCGCGGATAAAGAGTTTGTGAGCCGCATCAATCAAGTTTTGTTGAAATTCACCTTGTGTTTGATGGAGCGCTTGAGTTGGGTGATGAAGAAATTTATTCATCAAGCTATTGGCCAGTTGTTCCATGACTTTTTCTGGGCTCTCGCCCCGCGAGAGTGCTTTTTTGGCTTTTTCTAATTCGATTTGTCGATAACTGTCAGCATGTTCTCTGAGTTTCTTGATCGTGGGAACTACTTCTCTGGTATTGATCCACTGGACAAAATCTTGCA
This sequence comes from Betaproteobacteria bacterium, assembly GCA_018971415.1. Classification (GTDB taxonomy): domain Bacteria; phylum Pseudomonadota; class Gammaproteobacteria; order Burkholderiales; family Ferrovaceae; genus PN-J185. The sequence continues at coordinate 1,845 of JAGXAW010000016.1, forward strand.
CTCTTAGGGTAATAATTTTTTCAGCTTCTTCTACGGCAGCCTGTCTTGATTCTTTATTTTCTTGAATGATCTCACCCAAATCATCAACGGTGTACAAAAACACATCAGCAAGTTTACTGACCTCCGGTTCAATATCACGAGGTACAGCCAAGTCAACAAGAACCATGGGTTTGTGTTTCCTGGATTTAATGGCGTTTTCAATCATGCCTTTACCAATTAAGGGCAAATGACTTGCCGTACAGGAAATGATCACATCATGATGGGGGATCTCGCGGGAGAGTTCTGATAATGTAACAGCTTGTCCCGAGAAACGGTCAGCAAGCAACCTTGCACGCTCTAAGGTACGATTGGCGATAGTGATTTGCTGTGGCTGTTTGGCAGCGAAGTGAGTGGCAACGAGTTCAATCATCTCTCCTGCACCAATAAACAAGATCTTTTGCTCGCTAATATTGCCAAGAACACTGTTGGTAAGTTTCAGTGCAGCAGCTGCTAACGAGACAGATCGCTCTCCAATGGCAGTTTGACTGCGGACTTCTTTGGCAACAGAAAAGGTGATTTGAAAGAGTTTATCAAGCATGGGGCCGAGTGTTCCTGCTTCACTGGCTACACGAACCGCTTGTTTAACTTGTCCTAAGATTTGCGGTTCACCCAATACCATCGAGTCTAACCCAGAGGCCACTTTAAACGCATGGTGGGCCACGGCTGTCCCGTTGAGCTGATACAAATACTGACCAATATCAAATTGTCCTAAATGGTGATGCTGTTGCAGCCATTCAGTAATCGAGGTGGGAGATTCGTTACGAACATAAATTTCAGTTCGATTGCAAGTAGACAAAATCACTGCCTCTTCACTTTGCGTATCCTGCGTGAGTTTGATTAACGCAGGAATCAATTGCTCGTCATTAAAAGCAATTTTTTCGCGTACAGACACCGGAGCACTGTCGTGATTGAGCCCAAATGTATGAATGAATGAGGTTGAATCAGCCAATCTATTAACCAATACAATAAACAATAAATAAAAGCATTATAGCCGCCTTCCCTTAACTCTGTCCTTTAATGTGCGAGATTAGGCTGCGAGCCCTTGGGAAAAAATACCCACATCCGTCCGGATTGGCGCATTGCTCCTGCTTCTTTCCCGGCGTGGGATCCCGTTCCCCAGTAAAAGTCGGCCCTGACCGCCCCCCTGATCGCCCCGCCCATATCTTGAGCGAACATTAATTTTGTTAAAGATTGAGAGCTATTGGGGTAGGTGGTATCTAAATAAACAGGACTTCCAAGGGGGATAGCTCTGATATCAACAGCTAAACTTACTTCTGGCGTAAGAGGGACACCCAATGCACCGATGGGGTCTTTTAGACTGTCAGGCAGTATTTTAAAAAAGACATAGCTTGGATTTTGATTAAGTAAATGATTAAGTTGATCAGGATGTCTGTGTAACCATTTTTTTATACCATTCACAGAGGCATTGTGAAGGGTGAGTTCCCCTTGATCAATTAGGTAGCGACCAATCGAGCGGTAGGGATAACCATTTTGATCAGCGTAACCCAAATGAAGATGAGCTCCATTGGGTAATATAATTTGTCCAGAGCCTTGTATTTGCATAAAAAAGAGATCAACTGGGTCGTGAACATAGGCGAGTATGGGGGCGTTTAGCGGTTGGTCCTCAAGCTCTATATCAGTTCTTGATAAATAGGGAACCACCTTTTGACCTTGTAACCTACCACGCAGTCGTTTTCCCTGTAATTCAGGTACCACACTGCCTAAATCAATAGTCAGTAAATCCTTAGGCTCACCATAAACAGGGTAATGAAAGTAGGCTGTCTTCACTAAACTTCCCTTAAGTACAGGTTCATAGTAACCAGTGATAAGCCCCGTTTCACTGCCATCTGCATTATTGATTTGCCAAACCTCAAAATAACTTTCAAAGAATTGTCGTTGCGCCTGCTCTGTTGTTTTATCCCCCAGGGTGTTTGCTTGATGACAAATCGTACTCCATGGGGTTTTGTTGTTAAGTGTTTCGCATTGCCTTAGAAGAGCCTGCCAGGCTTGTTGGTGGATTCCTTGTGACCAGTTGGGTAGATTGGAGAAATCACTTTTTATAAAATGGGGTGGTTGATAGTTATTGACCGAGGAAGTGGCGTTGGAGGGTGGGCAAGCAAGTTGAGCTGTGCTGCTACCTTTAGATAGTGAATCATCTTGAGGGACATTGGCACAACTTGTAACAAACAGTAAGAAGAATAAAGGTAAATACTTGATCATAATTTATACGTTGCAATTATATCGTTTTTTCATGCAATCAAAAACAATATGACAGTGATTCTGAAGTGAAGTGCGCAGTCTGATAGAATAAAAGAAATAGATAAATAAATCAGGGAGAGAGAAGATGACTTACCGAATTGCACCGAGTTTACTGTCAGCCGATTTTGCCAATTTAGGACAGGAGGTCACTGAGGTTATTGAAGCTGGTGCAGATTTGATCCACTTTGATGTCATGGATAATCATTATGTGCCTAATTTAACGATTGGACCATTGGTGTGTGAGGCGATTCGCTCCTACGCCACAGTCCCCATTGATGTGCATTTGATGGTCAAACCTGTAGATCGGATCATTCCTGATTTTGCAAAAGCTGGCGCTGGAATTATTAGTTTTCATCCTGAGGCCAGTGAACATATTGACCGAACAATTGGTCTTATTCATGATTCAGGGTGTCAAGCTGGGATTGTATTTAATCCAGCTACTCCACTGAGCTATTTAGATCATATTATGGATAAATTAGATTTGATTCTCATTATGTCCGTCAATCCAGGTTTTGGTGGCCAATCTTTTATTCCGGAGGCGCTCAATAAGCTAAGAGAGGTCAGACGTCGAATTGACGACTCAGGAAGAAAGATATTATTGGAAATAGATGGTGGCGTTAAAGTTGATAATATTCATGCCATAAAAGAAGCTGGAGCTGATACCTTTGTTGCGGGTTCCGCCATTTTTAACACTCCAGACTATCGCGCCACCATTGCTGCTATGCGTAAAGAGTTGAGTCGATGACCAAAGAAGAGTTTTTAACATTAAGCGCCACTGGATATAACTTAATTCCAGTGATTAAAACACAGCTGGCAGATCTCGATACACCCTTATCGGTCTACGCTAAACTCGCTCAAGCGCCTTACACATTTTTATTGGAGTCGGTACAAGGAGGCGAGCGTTTTGGACGTTATTCATTTATTGGATTACCCGCCCAAAAACGAATTCGTGTTAATCAGTATCAAGTGGCCATAGAAACGGAAGGGATGGCAACAGAATCCTTTAGCGTTGAAAACCCTTTGGATTTTATTGAGCATTATCAAGCGCAATTTAAAGCAGCCCCTATTGAGTCACTACCTCGATTTTGTGGTGGTTTAGCGGGATATTTTGGACACGATATTATCCGTTATATTGAGCCACGCTTGAGTCAAGGCTGGAAAGAGGATGATATCGGTACTCCCGATATTTTGTTACTGGTCACCACCGAGCTCGTGGTGATTGACAATCTGTCAGGACAACTCCACTTGGTTGTTTATGCTAACGCTGAGCATCCTCAAGGGTATGAGCGAGCGCAGCAGCGTTTGGAGGAGTTATCAAACGCACTTAAAAAGCCACCTGTATTGCCTAACTTATCGACCCATGATTCAGAGGAACTTATTAACGATACAGATCAACTGTGGCATGAGAGGGCAGTTAAAAAAGCCCTAGATTATATAAAAGAGGGCGATATTATGCAGGTGGTACTAAGCCGCCGTATGCACCGTCCATTCAAAGCTCAACCTTTAGCGTTATACCGCGCGTTGAGAAGACTTAATCCATCGCCTTACATGTTTTTTTACGACATGGGCGATTTTCATGTGGTGGGTGCCTCACCAGAAATATTGGTCCGTTTAGAGCAAGATAAAGTGACTTTAAGGCCTATTGCAGGAACCAGGCCGCGCGGAAAAGATGCCTTAGAAGATGAAAGTCTAGCCACGGATTTATTGAATGACCCAAAAGAAATTGCTGAACATATTATGTTGATGGACTTGGGCCGAAATGATGTAGGCCGAATTGCTCAGACAGGCTCTGTGATTGTCACTGAGAGAATGGTTATTGAGCGTTATTCACACGTCATGCACATTGTCTCGAATGTTGAGGGAAAATTAAAACCAGGCTTTAAGGCCATGGACGTGTTAAAAGCCACTTTCCCAGCAGGAACACTAAGTGGAGCACCTAAAGTTCGTGCGCTTGAAATTATTGATGAGTTAGAACCCGTTCGTCGTGGTGTATACGGTGGAGCGGTGGGTTACCTTGATTATTCTGGCAATATGGATTTGGCGATCGCCATTCGTACTGCTGTAATTAAAAACGGTACACTCTACGTTCAGGCGGGTGGGGGAATAGTGGCTGATTCTGTGGCGATGAGTGAATGGCAAGAAACTGTTAATAAATCTCGAGCAGTGCATAAAGCCGCTCAGTTAGCAGAACAAGGGCTTAGTTCATCATGACCGATAAACATGATCATGATGCTTCAAAATCCATACCTAAACCCCCTCATCCGTTAGAACGAGTGTGTCCATTACCTTGGGAGCATCCTGTTAGTCCTCAACAGGCTGAGGCGCTCAAAAAGCAACAACAGGAAATCATGGATAATCCTTCCTACATTGAGCCTGATCGAGATGTTGCTTTCATTCATGAGGACGAATTACGAGGCGTCCGCTTACAACTTGATTACACGAAGGCGGAAGCCACAATGAATGCCTATGGTATTCATCATGCGGTGGTGGTGTTTGGAAGTACGCGTTTAAAAGATGAGCGACTGGCTAAAATTGAACATGATGTGTTACTTGCACAATTGGCTAAAGACCCCACCAATACTGCCTTACAGCAACAGGTGCGTTTATCTGAAAAACAAGTGCAACTGTCAAAATATTATGAAGTGGGTAGGCAGTTAGGCCAATTAGTGGGGCAAGCCGGCTATGGCCCTGAGGATTCTAGCCTAGTGATAATGACAGGTGGTGGTCCTGGTGGAATGGAAGCGGCTAACCGAGGAGCCTTTGAGGTGGGAGCACGAACGGTGGGGCTAAATATTACCCTGCCCAGAGAGCAATACCCCAACCCTTATATCACTCCTGGGTTATGTTTTCAGTTTCATTATTTTGCCCTGCGAAAATTACATTTTATGAAACGTGCCGTTGCCCTGATTGCTTTGCCTGGTGGCTACGGCACACTCGATGAATTGTTTGGTGCATTGACATTAATTCAAACAAGAAAAATTACTCCGATTCCAATTGTTTTAGTTGGCGAGAGCTTTTGGCGAGAAATTATCAGCTTTGAACGACTTTTAGAATATGGCAATATTGATCCAGAGGATATGAATCTTTTCTGGTATGCAGAAACTGCAGATGAAGTTTGGCGTGATATAAAAGAGTGGCATCGTAATAACGGAACTGATATTTTTGATGGTGAGGGACGTATTCAACCAAGAAAAAAACCCTCGCTTCGTCCTGACCCTATTTAGTAAAAAAACTTATGCTGTTAATGATCGACAATTATGATTCATTTACCTACAACCTAGTCCAGTATTTTGGAGAGTTAGGACAGGAGGTGCTGGTCAAAAGAAATGATGAGATTAGTGTCTCTGATGTGACGCGACTCAACCCTGACTATGTGGTTATCTCCCCTGGACCTTGTAGCCCAAAAGAAGCGGGTATATCAGTGGAGGTGATACGGCAGTTAGCAGGAAAGCTACCTATTCTTGGTGTGTGTTTAGGGCATCAAGCGATTGGTGAGGCCTTTGGTGGTAAGGTTATCCATGCTAAAACTGTGATGCACGGAAAAGTATCCTCTGTTTTTCATCATAACGAAGGCGTTTTCACTGACCTCCCTAATCCAGTAAGGGCAACACGATATCATTCACTGGCCGTTGAGAAGGAGTCTCTTCCAAAAGAGTTAAAAATTACTGCATGGACTGAGGATGGAGAAATCATGGGCTTAAAGCATGTTCACTATCCACTAGAAGGGGTTCAGTTTCATCCTGAGTCGATATTAACTGAGAAAGGGCATCAGTTGCTAAACAACTTTCTTAACTTATATCGCTCAAGTAATTAGACAGTCGAACAAACTCTTCGAGGCTTAGCGTTTCAGCCCGTCTTTCAGGATTAATGGACAACTCTGACCATTGCTCGGCATTAATCCAGTTCTTCAATGTTGAGCGTAACATTTTTCTCTTTTGAGAGAAGGCCGCCATTACCAATTTTGCAAAATGAGATTCATTTTTTGCAGTGAGTAAGGATGCGGGTTTAGGGATGAGTCGCACAATAGCAGACATAACCTTAGGTGGTGGATCAAAGGACTCGGGAGGGACATCAAAGAGATGCTCTATGTAATAACGGTAAGACATCATCACTGTTAAACGTCCATAGTCACTACTGTTTGGCAGGGCTGTCAAACGATCAATCACTTCCTTTTGCAACATAAAATGAGCGTCATGCCAGAGAGTCGCGCTGTGGTTTAAGTGAAAGAGCAAGGGTGTGGAAATGTTATATGGCAAATTACCAAACAGACGAAAGCCCTTAGCAAACTGATTAAAGTCAACCTTAAGGACGTCTCCCTCAACAATCGATAGCCTGTTGCTGTAATCTGTCTGTTTTTGCCAATAGCTGATTAAATCTCTATCTAGCTCAACGATGGTTAAGCGATCTAATACTTCCAGTAAAGGGTGGGTTAGCGCACCAAGGCCTGGTCCTATCTCAATGACATTATCCTGCTTTTTAAGGTTGGCAACTTGGAGGATATGCCGAATAATTGATTGATCAATTAAAAAGTGCTGGCCAAAGCGTTTTCGTGGGATATGTTTTGTCATTACTTATGCAGTGATAAAGCCAAATCAATGGCTTCTTTTAAACTGCCTGTATCAATAGAGGCTTCTTTTTTTCCTGCGAGAGATAGCGCTGTTCCATGATCAACGGAAGTACGAATAATAGGTAACCCTAAGGTGATGTTGACTCCTTGGCCAAAACTTTTGGTTTTTAACACGGGTAAGCCTTGATCATGATACATGGCAAGAACACAGTCTACGTCTTTTAAACTGTCATCTAAAAAGAGTGTATCTGCTGAAAAGGGTCCCTCGATATCTTGTCCTAGAGCAAGGCAGCGTTGAATAACGGGCGTAATGATGTTGATCTCTTCCATTCCTAGATGCCCGCTTTCACCTGCATGAGGATTAAGTCCTGCTACTTTGATTTTAGGGTTTTTTATATTAAAACGAGTAACGAGGTCGTGATGCAGTATCTGGATAGTAGAGAATAATCCTTCCACGGTAATGGCGCTGGGGACTTCCTTTAAAGGTAGGTGTGTAGTAGCAAGTGCTACGCGAAGGTTTCCCCCAACAAGCAGCATAACAACTTTGTCTACATTAAATTGTTGAGCGAGATACTCTGTATGACCAGTAAAGCTGATGCCGCTCTCTTCAATAACACTTTTTTGAATAGGACCTGTCACCAAAGCATGGCTTATGCCAGATGCGGTTAACTTTGCCGCGCTATCTAGCGCGTGTAAAACATAACTTGCATTAGTTGAATTGGGGCTACCGATTTTCACCGGTACTTGAAGAGGATGATGCCATACACCAATTGATCCAGTAAATAGTTCAGGGTGAGCGGGATCAAATCGATCAAAACTAAAGGATAAGCCCAGTATTTGAGCTCTTGAAACCAGTAAGTTTTCATCAGCACAAAACAGGAGTTGAGCGTTGAAGGCGCTGCGCTGACTTAACAATACAGCAAGATCAGGGCCAATCCCGGCGGGCTCACCAACTGAAACGGCAATAATTTTTTGAGTATCAGAAGTCATCGAGTCGGATGTCGACATAAGCATTATCTCTTAACTGCCGAACCCACTCATCAAACAATTCATCTGTTTTTCTTGCGGTAATGCCTTGTTTAATGGCTTCCATTCGACCTTCTAAGGAGGTGTCACTTTGTCTTTCATCCACCAATTGGACGACATGCCAGCCCAGAGCCGTTTGAAAAGGTTGACTGATTTCATCCTTGTGCAGAGGAACCAAAGCCTTTTCAAAATCAGGCAATGTTTCACCAGAGGTAATCCAACCCACATCACCACCGTTGTTTCTGCTGTCATCCTCAGAACTTAAACTTGCTACTTTGGTGAAATCTTCTCCCGCTTTTAAGCGATCATAAATAGCAAAAATTTTTCTTTTGGCTTCAGTTTCTTGCCCCGGATCGATTTTAACTAGAATTTGTCGGACATGATATTGAGTAATTTTTTTGGCTGTTGCGCCACCGCGAACATCAAGCAATTGAATTAAATGAAAGCCATTAGAGGTTTCTAAAATATCACTGACGTTGCCAGGTTGCATACTCTGAACTGCCTTGACAAACACAACCGGTAAACGAGCAGCGGGTCGCCAACCTAAGTTACCCCCTTGTAGCGCATCGGGGGCGTCAGAATAGCTTGCAGCCACTTGCGAAAAGGCGGTACCACTTTTAATCATGGTTAAAGCTTTTTCTATTTTTTTTCGGCTATTAAGGCGCTCTTCTCTGGTAGAGTTTTCGGGTACAGAGACATAAATGTGCGCAATTTCATATTCTTCTTGTGCGTTGGCACCCAGTTTTTTTTCCTGTTCAAGTTGGGCTTTCACTTCGTTATCACTGACTTGAACTTTGTTATCTACCTCTCGTTTTCTTAACTCAGCGAGTAGCATTTCTGTACGAATTTCTTCACGAAATTTTTTTAATGGAACTCCCTCTTTAGTAACCTGTTTATAAAAATCATTAACTGATAAATGGTTACTTTTTGCAATTCTATCGACAGCCTGATCAAGCTGAGAGTCCTCAACTTTTAATCCCATTTCCTCTGCGTACTGTTTCTGTACCGAGTCATAAATCATTTTCACGAGAACTTGGCGCAATAAAATTCTTCTATCTGGAAGGGGAATGTTTTGTTTTTGAAGTTGTTTAGCGATCAAGTTGGTTCGATCTAGTAAATCTGATGAGGTAATGACGTCAGAGTTTACAACTGCAACAATTCGATCTATGACATCTGGAGTTTTAGCCCCGTTATCCACTGCTTCAGCGGTAACGCTTTGTATAATAAGAAACGCAATGAAACTTGAAGCGAGAAGTTTTTTTATCGGGATCATGGGGTATCAATAGTGGTGGTTTTAACGTAACCTGGAATATTTAGCCGCAGTGATTGCAGTGGGTTTTGCCCTAATCCAAGTCCTCCTAATTCTAACTGAATAAAAAACGCAGAGTTGGTCTGAATGGACGACACTGCAAATCGTGTACTTACTAGACGTAACGCCCAGCATCCCTGATTATACTCAATTCCCATTAAACCTTGCATAACTTGATTAATGATTGTTGAGTAGGACACTCTACCAAGAAAAGAAACCTGCCTAGTAACAGGCCATTCTGTTGAAATATCCCATTGCCGAATTGGGAAGTAAGAGAATGTTTGGATGGTACTGTTATATACTTGGGAGGGTGTGATGGTTGGGTTAATGCTAAAAAACTGATTAACGTTATTTTGATAACCCACATTCACCAATTTGCCTGGTGCGGGTGAGTAATTACCATAAATATAAATTTGCTCGGTTTGATGAGTTTGAGCGTTTAAATCCAGGGTCCCGCTTAACTTCCAACTGTTGTTAATGTTTGCGCTAGCTTCTGCAATATAATCAGATACGCTGTAGGGGTAGGCGGCTTCCCCAGGCAGCAGAACCTGGTTTTGTGTAAAGTAAAAACGCTGACCAACCATAAGCCTTAATTCTTCAATTTGAGAGGTGGGCTCTATAAAGCGAGAGGTAACTGCTGCTGTCAGTTGATTTGCGTTATTAATTCGATCATAACCATTAAATTGGTTTTCTGAAAAAATAGTCATCGAGTCAAAATTAGCCAAAGACGTGTCAAAGACAGGGTACTGTGATTGGTTTTGATAGGGGATATATAAATAATAGAGTCTGGGTTCTAAGGTCTGCGTGTAGTTATGACCGAACAAAGTATCATTTCGCTCAAAAATCAAACCTGAATCTACGCTAGTAATAGGTAGCGTTCTGGTAAGACTTGATGAGGGGTAACCTGCCTGATTAGCAAATTCAGTAAGATTGTATTGTGTCAGATTAACGCCAGTTTTCAGTTTAAGAAAACTGTAGCTATTGTGAAAAGGTAAGGTGATAGATGGATAGGCAACAAAGCGATCTGCACTCGTTACAGACTGTTGTGCAGCGTTATAAACAATACCATTGTAATTCGAGTTGCCATTGATAGAGAAGCCAGGACTTACAAAATTGGTGTATTGGTTAATGGCATTAATTTCATATTTCCCATCATTGCTGACTGTTGAATAGTTAGCATTAATTTGTGGCTCCATACGGTATTGCGGGGTTGCCCCAAACAAAGTCTGGTATGAAATCGACTGAACATTAATAGTCCAATCAGGAATACGGTTGTAAGTTAAATTAACGTTTCTTGGTAAATAGGCCAGAGCCAGGGGGGACAAAAGTGAGCTTAAATCGTTAAAGTAGTTGGGATCAGAGACTTGCTCGATATCCGTTGACAGTCCAACACCAGGGGCTATAGACAAATTATTTTTCCAGCTGTAAAACCAACGGGATGTATTGGTTTGTACATCATGGGGAAGTATTTCAGTAATTAAATCACCTGAAAAGGTGGGTTCAAGGTAGCGAAAGTCGTTCCCCAACTGGATCCCTCTAGCACTCATGGTTCTGGGGGTTAACGTATCATCAAAGTTGGGGGCGATATTAAAGTAATAGGGAACCGCATAATCCTGGCCTGTACTGGTACTCGCTCCAATGGTCGGTGCTAAAAAGCCTGATTGTCGTGAGCCATTAATCGGGAAGGTCAGCTGGGGGGCATACAAAATAGGCGCGCCCATAAAATCAATCGTAGCGTTGTGCGCAACCCCCTTATTGGTTTCCTGGTTAAGATCCATCGAAGTGGTGTTAATACTCCAGTCATCTCTACCAATAGGGCAAGTGGTATACGAGCTATCTAGCGCGTGCTCTTGATGATCGTTTAGAAAATTCATTAGGGAGGCGCTAACCCTTGACCCAAGAGGTCTATCAGGCGTTGGGGCGTAGTACACGGAAGGGTTATCGAAGTAGCCCTGATGGTTATCCATGTTTAAGATACCATGTGGACCATCCACAGTAATCGTCCCATCTTTAACCAAATGAACGTGATCAGTGGCTTCTATAGTATTGATTTGTTGCTTGTAGTAGATATGATCGGCAAATAAAGACATGGTGCCTCGGCGGGCTTCCGCATGCCCGTCTGCCTGGGCTACAAACCCATTTTGCGACACCACATGATCCCCTCTAATAAATACCACTTGCTCATTATCAGGAACGGGGGGAAGGGCTAAATGGTATTTTTTTGCTGTTTGTAGTTTGATGCCATGATCAATACTTTCTTCTGCCCAACTACTAAAGGGGAGAAGAATGAATATGATAAAAAATCCACGGGTTAAAAAAGGCAGCATCAGACAGTCAATTCATCATTAATTTTGTTAAAATCGCATAAATTAGGGATTATTGCAACGTACATTCAAGGACTCTATGGAACAACGATTTCAGGCTCTCATCACCTGGCTCAACGAGAGCCATCCTGTTTTACCCGAAGACGTTGTTGCCGCTTCTTCAGACGCTTCCCACCGCCGTTATTATCGTTTTTCATGGCAGGGCAAGTCATTTATTGTTATGGATGCACCTCCTGATTTAGAGGATTGTCGTCCCTTTATTCATGCACAACGACAATTGTACCAAGTTGGGGTCGTTGTGCCTGAAATTTTTCGTAGTTCAACAGAATTAGGTTTTTTGTTATTAACTGATTTAGGTACTGAGACTTTCTTGCAACGAGTCTCTCAAACCCCTTCGCAGGTTAATGAGTGGTATTTGAAAGCCCTTAATGCATTGCTTCCCATGCAAAAAAATAGCCAACCAAAGATTTTTCCTGAGTATTCTGAAGCGTTATTACGTCGTGAGATGTCACTCTTTAGTGATTGGTACATCAAGGTAGAAAAAAACATGACACTCAGTGATGAGTTAACAGAAGCCTTGAATCTTGCCGAAGACAGGATAATTGCGAACATTTTAAAGCAACCTAAAGTATGGGTTCATCGCGATTATCACAGCCGTAATCTAATGATTTATCAAGAGCGTATTGGAGTGATTGATTTTCAAGATGCGGTTTACGGTCCGATTACCTATGATCCGGTGTCACTGCTAAGAGATGCTTATATTGAGTGGCCAGAAGAGCAGCAATTGGATTGGTTGATTCGCTATTGGCAAGAGTTAAGACGGGAGAAGGTATTAGTGAGTTCTGATTTTGGTGAGTTTTACCGAGACTTTGAAATGATGGGAATTCAACGCCATCTCAAAGTGGTGGGTATTTTCGCAAGACTTGCTCATCGAGATAACAAACTCAATTATTTGGAAGATATCCCTCGAGTGTGGGGATATTTGAGAAAAGCTGTTCCACGCTATCAAGAGTTAGCGCCATTAGTGAGAGTGCTGGATCACTTAGAAAATCATTCACAAGAAATCGGGTACACCTTTTGATTACTGAGGCCATGATCCTAGCCGCCGGTCGTGGTGAGCGGATGCGACCATTAACCGACAGTATCCCCAAACCCTTACAGCAAGTGGGAGGGAAAACGCTAATTGAGCGACATGTTTCGGCCTTGGCAAAAGCCGGTATTCAGCACATTGTGATTAACCTTGCGTGGCTTGGGCATTTAATTAAAGAGCATTTGGGTGATGGCAGTCGCTTTAATCTTGTCATTGATTATTCCTTCGAGGACAAGGCGCTAGGCACCCTTGGTGGAATAGTGAATGCTTTAACGCTCCTCAAAGAGGAGCAGTTTGTTGTGATGAGTGCGGATATCGTAACTGACTTTGATATGCAACCACTTCTTAAAAAGATACTCTTACAACAGGATATCGCGCATGTGGTTTTAATTGAAGAGAGTGAATTTAAGGGGGATTTTTCTCTTGAGTTAGGGCGTGTAAAAGAGCCTAACCAAAGCGCATACACTTACGGCAATATCGGTATATACCGCCGTCAATATTTAACTTCCTATGAAGCGGGTCAAGTTTTGGATTTGGGCCAGTATTTAAGGGAAGGCGTCAGTAAAAATAGAGTTAGTGGACAACTTTTTTCAGGATTGTGGTCAAACGTAGGTACGATTGATGAATTAACGAGAATAAACCAGCTAATGAGTACATAAAAATGGCTTTGATTGAACAAGATTTCAAACTAAGACGAACAAAGTTAGCGCGTCAGTTAAAAAAAGGGGTGTTGGTCATTGCCACAGCCCCTCAACAAATCAGAAACGCAGATACCCACTTTAACTATAGATGGGACAGTAACTTTCATTATTTAACGGGTTTTAGAGAACCCAATGCTGTTTTATTAATGGTCATTGACAACGGGGAAGCGAAAACTGTTTTATTTTGCCAGCCCAAAGACAAAGAAAAAGAGATTTGGGATGGTATTCGATTGGGCCCAGAGGCTGCCATCGAGCAACTTTCTGTGGACGAGGCTTACTCTATTGATGAGTTAAACGAAAAACTGCCTTCCTATCTGATTAATCAATCTACCGTTTATTCAACTTGGGGTGAGAGAACAGCCCTGGAAGAATCTATTTTCAAAGCGATAAATCAAGTTAAATCGATGGTCAGGCAGGGCGTTAGCGCCCCCTTTCAACTGGTGGATGTGCGCTCAGCGATTCATGAGATGCGGTTGATTAAGGATCAAGTTGAAATTGAGATAATGCGTCAGGCGGCTCATATTGCTGCTCTTGCCCATAATCGCGCCATGTTAGCCATAAAAAATGCGCATTATGAATATGAGATTGAAGCGGAGCTTCTCCATGAGTTCAAAAAACAGGGTGCGGATGCGCCAGCTTATCCCTCCATTGTCGCGGCGGGTAGTAATGCGACGATACTTCATTATATAGAGAACCAAGCTTATTTAAATAAACAGCAATTAATGCTGATTGACGCCGGTTGTGAATGGCAAGGCTATGCCTCAGACATAACGCGAACTTTTCCAATGAATGGACAGTTCTCTGAAGCACAAAAATTACTGTACCAGATTGTATTAAATGCCCAATTGGAGGCCATTAAAGTCATCAAACCAGGTGCGCAATTTAATGATTACCATCATTGTGCAGTCCGTGTTTTGGTTGAGGGTTTAATTGATTTGAAACTCTGCCAAGGCAGTGTTGATGGCGTAATTGAGTCTGGTGACTATCGACGTTTTTATATGCACCGAACAGGCCATTGGCTTGGAAGGGATGTTCATGATGTGGGTGAATATACCCACAATGGCCATTCACGAACCCTAGAAGAGGGTATGGTCATGACCGTTGAACCTGGGCTCTATGTGAGAGCTGATGCTTCTGTGCCTGAAGCGTTTCATGGAATAGGAATTAGGATTGAAGATGACGTCGTGGTAACGGGTAACGGGGTAGAGGTACTCACCCACGAGGCCTATAAGACTATTGATGAGATTGAGTCATGGATGAATCAGTGATTCACGATAACGTCGATATCGCCATTATTGGTGCGGGCCCTGTTGGCTCTGCCCTGGCCTTAGGATTGGCGCCTCTAGGTTTAAACATTCTTCTTCTTGAAGCGCGTGAGCGTATGCAGGCAGATGAGAAAAGAACATTAGCGCTCTCGCAAGGTAGTCGGGAGAAATTAGAGAGTTTTGGCGCTTGGCCAGATGAGGCCATAACCACAATTCAGCAAATACATGTATCGGATAAGGGGCATTTTGGTCAAACGATCTTAACCGCTGAAGAAATGGATGTCCCTGCATTAGGTTATGTGCTGAGATATAACTCACTTGTGGACTCTGTCCTTAAGGCTTTAAATAAGACTGATGTCCGAGTTGAAACGGCCTCACCGGTCATCCATGTCACTGACAATGATGGCTATGCCAAGATTACCGTAGGTGGAGTAAAGCCTAGAACTATTAGCGCATCTTTAGCAGTCCTTGCAGACGGCGGCAAAGAACTGACTGCTTCTTTATTTGAAAATAGCCATGACAGTGTGTATGAGCAAGTGGCCTTGGTCGCTCACGTCACCTGCACTAAGAAGCATACTGGTATGGCCTATGAGCGCTTTACACAGGAGGGTCCTGTGGCTCTTCTGCCTTTTGAAGACCGTTATGCTTTAGTATGGACGGGGACACAGGAGAGAATATCAGCACTGTTGGCTTTGGCTGATGAGCCTTTTTTAAGAGAATTACAAAACCATTTTGGTTATCGCGCTGGTCAATTTTTAACTGTCGGACCAAGAAACAGTTATCCTTTATCCCTTAAGATTGTTAAACATCTGACAAAGCCGCATTTGATATGTATTGGTAATGCGGCACAAACCATGCATCCAGTGGCAGGACAAGGCTTTAACTTAGGACTACGCGATGCAAAAGCATTAATTGAGGTAGTGCAACAATTTCAACGCCAGTCATTAGGCTCTGTTGCTTTTAATGACGCCTATGTGAGCAAACGACGAATTGATCGCTCCTTTGGTATTGGATTAACGCATTTACTTGTAACGGGTTTCTCAAATAATTACCCTATTGTCTCTACTGTCCGTAATCAAGTTCTCTCAGGACTTACTATATTCCCTCCATTAAGACGTATGCTAACTAAAGTCATGCTCTATGGTGTGACAGGGATTTTAAAATGATCTCTCCTGCTAAGCATTCAGAGGACATTATTGTAGTTGGAGCAGGCATCAACGGCTTAGCTATGGCGCTGGGATTGGCTTTGCAAAACGTATCTGTGACTGTCATTGACTCAGCCTCCTCTCCAATAAAGGAGGAGAGGCAAGATCAATATGACTCTAGAATTTATGCATTAAATGACAATAGCATTACTCTGTTAAAAAGATTGGGTGTGTGGTCTTTATGTAACCAACAACGTATTCAGCCTATTACTGCCATGAAGGTGTATGGGGATACGAATGGACAACTTGATTTTTCTGTCACAGAGGGTACGGATCATAAAGAGGCTTTAGGTGTCATTGTTGAAAGTAGGCAAATACTTCATGCCTTGTATCAATTAACCAGTCAACATCCTCGTATTACTTTTTTATTGGATACAACAATCAAGGCAACAGATTTAATAAACGGTATGCGTCGTGTCACTTTGCATGATAACAGGCAATTGTTTACCCCCTTATTAATTGCGTCCGATGGAGTTCATTCCTCAACCCGGGCATTACTGGGTATTCAAGATGAAATCACTTATTATCAACACTCTGCTGTGGTGGCGAATTATCAGAGTGACAGAGATCATTTTGGTGTAGCAAAACAGTGGTTTTTACCAGACGGTGATATTCTTGCTCTGTTGCCATTACCTGATAAAAAACTCTCCATGGTGTGGTCTACCCAGCATGTCACAGCCAATGAATTACACAATGCTCAAGTTCAAGACCGTATTAAAAGCATAGTTCATCAGGTTGGCTATAGTATTGGAAATCTTACAGAGATCACTGAGCCTCGGGTTTTCCCGCTACAGCTTGTAAAAGTTAAGCCAATAATTCTTGAAAGATTTATGCTCTGTGGTGATGCGGCTCATGGTGTACATCCTATGGCAGGTCAGGGGCTTAATCTTGGTTTGGCGGACGTGAGTACATTCATGGAGTTATTAAGTCGGCAAAACTCATCACTATTGGATGTGGGAAACGCTACTGTATTACACAGCTATGCCAGACGCAGAAACGAATCAATTGTGTTAATGCAATATTTAACGCACTATTTGTATATAGGCTTTAACCTCAATCATCCATGGGCAACACAAATGAGAAACTTTGGCATGAACCTCATCAATCATTTGCCAGGAATTAAACAACGACTATTAAAACAAGCGGGGCATGCATGAAACGCAAACTTCACCGATTATGGCTTATTCCTTTCTTTTTTTGTACTTATCATTTAGCGCAGGCAGATGAGGTTAACTATGAGAAGCTACAAGAAAAGATCGTTAGCCAGGTACCTAAATTAAAAGGCCATATCCAGCATATTCAGCCCTCCGGTGTTTGGGATCTTTTTGAGATTGATACGGACGATCACCAAATTATCTATACGGATAAGGAGGTGACCTATTTGTTTGCGGGAGAAATATACCAAACGCAGAATTTACAGAATATCACTCAAAAAAGATTGGATGTTATCAATGCGGTGGCATGGCAACAATTACCCTTATCGCTATCAATTAAAAGAGTGAAGGGTAACGGTAAGCGTGAGTTGGTTGTTTTCTCGGACCCTGATTGCCCCTATTGCCGTCGTTTGGAATCTGAGCTCACTAAAATCACAGATGTGACTATTTATACTTTTGTTTATCCTATTGCATCACTTCATCCTGATGCCCCACAGCGTTCTGCGCAGATTTGGTGTGCAACCAATCGTGCCAAAGCGTGGGATGAGTATTTACTAAGAAAAAAGCAAATCAACAAAAATACACAGTGTGATCTCTCTGACTTAGAGAAAGTACAGTCACTTGCGGAGAAGCTGAATATTAATGGTACCCCCACACTGATTTTTAAAACTGGAGAAAAGGTACCCGGCGCTATTTCAGCAAATGATTTAGAAAAGCTACTGGTTCCTCATTAAACTAAAATTGACGATAAAGCGCGTCATTTTTTCTGAGCTTTTCTTTGGCTTCTTGGTGTTGGGGATAAATTGTTTCAACCAATTGCCAAAACTGTGGCCCATGGTTAAATTCAAATAAATGGGCCATTTCATGGGCTACTACGTAACGTATTTCCTCTCTACTGGCCTTCATTAAACGCCAGTTAAAACGAAGTTCGCCCTTATGGTTGCAGCTTCCCCATCTGGATTGGGCATTACTGATAGAGAATTTGGGTGGGACAGTAATATTAAGTAATTGGCAAAAGTAGTGGATATCTTCCGCCAAAAGAGGTTTGATGGCTTCGCGGTAGTGATTAATGACCGTATTTTTGATGTCGCCTGAGGATTCGTTTACATACATAAACATATCGGGATCATCAAATAAATGTAACTGTAGATTAGGCGCAAACAAGAGAATCTTATGCTTTCCAAGCCAAGGAATAGTTGCCCCTTCATCCCAGTCTTGGGCTTCTGGTTTGGGTTTGTTTTTCCAAGCCGAAAACTTATTTACTATCCATTGTTGTTGGGTTCGCAGTGCATCCTCAACCTGCTGTAAGGTCACCCAGTGAGGTATGGCAACTGATAATCCTTCATGGTCCATCATTAAGCCAATGGTTTTTCTGTTTTTTCTGCGAATAATTTTGTAGGGAATCAGTTGTTCATTGATGGCAATGGTGAATTCTTTTGTTTTTTTCTTGGTTAGGGCTTGAGTTGTGGATTTGATTAAGCTTTGAGCGGGGACGCCAGTGATTTCTTCCATAGCGCTTTCAATCCACTCCTCTACCTCTTGGTTAACTTGTGCCGCTGTTTTCCCTATTGTGGAAATTGGGGTACCAATCCGTACCTCAATAGTGCCAGGATACTTCAAAAACCCCTTTGGCCAAAAGACGCCAGCATTATGAGCAATAGGTACTACAGGAACTTGAGCTTTAGTTGCAAGTTGTGCACCGCTTTGAGCATAACGCCCTCTATAGCCCGGTTTGACTCTCGTTCCCTCTGGAAATATGACCACGAATAGTCCTTGCTTGAGTCTATCAATACCTTGATTAATCACTTGCTGAAAGGCGGCTTTTTTTTGTGAGCGATCAATAGCAATGGGTTCCAATAGTTTTAAACCCCACCCAAAAAAAGGAATTTTAAGTAACTCTTGCTTAAGAACCACAACATGGGGAGGCAATACTGCCGGCAAAAAGAGAGTCTCCCATTCTGATTGATGCTTAGATAAAATGACACACGCACTCGCGGGAATATTATTGAGTCCCGTTATAGTGAAACGCACTCTTCTCAGTAGTACGCCGCACCACAGCATGGATGTACACCAATATTTGGCCAATAATTTGGGCAATAGGTGCCGATTGATTAAAGCGCTGACAATCATTAAAAAAGCAAACAGGGGAGTAATGATGCTTTGTATGATGATATAGAGTAGTGAGCCTAGTATTCTCATTCAGTTAGGTTGGGTTAATTAAATGCTCTACAACATCAGCAAGATCGTTTTCAATAATGGTGTGACTCGGTAAACCACCTTGTTTAAGTGTTTTGTCTCCTTTCCCCGTTAGTACCAATATTGGTTGAGCTTGCATCAGGCTTGCCGCTTGTAGATCTCTTAGGGAGTCACCAACGGCGGGGACATTTTTTAAAGACACATTAAATACTTTAGCAATTTCTTCAAATAACCCAGTTTTGGGTTTGCGACAATTACAGTTAGCCTCATTAGAGTGAGGGCAAAAGAAGATACCATCGATACGACCACCCACTTGAGACAAGGCTTGAATCATTTTGTTATGAATAGCGTTTAAAGTACTCATATCAAAGAGACCACGGGCAATGCCAGATTGATTGGTGGCAATGACCACTTGGTAACCCACTTGATTCAGGCGAGCAATAGCTTCAAGGCTGCCAGGCAGTGGGTTCCACTCTTCAGGGCTTTTAATGTATCGATCGCTGTCGTAGTTAATTACACCATCGCGATCAAGAATAATCAATTGAGTACTAGGCATCTAACAGTCCTA
Source organism: Betaproteobacteria bacterium (assembly GCA_018971415.1). Lineage (GTDB taxonomy): Bacteria > Pseudomonadota > Gammaproteobacteria > Burkholderiales > Ferrovaceae > PN-J185. The sequence continues at coordinate 21,548 of JAGXAW010000016.1, forward strand.
TGTCGGCCACTTTTTGCATTAACTGATGGATATGTTTTAGTAGTGTTAACCGCTGTACTCTAACAGCCTGATCCTCAGACATAATCATGACATGATCAAAAAAATGATTAATGGGTTCAACGAGGGGGATTAATGCCTTGAGAGCGCCATGAAAGTTGTCTTCTTGCATCGCCAAGTTAACTTGCTCTGACACTTCTGTTAAACAACGAATAAGCGTAAGTTCAGTTTCATCGGTTAATCGGTCAAATTGAAGTGAAGTCAATGCGTCATTATTTTTTTTCAGTATATTCGTGATACGTTTATTAGCAGCTGAAAGGACTTGGCTATCAGCCAATTGTTTAAATGCTTTCACCGCTGAAAGTCGTTTTGGAAGCAAATCCAAACGCTCTCTAGCGAAGGGGAGGATTGACTCAATTTCATCAAAACGATAACCCTGTTCTTTCAGGTAGCCTTTTAAGCGCTCGATAATAAATTGAATGATCTTTTCTCTAACTTCCTCATTAATTGAAACTTGAGTGAAGACTGTCGCAGTTTGATTGATTAATTCTGTGAGATTGATATTTAAATCACCTTCAATTACTATGCGAATAATGCCAAGGCTGGCTCTGCGTAAGCCATAGGGATCTTTATCACCGGTTGGTATTTGGCCGCAGGCAAAAAGCCCCACGAGAGATTCAATTTTTTCTGCTAGGGCGAGAGTTAATCCTTCTATAGAGCGGGGCAGGGTATCATTGGCAAATCGTGGGTGATAATGATCTTCAACGGCTTCAGCGACAAGGGAGCTGTATCCATCATTTAATGCATAGTACTTGCCCATGATGCCTTGCAGCTCAGGAAACTCTCCAACCATGTCGCTAGTTAAGTCGGCTTTGCATAGTTCAGCAGCCTGTATACACGCCTGCTCATCAATAGGAACATCTTTAGCAATGAGCGAGACCAGAGTTTTAATACGATGAACTCTATCAAACATACTACCTAAAGACTTGATGTATACAACCTGTTTTAAACCATCCAGACGATTAATTAGAGGTGTTTTTAAATCAGTTTGGTAAAAGAACTGTGCATCTGATAAACGAGCACGCAAAACTCTCTCGTTACCATTAACAATAAAATTCGGATCAGCTGGTTGGAGATTACTGACCAATAAGAATTTGGCTTGAAGTTGATTGTGATTGTTCTTGAGAGGAAAATACTTTTGGTGCTGTTGCATGGATAAAACCAAACATTCCGATGGAACCGTTAAAAACTGTTCATCAAAAACCCCGCTAAAAACTTCCGGCCATTCCACCAGAGAGGAAACCTCATTTAGAAGACTGTCATCACCAACAATATTGAGTCCTTGTGCTTGTTGGGTTAACCCTGCTTGAATCATTTGTTTACGAGTTTCAAATTGAGCAATGACATGTCCTTCATCTCTTAATTGCTGTTCGTATTGATCGGCGTGGGTGACTGTTACTGCTTGACTGCCTAAAAAGCGATGACCGCGAGTTTGGTTGGTTGCTTTAAGTCCCAGTATGGTTATTGGGATCGTCGTTTCACCATGCAGTACCATTAAGCCATGAACGGGGCGGACAAAACTAAAGTTGCTGTCTCCCCAACGCATAATCTTGGCGACAGGGAGTTGGGAAAAGGTTTTTTGAAGAATATCTGGAAGAAGATCCTCGAGGTTTTTTCCAGCCTCTTCAAAACTAAAACCATACACTTCCTGGCCTTTATTGTCCTTTATGATCACCAGTTGATCTAAGCTTATAGAGGAGGAACGCATAAAACCCAATAAGGCCGGGGAAGGGTTACCATCGGCTAATAAGGCTTGTTTTACTGCTGGTCCTTTTTTTTCAATACGCTGTGTGGGTTGCTGATTTAAAACCCCCTTTATTGCTATGGCTAATCGTCTTGGGGTTGCGTAGGCAGTGTAATCACTATTTTCTTCAATTAACTGAGATTCAGTGAGCCCCTTTAAAATGGCCTGAGAAAAGGATTCTGATAATTGTTTTAATCGTTTTGGGGGAAGTTCTTCTGTTAATAACTCAATTAAAAGAGTATTACGCATGATTCCCCTCCCGCTTTAACATGGGAAACCCTAACTCTTCACGGGATTGGTAATAAGCCTGTGCCACTTGTTTGGCGAGATGCCTAATGCGACCAATATAACTTGCTCTTTCGGTGACTGAAATCGCCCCTCTGGCATCGAGAAGATTAAAGGTTTGGGAGCATTTCAAAACCATTTCATAGGCAGGTAAGGGAAGTTGGTTACCGATAAGTCTAGTGGCTTCCGTTTCAAAACCATTAAATTGTTCAAACAACCAGTTGGCGTTACTGTATTCAAAGTTATAACGGGATTGTTCTACTTCATTTTGGTGATAGACATCACCGTAACTTATTCCAGGTGTCCATATCAGATCATAAATGTTATCGCAGCCTTGAAGTGCCATGGCTAAACGTTCAAGACCATAGGTAATCTCGCCAAGAACAGGTTTACAGACGAGTCCTCCTACTTCTTGAAAATAGGTAAACTGAGTGGCTTCCATGCCGTTTAACCACACCTCCCAACCCAGACCCCAGGCTCCCAAGGTGGGATTTTCCCAATCGTCCTCAACGAATCTAACATCATTTTTTTGTAGATCAATACCAATTGCTTTTAAGGAATCCAAGTAGAGTTCTTGGATATTGTCAGGAGAGGGCTTTAACACTACCTGGAATTGGTAGTAATGTTGTAAACGATTGGGGTTGTCTCCATAACGTCCATCTTTGGGTCGACGTGATGGTTGTACATAAGCGGCTCGCCAAGGCTCTGGACCTAAAGCTCTTAAAAAAGTAGCAGTGTGAGAAGTCCCAGCACCAACTTCCATATCAATGGGTTGTAGTAGAGCGCAGCCCTGCTGCCCCCAAAAATGTTGTAATCCGAGAATAATATCTTGAAAACTGTGCATAATTAAAAACTCCTAATTTGCACATGTTACCAGATCAGACGCCGGTTATCGACGGTTAAGCAGGTTGATAAGGACTAAAAAAAAGAAGGTAATAAATAAAAATAATGACCATTGGGCAATCGACAAGTTAAGAAAACGCCATGAGACAACTGCGCAATCCCCTGAGCCTTGGAGAACAATAGAAAACGCTTTAAAAAAAGGATGGGAAGCCATAATGTAGCTCAAACCCGGGCCACAGGAGGGAACCAACTCAGGTGGCAGATGTTGCAACCACACTTGCCTGCCAGCGATGCCTATTCCCCCTAAAGCCAACGCGCTCTCAAGAAGAGAATAAATGTATACCCCAAGCCTTTTGGGGTTATGTAGCCAGTCAAGAAAAAAGACAAAACCTAGAGCAATATAGGCAACGCGCTGAAATATACATAAAGGACAAGGATCCTCTCCCTTGGCATATTGAAGGTAAAGAGCGAAGGACAAAACCCCTATAATTGCAAAAAGAGCATAAGCATTTAATGATCGTCTACTCATTATTTATTCCTACGTCGGTATTTTGCTAAGATTAAAATAATCGTTGAAAGAGACACAATGCCGCTATTGCCCCATAGGTCAAAGGGAGTACTACCTTGATAGCCTGTGACCTCACCATTTAATACAAAAACTTGCTCCCTAGGGGCTCGATTAATGATGTGTCCCGTAGCATCAATAATAGCACTGACTCCAGTATTGGTGGCCCTTAACATAGGGCGGCCTGTTTCAAGAGAACGAGTTTGGGCCATTTGTAAGTGTTGTTCTGGCCCTATTGAGTTGCCAAACCAGGCATCATTAGTTAAATTAGCCAGAATAGTGGCTTGTGGCAGACTTTTCACAATCTGATCACCAAACACATCCTCATAGCAAATATCTACAGCCACCTTTTGCCCACTCACTCGCATCGGAGGTTGGGGAAGAGAGCCTGATTGCTGATCGTCCAATGGAATTTTTAAGACGGAGTTAATCAACGGTTTTAATATGGGAGAGAGTGGGATAAATTCACCAAAGGGAACAAGATGAACCTTCTGGTAAATTTGCGAAGGGGAATGCCCGAAGCTAAATACGCTATTATAGTATTGATGTGGCTCTGGCTCAGAGAACATCCCAACCAAAATGTCACTGTTTTGGGTACGACCAATATTAGTGAGATTATCAATAACATATTCTGGTAACTCTTGTCGAAACACAGGAAAAGCACTTTCCGGTAAGATGATTAATTGACTTTGACTGTTATTAATCATCGTTAAATACCGTTCGAGGGCGAGTTGAATCATATTGTCATCAAATTTTTTATCCTGTGGAAAGTTCCCCTGTAACAAACTAATAGAGACCACCTCTCCTACTGGATGGGTCCAGCGTATTTTTTTAATACCTATT
>JAGXAW010000004.1 GCA_018971415.1 Betaproteobacteria bacterium
AATCAAGGATTTAGTTTAGACTAAATTGATTAAAGTGCCCCCTTATTTGGTGTAGAGCCGCATTTTCGATTTTGTATTGAACATTCAGTAACATTTTTAATTTTGAAAAGATTCATATTCTAATAATAGGCTTTAAGGAGGATTGATAGGCTTTAGAGAAATTAAATCTATATGAGCCTAATTATTATTACTAAATGTAAAAATATCTTGCAAAAAAAGAAGAAATAATGTGAAATATGGGAAAAATTCACATTTAAAGAGTTGTTATGAAGCGCTTGTTTATCCATTCTTTAGTAGTTATATTGCTGTCCTCATCGCTGGCTTATGCTGATGGCGGGCAATCTGTGGCTTCTAGTGAAACATCCAGTTCTGGAGGTGGGGGTGGAAGTGGAGCAGGGCTGGCTATAGCAGGTGTTGTTCTAGCGGGATTACTTGTTTATTTTTTGACAGGTGAGCATGATGTCAAACCAAGTCCCGCTGTCGATGATCAAAGCCCCAAAAACATTAATCAACAGGAAATACAAAACATCAATCAGCCCAATAAAACCAACTCTTCAGTAGGTACTGATCAGGGATTGGAGTATTGATGTTATGAATAACATAATTTTTAAAAATTTCATTGCAGTAATAGTCCTTGTATTCATGAGCACTCAAGCATGGTCTGGATACTACGAATCAAAACAGGCTTTTGATCAACATAATTATCCAGAGGCTTATCAACAATGTCTTGATTCGGCCACCCAGGGAAATCGTGATTGTCAAAATGCTATTGGTTTTTTATATCGAGAGGGATTGGGCGTTAAAAAAAATCTTCAACAAGCACAACAGTGGTTTTTGTTAGCGGCCAATCAAGGTCTTGGTAATGCGCAATATAATCTTGCTATTCTTTTAGGATCTGGAGAGTTAGGTTATAGGAGTGAACAAGAGCAAGCTAAATGGATGAGTAAAGCTGCGTTAAATGGTATTGCTAAGGCACAAAATAATTTAGGTACATTCTTTAGTTTAGGTATTGGTGTAATTCAAAATGATCAACAGGCAGTACTCTGGTGGAAAAAGGCAGCAGAGCAACACAATGCCATGGCGGAGAACAACTTAGGTTGGGCTTATGCCACTGGAATAGGTATTGAATTAAATCCCCTTGAGGCACAAAGATGGTTACAGCAGGCCGTGAATCAACAACAAAATTTAACAGCCAAGCATTTGGCTCAGGACAATTTACTCAAATTAGGATTAATCCCAAGCGCAATTCCTCCAAAAAATAACACATTACCTTTAAAAGTAGATATTGGACAAGTTGATTCATTGGGTAATGTTTCTCTTACTCTTGTGAATCAAAATCAAATACCTATACATTCACTCGTTATTAACGGAGAGCGTATTGAAACACATAATGAAAATACTGTTCATGTATCTCATTATATTCCTGTGGGTGACAGTTATGTGGATGTGTATGCTAAAGACGATGGGCAAAACGAGTTTAATCAACAATATTTAGTACATCGAGTAATTGATTCATCCAATAAGCAATTACCTGCACTTCATCCTCAGCAAATTAATTTAACAAAAAGAGAAGATGCTGTAGCGATTATTATTGGAGCTCAGTATTACCATCAATTACCACAATCTGAATTCTCAGATAACGATGCAAAAAGTTTTTACGATTATGCGGTTAGAGCATTGGGTGTGGATCCCAACAAAGTGAAACTGTTAACCGGGTCAGAGGCTAATAGGAATACCATTTTGTACACGTTAAAAAATTGGCTTGGCGCGGAAGTTAACAGTGGAAAAACCAAAGTTTATTTGTATTATTCAGGCCATGGTCTTGCCTCTATCGATGGAAAAAAACGCTATCTTTTACCCACTGATACCAATATCACACTCCTCGATGACACGGCAATTTCTCAAGAGAATTTGATTAATGTGGTTGAATCCTATCAACCTGCCTCACTGACTATGTTTATAGATAGCTGTTATTCAGGTCGAGCTAAGTCAGGTACCCCACTTTTAACGGCAATGAGACCAATTGTATTGCACTCTGATTTTGAGATACCGGCCAAAGGGGTAACGATTTTTAGCTCCTCTCAAGGCGACCAGTTATCGGCAGTATCAGATAGAGCTCAACATGGCATTTTTTCTTATTACCTGATGCGTGGGATGGAGGGGGAAGCAGATCTTAACCATGACCACCAGATCACGGCAGATGAATTATTCCATTATCTTGAGGAGCGTGTCGCCAAAGAATCATTACGTCAAGGTCTACAACAAACACCTGTGTTAATGGGCGATGTGAACGAGGTATTAATCCATGAATAGTAGAGTGTTCATTAACTGTTGCACAATGATTCTGTTGTTACTCAGTATTAATAGTGCCTCAGCAACGGACGAGGAGGGCAATGGCGTATATTACTTTGGTCCAGAAACCTCTGAGAGTAAAGCCTGTCAAGCAGCCCTTGAAGCAGCCAAGCTGGATGCTCTAAGAAAAGTGGGAGGGGAGAGATTTAGTCAAGATGAAACCATGATGTGCAGTGAAAACGATAAAACAGCAGATGCCGCTTCGCAATGTTTGGTTAATAAACTGACTTGGTCTCAAGTGGGTGGTGACATTCAGTCTATGAGTATTGTTCAGCAAGCGGTCACAGATGAGCTGGGAAAAAGGCGCTGTGAAGTGAGTATTCATGCAAAAGTAATGGTTTTACCTGGCAGCAATAATCCAGCCTTAGACTCAGACGTTTCTTTGAACCAATCCGTATACCGTCCAGGAGAAGACCTCACTGTTCAAGTTAAACCGCAACAAAGTGTTTATTTGACAGTGTTTAATTGGATTCCCTATGAAAAAAATACGCAGCAAGTCAATAAGCTTTTTCCTAATAATGGGGAAACCAATAATCATATTAGTCATAAATTAATTTTACCTTATCGATCCTTTGATCATTGGCAAGTGGCTCTGCCAGAGTCTGTACCAATGAATAGAAAAGTACTCGATGAGTATGTCATGGTAGTCGTCTCTACCATGCCTATGGTTTGGCAAGAGCATTACTCGTTTGATGAATTTAGAAACAAACTAGCAGAACTGCCAGTAGATCAGGTACGTTTATTTAAAAGAGGTTTTGAGATTGTGGTACCCCAACAAACGCATTAAGGGAGAGAGAAAATGAAATATACGACGACATCACTATGGTTACTTATTGGCGGCTCATTCCTATTATCAGCCTGTTCTCCTAAATATGGCACAGCAGAATACGCTCAAGAACAAGCTCAACATACCTATAAGGAGCAGGTCAAAGCTGCCTCTGAAATGTTAGATAGTGCCCCCAGCTGGTATTTGAAACCTCCAGTAGCAAGTGATGCGCTCTATGGAGTGGCGAGCTCTTTCTCAAAGGACTTACAGTTTTCTATCGAAAAAGCCTGTGTTGATGCAAAAGGAGATATCGCAACTCAACTGAGTGACAAAGTCACCATGAAGTTTAAGTCGTTCGCGCGCGAAACAGGAACAGCCAGTGATCCTGTCTTAGTGCGTGAAGTTGAAAAAGTCGCCTCTGAATTGGTTAATGATGCTGATATAGCAGGTTATGTGATTGAGAAAAAAGAAGTACAACAACAAGCAAATGGTTACCGTACCTTTGTCTTGATTCGTTACCCTCTGGGAGAGGCTAACCGGGTTGTAGTAGAAAAGGCCAAACATGATGCTCTTCTTGAATCAAAAGTTAGAGAGTCAAAAGCTTTTCAGGAACTCGAATCCGAGGTTAAAACCTTGAAACAATCTCCGCAACAAGCTAACTCACCTAAATTAGATCATCAGCAAAATACTGTTATGCCGCCACCCGCTGATAAAACTGCGCAGATTCCTGATGCTCCATCCTCTGATATCAATATTGGAACAGTTACGCCAGTTAAACCCAATACAATCAGCCAACCTGAATTGATGCCTTCTAATCCGTCGCCACCCAGTGTTCCAAGTAAAAGTGTAAATATTAATCAAACGTCCTTATAGATTTTGGTTGATCTTGAGCAAAAAAAATTGCTAAAACTTAAGGAAAGATTGAATAAGCCATATAAATTTTTTACTGGATGGTTTTAACATATCAAGCTACGCTTTTTTTCGTGCGTGTTAAACAAGGTGTAACTTAGGTTATTTTTTATACTTATATACTTGAAATAATCCTTTATTATCCTAATCTAGTAAATTGTGGCATGATTATTCATATTGTCGTGCTTATCCTTTATTGAGGTGAGATCTATGAAAAGCATTAACCATTTTTTTCTGACTTTGATTATGTTGGGTTTTGCAGTTACGAGTTTTGCTGAACCCACCATTGATCAAGTTTATAATGCAACCAAAACTGGCCATTTAGCCGAAGCCAGAAGCATGATGGCTGAGGTGTTACAGGCTCATCCTAATAGTGCAAAAGCTCACTTTATTAATGCCGAGGTGCTTGCCCGTTCTGGAGATATAAGTTCAGCTAGGGCAGAGTTAATTGTTGCAGAGAAACTAGATCCTGCACAAAGTTTTGCAAGTGCGCGTGCTATCAGTGAATTGAAACAAGCTTTAGCTGTTTCAAATAGAGCTGGAATCGAGTCCTCAGGCTCCTCAGGGACTTCATGGGGAACAATATTGGTGGTAGGGTTAATTGCATTGTTTTTTATTATCTGGATGGTACGTCGTATGACGCAACAAAATCCTGTTGTGATGACGCAAGTGCCACCAGGGCCAGGTTACTATCCTAATGGTATGCCAATGGGTGGGGGGCAGCCACCTATGTATCCGGGGGGCGGAGTTGGAATGGGATCAGGTTTGATGGGGTCTCTTGCTACGGGTGCCGCGCTGGGTGCGGGATTGGTTGCCGGTGAAGCACTAGCGCACAGGCTGGTTGATGGCCCATCAGGGAATGTAAGTGGAATAAATGATGGGATGGTAGGTTCTCAAAACGTTAATAGCGATATGGGTGGGCAGGATTTTGGTGTGTCGGGGACAGGGTCTTGGGATGATTCTTCTGGCTCTTCGTGGGACAGCGGGGATGCTGGGGGCTTTGATCCTGGTGGAGGACCTAATTGGTCTTAAGAGGCTGTTTCATTTGAAATAGGAGGTGTTGTTATGGCTAAGGTTAATTCTATTCAAATTGGTATTTCAGAAAAACAGCGTCAAGAGATTGCTAACGGTCTTAGTCAGCTATTAGCGGATACCTACACGCTCTACCTCACAACCCATAATTTTCATTGGAATGTGACTGGCCCGCAGTTTAATACCTTGCATACCATGTTTATGGCCCAGTACACTGAGCTTTGGAATGCGGTGGATCCTATTGCCGAAAGAATCCGATCCTTAGGTTTTTTTGCGCCTGGGTCCTATGCTCAGTTTGCTAAGTTAACAAGCTTACCTGATGTTCCAGCAAAGCCACCTAGGGCTACGGCTATGGTAGAAACCTTGGTTAAGGGTCACGAAAAGGTAGCCGCTACGGCAAGACGAATTTTTGCGTTAGCTGATAAAGCCAACGATCAACCCACTGCGGATTTACTTACCCAAAGAATGGATATCCATGAGAAAACAGCCTGGATGTTGAGATCTCTTCTTGAGTCATGATTTCAGGGTTAGTTCAAATATTGCTTTGGCAAGGATTGGGAGAGTTAATCTCTCATGAGTGGTTGAAGACCATTCCTGGTCCAGTAATAGGATTGGTTTTATTGTTAGGTTTTTTGATTTGGCGCGATCGTGTTCCTGATGCGATGGGTTTGGTGGCCGATGGCCTAAGTCAACACTTAGGCCTTTTGTTTGTTCCGGCTGCCACCGGAGTGATTTTGTTTTTGCCCCAATTAAGGGAGCATGCTCTGGCTGTTTTTACCGCGCTAGTTGTCAGCGTGATTGCAACGGTTGCTGTCACTGTCATGGTGTTACGTATTTTAAGTGGGAACAATCCTCATGAATAAACATCTTCAAATTCATGAGATTTGGGTGTATCTCTCAGGAAGCCCTCTATTAGCGCTTATCTTAACTTTGTCAGCTTATCAAATCGGCTTTGTTGTCTACCAAAAGACCAATCGATTACCTATTGCAAACCCGGTTGCCATTGCGGTGATTTTGGTGGCCAGTGCTCTTGAGATAATTGGTATGCCCTACGACAAATATTTTCAGGGAGCGCAATTTGTACATTTTTTGCTGGGAACAGCCACCGTTGCGCTAGCGATTCCAATTTACCGAGGTTTTAGAGGTTTACGGGGTAGGATGATTCCCTTGGTGATTGCTCTTGTTTGCGGTGCGGCCACCTCTATTATTTCAGCGGTAACAGTGGCGCGCTACATGGGGGCGAGTGATGATATTGTCGGTGCGTTAATTGCTAAATCTGTTACGGCTCCGATTGCTATGGGTGTAGCTGAACGTATTCATACTTCACCCACGCTCACTGCTGTGTTTGCTGTGATTACTGGCATTATGGGCGCCGTTGTTGCACGCTACGTTTTTGATGTCTTAGGTATGAGAGTATGGTGGCAAAGAGGTTTTGCAATTGGCTTAGCTGCCCACGGTATTGGGACTTCTCGTGCTTTTAGTGTGCACCCAGAAGCTGGCACTTATGCAAGTCTTGCTATGGGATTACATGGTATTTTAGGTGCTGTAGTGATTCCTTTAATAGCCTCATACATACTTAATTAATCATGAATGCTATTGATCCTCCTTTATTAAGTCAGGGTATTCAGCTTGCCTTGGCTCCTGTTTTTCTATTAACGGCGGTGGCAACTTTAGTATCTGCCTTAACCTCACGTCTATCACGGGTTGTGGACCGTTCACGTCATTTACAAGGTGTATTAAAGGATGCGACTCATCCTCACCATGATAAAGCGGACTATCGAAAAGAGTTAGGCCATCTTGCCACTCGTGGCAGATTAATTAATACCTCCATGGCCTTGGTCGTTTTTTGTGGTTTATCAATTGGGCTTACTGTGCTGGGTCTTTTTTTTACTGAAACGGTGTCAGGGCGTATCCAGCTTTCACGCTTGGTAATGGATACGTTTGTGGTGGGTATAGCCTCTTTTTCCTTATCTTTACTGTTTTTGTTGGTTGAGGTTTTTGTTGCATCCTACTCCATTCGTTATAAAGAGTAACCATTTACTTTTATTAACATTTTTCCCAATGATAATAAGAACTTAGAGGTTAAACTTTAGTCATAAAAATATATGTATATTGGGATAAAAAGCATGAAAAAAACCATTATTTACAGTTTTTTTAATTCAGTGACATTGCTTTTTCTGCTGTTAACATCAGTTTATGCTTCAGCTTTTGGTGGCGGTCACCCAGGTGGTGGACACCCAAGCGGCGCATTTCAGGGGAGAGGTGGTTATTCTGGTCATGAGGGTTACTATGGTCATGAAAGATTTGAAAGAAATTATGTGGGTTTTGGATTTGGTTACGGGTTTGGTCCACCATTTTGGGGTGACCCTTTCTGGGCGCCTTTTCCTTATTACGCTCCCTTATATTACCCTCCAGCACCAACGGTAGTGGTGACGCAGCCGCCATCACCACCAGTGACGCCTCAGGGAACAACTTATATCGCACCTAGTGGTAATTTTAGTTCTCCCCCGCCACCATCACAGAGTCTTGGCATTTCAAATGATGGATATTTTTACTGTCCTGATAACAAAGGGGTTTATCCGCAGGTTAAGTCTTGTCCAGGCGCTTGGCAGCGCTTACCCTTGGTCCCCCCAGGACCCATGCAATAGCTTAGCGATAGACGAGCACTGGGATTTCTGAATGAGTGAGTACCTTTTGTGTTTCACTGCCTAAAAGAAATCCTGTTAAGCCGCGGCGACCATGTGAAGCCATTAATATAAGATCGCATTTTTCTGCTTTTGCTGTATTGATAATACCTTGATAGGGGGAAAATTCTGTACTTTTGACAACATTACAAATAACACCTGCTGCCTCTGCTTCCTTTTGGGCTTTCTGTAGGTGTTTATTGGTCTCTTTTTCTAATTCTTCCATGACGCTTTGTGGTGTTTCAACGGCAAATTCTGTCATTGGGAGAAACTCGACAACGGCCGAGTAAATGGTAATTTTGGCTTTTAGCTCTTTGGCCATGGCAATGCCCCCACTTAAGGCTTTATGGGACAGTGCGGAACCATCAATAGGGATAAGAATATGTTGAAACATGGTAATCTCCCGGAACTGAAATGATAGATATTAATCAATTATAGCGTGAGCGCTCATCTCAAGGTAAACTGTAATTTGATTTTAGAAAGGTTATAAAAGAATGATTCCTGAACTTGGTCACTTCGCACTAATTATTGCTTTGTGTTTGTCTTTGTTTTTGTCGTTTTTTTCTCTAGCAGGCGCTCAGCGTGGATCAACGCTTTGGATTACGTTGTCTCGCCCCTTGGCAATCTTGCTCTTTTTATCGGTGGGATTGTCCTTCTTATGTCTCGCCTACGCCTTTTTAACTAGTGATTTTTCCGTGTTGTACGTTTCACAACACTCGAACTCTCAGTTGCCTATCCAGTATAAGTTTTCAGCGGTTTGGGGAGGGCATGAGGGCTCACTACTCTTATGGGTGCTGCTTTTAACATTGTGGACTGCGGCTGTGGCGGTTTTCTCTCAACGCCTACCAGATCCTGTGGTCTCTCGTGTTCTGGGAGTATTGGGTTTGGTGGTTTTAGGCTTCTTATTGTTTATCTTACTCACCTCCAATCCCTTTGACCGCTTGATTCCTGCGGCCAGTGAAGGGCGAGACTTAAATCCATTATTGCAAGATCCAGGCCTTGTTTATCATCCACCAATGCTATACATGGGCTATGTAGGGTTCTCTGTGGCTTTTGCCTTTGCTATTGCGGCACTGATTTCAGGCAAACTTGACGCAGCTTGGGCAAGATGGTCCCGTCCTTGGACGTTGGCTGCTTGGATCTTTTTAACCTTAGGCATTGGTTTTGGTTCCCATTGGGCCTACTATGAATTAGGTTGGGGTGGCTGGTGGTTTTGGGATCCTGTAGAAAACGCTTCATTCATGCCTTGGTTAGTGGGTACAGCCTTGATTCATTCATTGGTGGTCACGGAAAAAAGAGGCGCCTTTAAACGCTGGACAGTGCTTCTTGCCATTAGCGCTTTTTCCTTATCCTTGTTAGGTACTTTTATTGTCCGCTCTGGGGTATTAACTTCTGTTCACGCCTTTGCCTCAGACCCTAAGCGCGGCATCTTTGTTTTAATCTTTTTAGCTTTGGTGATTGGTGGTTCACTGACTCTTTTTGCCTGGCGCGCTCCTAAGGTCGGCGATGGCGGAAGTTTTAAACTCATTTCTCGCGAGACTTTCTTACTCGTTAATAATGTTCTATTGGTGGTCGCAGCAGCTTCTGTGTTACTGGGTACCATTTATCCAATGGTGATTGATGCCATGAACATGGGGAAACTCTCTGTGGGGCCTCCTTATTTTGATTTGGTGTTTGTTCCATTAATGTTGCCTTTACTGTTGGTTCTGCCTGTTGGTAGTGTGACCAATTGGAAGCGCGATAAAATTTGGCAACTATTAAAAGAGCTGCGCTGGGATTTTGTGATTGCTATCGTTGTTGGCGGCGCTGTCCCCCTGTTGATGGGTCAGTTTCATTTAATGTCTGCCGTTGGGATTGCCGTTGCTGCGTGGATTATTATTGCGGTCATTAAACAAGTGTGGGCATGGCGTAAAATGGTTACCATTCCTGCTTGGTTTTGGGGAATGCAATTTGCTCACTTTGGTCTTGCTTTGTTCGTGATTGGTGTGACGATGGTTAAGAGTTACGAGCTGGAGCGTGATGTCAAAATGGCTCCAGGTGATACTTTAACCGTTGACGGTACCACGTTCCGGCTAGTAGGGATTGAACAAGTTCCTGGCCCCAATTACAGCGCAGTCAGAGGAACGGTGACTTATGCCAATAATGGTCAATTAGATGGCCAATTATTTCCAGAAAAACGATCCTATTTCTCTTCCGCTATGCCCACTACGGAAGCGGCGATCCATTCCACTATCGCCCGCGATATTTATGTCTCTCTTGGTCAGCCTTTGGGTGATGGCTCCTGGAGTATGCGTGTTTATGTTAAACCTTTTGTCAGTTGGATTTGGGCTGGCTGTCTTTTTATGGCCTTGGGCGGAATTGTTGCAGCCAGTGACAAACGCTATCGTATCCAAGCCAGAAAGGAGAAAAAAGCAGCATGAGAAAATCCATCAATCTGTGGTATGCCATTCCACTCTTGGTGTTTGTGGGCTTGGTGGCATTTATGGGGTTGGGACTGCGCCATGATCCCCATGAAGTTCCCTCACCCTTAATTAATCAATCTGCTCCTGACTTTACTTTGCCCCAATTGGGGAATAACCAGACTCTCTCACCACGAGATTTTCTGGGACAAGTTTGGTTACTCAATGTTTGGGCATCATGGTGCGTCTCTTGTCGTGACGAGCATCCTATTTTGTTGAAGTTCGCCCGTGATTACAAGGTTCCTTTAATTGGCCTTGATTATAAAGACCGCCCACAAGATGGGGAGGGATGGGTAACTAACTATGGCAATCCCTACACCAAAATTGCTGTTGATCTAGATGGCAGAGTAGGCATCAATTACGGGGTTTATGGGGTACCTGAAACCTATGTCATCGATAAAAAAGGGGTTATACGCTACAAACAAATTGGCCCTATTACTGATGATGCCCTTAAAAATACGATACTGCCTCTAATCAAAGATCTCCAGCAATGAAAATAATATTTACTTTACTTTGCGCTCTTTTGTTGTCTACCTCTGTTTTATCAAAAGAGGCGACGCCCGTTGCCCGTGATCCTGTGACTGAAGCGCGTCTCATTGATCTTGCCAAAGATATGCGATGCCTCGTTTGCCAAAATGAATCTTTGGCGGCGTCCGATGCTGATCTTGCTAAAGATTTACGCGAAGAAATACGCCAGTTAATCGCCCAGGGCAAAACGGATAAACAAATCACTGATTACATGGTTCAGCGCTACGGCAACTTTATTCGTTACAAGCCCCCTGTAGACGCCACCACCTATGCCCTGTGGTTTGGTCCTTTTTTATTACTGTTGGTGGCGCTTGGTGTATTAATTGTTGTGGTTAAAAAACGCAATAAGCAAGAGGAAGAGGCTCCCTTGTCGGCTCAACAACAACAGCAAGCCAGTGAACTTTTAGGTGAGTAACTTATGATTTCTTTTATTATTACCGCAGCCGTTCTTCTCGTGATTATCATGGCTGTTCTTTTTTGGGTGACAAGACGCCAGAGTCGAGTTAACGACAACCAAAGGGCATTGAATATCGCCGTTTATCGTGACCAGTTGGCTGAGTTACAAGAGGAGCTTAAAGCAGGTTCCATGGCCCAGGAAGATTTTGAGCAAGCCAGTAGTGAAATTCAACGCCGCTTATTGGAAGATACTGCAGAACAGCATGCGCTTACAGAAAACAAAACTGATCGACGCTGGATTTGGGGAGCGATTGTCCTCATTCCAATACTGAGTGTTTCTTTTTACCTGTGGCGAGGCCATTTGGACGTATTCAAACCAGAGAATGCGGCCTTAAGTGAGGGGCAAATCACTGCGATGGTTGAAGGGCTCGCGGCAAAACTTGCTAAAAACCCCAATGATCCTAAGGGCTGGGCGATGCTCGGACACTCTTACATGACCCTTAACCGACCCATTGATGCGGTGAACGCCTTTGCACATATTGAGTCCACCATGAATGATGACCCAAGTCTGATGGCTGATTATGCTGAGGCATTGGTGGCAAGTGGTGAAGATAAAGGTTTTGTTCATTCTCAGGTTCTGGTGGCCAAGGTATTAAAGTTAGAACCAGGCAATCCAAAGGGATTGTATTTACATGGTGGTTTCTTGTTTGCTCAGAAGGATTATAAAGGGGCGGAAGAGAGCTGGAAAAAACTGGTTCCCTTGATGGATCCCTCATCCTCAGATGCTAAGTTCGTGTTAGACAGTATCAACCAAGCGCGAATTAAGCAGCATTTATCGGCAATGACCATGAATGATTTTCAGGGACAAGAGGGTCCTGTGAGTGCCCCTGAAACACTCGCTTCAAGTAGTGCTGATGTGAAAGCCACTGCGGTGAGTGGAACAGTGTTCCTGGATGAGAAATTACGCTCAAAAGTAAGTGGTCAGGAGATTGTGTTTATTTTCGCTCGGGCGACCCAGGGTCCAAGAATGCCGCTAGCTGTCCTTAGAATTCCTGCCTCTCAATTACCCTATCATTTTGAGTTAACTAAGAATATGGCCATGAGCCCTAACTTCAATATAAGTACGGTTAATGAAGTGACCATTGAAGCCAAAATTAGCCATTCAGGTTCAGCCACACCCTCAAGTGGAGATTTAATCGGAAAAAGTAATCCTGTTAAGCCAGGTAGTCAAAATATTCAAGTGTTAATCAACCAAGTGACCCCTTGATTGAGGGTCGCTTGGCTTTATTCACCGTTATGTCTAATTAATTCATCTTGAGGGTTTTAGAGGTTTCTTCCACCTGTTTTGCTTGATCTAAGGCAGCTTTGGCCTCAGGTGGCATATAGTTTGAATCATGTTTGGCCAGCACTTCAGAGGCTACAAATACGCCGCTGTTTTCAAGTTTTCCTTCAGCCACAACGCCGCGCCCCTCTTTAAAGAGGTCAGGCAAAATACCAGTGTAGCTCACTGGAAAATCTCTACGGGTGTCAGTAACAATAAAATAGGAAACGACTCCTTCATGTTTGAGAGTCCCTTGTTTGACTAATCCACCAATACGAAAGGCGCGATCATGAGGGGCTTCTCCATTGGCGATCTGGGTCGGTGTGTAAAAGAAAACCAAATTACTGCGGAAAGCTTTGACCACAAAACTGGCCGCAACGGCCAGTACCAACATACCACCTACAATAAATAACAAACGTTTTTGACGGGGCTTCACGGTTGTCCTCCTTGGCGTTTAACTTGACGTCTTATTTTTTGGTTACGTGATTGAAGTATTAGAGGTTCTATGATCATGGCCAGCGCACAAATACCAAAGCTACCCCATACATAAAGTCCATACCCACCCATATGAATAAAGTCTGAAAAGCTATTCCACTGCATTTTTTTTAATCCATTCGCTAGACATTTCTCGTTCAAGAATAATACAACGCACCCGTTTAAGTCCCATCGCTATGGTGTAACCCCAAAAAGCAAGGGCCATAATCAACATACCCATTAGCATGGTATGGGCCATGGTCGGCGCTTTGGTCATTGACACTGAGGCTCCTTGATGGAGGGTATTCCACCAAATCACTGAAAAATAAATAATCGGAACGTTGACGACGCCAACCAGTGAGAGGATCGCACCTGCCTTATCACGACGACGGGAATCATCAATGGCAGAGGTCAGTGCTAGATAGCCTAAGTACAAGAAAAATAAAATCAATTGAGAAGTGAGCCTTGCATCCCAAACCCACCAGGTACCCCACATGGGTTTACCCCATAAGGAGCCTGTGACAAGAGAGAGAAAGGCAAATAAAGCCCCAGTGGGAGCAAGGGCTTGGGTCATCATGCCTGACAGGCGAGTATTAAAAATCAATCCTAAGGCTGACCAAAAGGCCATGACACAGTAAATAAACATCGACATCCAACTTGCGGGTACATGAACAAAAATAATTCGGTAACCTTCGCCTTGCTGAAAATCGGTGGGAGCCACAAAAAAACTAATCCATAGCCCTATTGCCAACAACACAACAGTGATGGCAGCAAAATAAGGAATTAGTTTACCTGCTAAAGGATAAAAACTCGCGGGTGAGGCGTATTTAAACCAATTCATTCTTCTTGTTTCCTATTCTAAAGCGACCTTAAGGGCAACGGCGCTGACCCAAGGAGCGAAAAATAAAGCCAATATATCAAGAGCTGCCAATAACCAAAAGTACCCAGACATATCAAGTCCTGAGCGATACGCTTCCGCAGCTCCCGCCCCAAAAATCAAGACAGGGATGTAAAGCGGTAAAATCAGTAATGATAACAGCACTCCTCCGCCCCGTACGCCTAAAGTTAAGGCGGCACCAATTGAGCCAATTAAGGACAAAACTGGGGTCCCCAGAAGGAGGGTTGCCATCATGACAGCTATTATTGGACCAGATAAATTGAATTGAATTCCAAGAAATGGCGTAATCAACACCACAGGGAGTCCCGCCACCAACCAATGTGCCATGATTTTACCCAATACAATCAAGGTAAAAGAATGAGGCGATAAGGACAGTTGTTCTAGTGACCCATCTTGGTAATCATGAGCAAATAAGCGTGGAAGGCCAAGCAAGGTAGCAAGTAAAGCCCCAATCCAGAGTACGCCCGGCGCGATTTTACTCAACAACTTAGGATCAGGTCCCACGCCTAAGGGTAAGAGATTGACCACTATCACAAAGAAGAAGAGCGCCGTGAGTAATTCAGATTTATGGCGCAGCGCTAAGATGAGGTCGCGGCGAACCATAATAAATACTGTTGTGAAGAGATTCATAGGTTAACACTCATTCCATCTGTCATCTCTATGGCCTGGTGACTAGTAATGAGTAACAGTCCACCTTGTTCAAGATGCTGATTAAATAATTCGTACAACGTCTGTATGGCTCGCCGATCGAGGGCGTTAAAGGGTTCATCTAAAATCCATAAGGGACAAGGCTTGAGCGTTAGACGTGACAAGAGGACGCGGCGGCGCTGCCCAGCTGATAAGACTCTGACGGGTAACTCTTCGCGGCCCAATAATCCCCATCTATCGAGTACAGTTAAAATCGCCTCTTCAGTGGCGGGTGAACCATCTAATTGACTCATTAGTTGTAGGTTTTCAAGAGGAGAGAGCTCCTCTTTAAGGGCGTTAGCGTGTCCTAGATACAGGGTATCTTGGTGAAAGCGATCAGTATCCTCTTTTAAAGGAATACCTCCCCACTTAATTAATCCTGATAAGGGGTTAGTGAGCCCGGCGCACAGGCGCAGTAAACTGGTTTTACCGGCACCATTCTCACCTGTAACGTGACACCATTGATGAGGATTCAATTCAAAAGAAATGTTCTCAAACAATAAACGCTCACCGCGCTGGCAACTAAGATTAGAGACTGACAAATTCATGACACTATTCTACAATAAAACAATACTTTTCTAAGTAACACTTATTTCTCCATGAAAAAACATCTTGCTGTCTCTGGTATGACCTGTGCTTCCTGTGTCGCGCATGTTGAGGCGGCTCTTGCTAAAGTCTCTGGTGTAAAACAAGCGACGGTCAATCTTGCCACTGAAAGCGCCGAGGTGGTCGTCGAGGAAGGCGTAGTCGAAGGCATCGATAGCCAATTGGTGCGCGCAGTCGTGGCTGCGGGCTATGGCGCAGAGCTTCGCCAGCAGGATGTGTTTCACCAAGAGGATGAGCGCATTCAAGCTGAAATAGATCGTGAGTATCGTTCACTATTGATCAGCGTTCTCTTGTCCGCACCATTGATTGTTTCAATGCTCACCTCTTTTATTCATCCTCAGTGGATGCTACCTAATTTACTGGCCTTTCTTCTCGCTACGCCAGTGCAATTTTATATTGGGCGACGCTTTTTAGTTGGCGCATGGCGCCAGATCATTCACGCCTCCGCGAATATGGATGTCTTGGTGAGTCTTGGTACCCTGGCAGCTTATGGTTTGAGCCTTTATCAGTGGCTTGTTGTAGAGAGTCATGAAACTTACTTTGAAGCCAGTGCAGTGGTGATTACTCTGGTCTCTTTGGGCAAATATTTAGAGCATCGTGCTCGCCATGAAGCGAGCTCGGCCATTCGCTCTCTCCAGTCTTTGCGACCAGATATGTCGCGGTTAATTGATCCGGGTCGTCCGCCTCGGTTTAACCGCTTAATTGCTACGGAATACTTGATGCCCGGAGACCGTATTTTAGTGCCAGCGGGAGAGCGTATTGGTTGCGATGGTGTTGTTGAAGAGGGTGAGAGTGAGGTAGATGAGTCGCTGATTACCGGCGAGGGTACTCCTCTCATTAAACAAAAAGGTGATAAGGTTTTGGCCGGAACCTTAAATGGTATGGGCCGGTTAGTCGTGCAGGTCACCAGTGAGATTCATAACAGCACCTTAGCTAAAATTATTGAGCGAGTGGTTGAAGCGCAGAGTAATAAGCCACCTATTCAGCGTCTTGTGGACCGTGTAAGTCAGGTGTTTGTGCCAGTGGTGCTTCTAATCGCCTTAGTGACTTATTGTGTTGGATATTATTTAGGTTTGGGTATGGATATCGCGCTCATTCGTGCGGTCTCTGTTTTAGTAATTGCTTGTCCATGCGCCTTAGGTCTTGCTACTCCAGTGTCCATTATGGTGGGCACTGGCATGGCAGCGCAAAGGGGGATTTTAATTCGCGATGCCAGTGCCCTTGAAGAAACTCATCGAATTACGAGAGTGGTCTTTGATAAAACAGGCACTCTTACTCAAGGTGCACCACAACTGACACAGATTCAGGTGGCAGAGTCTTTCTTAGTCGATCACGCCCTCGCAATTGCTGCCGCATTACAAACTGGGGTTACCCATCCCTTAGCGAGCGCTGTTCTTAACTATGCAGCAGCACATAACATCAACGCCTTCAACTGTCAGGAGTCCACAGTTTTGGTGGGCCAGGGGGTGGAGGGTAAAATAGCGATTAATGATGTGATTGAGCGTTACCGCTTAGTCAGTCGTAGCAGTGTTGAACATCAAGAAGACAAAGCGTTGCAGGTGTTTTTCAAAGACAACTTTGATTATTCTGTTAATTACACACAATCGCTGTTAATCAGAATTAAAGACAGCGGTGAAGAGGAGGTGGTGGCCTCTTTGGGTTTTACCGATCCAGTTCGACTGGAAGCACAAGAGGCTATTGAACAACTTCAAGCATTACATTTAACTGTGGCGATGCTCTCGGGAGACCATCAGCGTGCCGCCCAAGAGGTCGCGCAACAACTTGGTATTAAGGAAGTGTTTGCTAATTTAACGCCTGAGAGAAAACTCGAAATACTGAAGGGTTGGCAACAACAGCATGAGGTGGTTGCCATGGTTGGGGATGGCATCAACGACGCGCCCGCCCTAGCGCAGGCCAATGTCGGTATTGCCATGGGTTCTGGAACGG
This sequence comes from Betaproteobacteria bacterium, assembly GCA_018971415.1. GTDB lineage: Bacteria > Pseudomonadota > Gammaproteobacteria > Burkholderiales > Ferrovaceae > PN-J185. The sequence continues at coordinate 17,060 of JAGXAW010000004.1, forward strand.
ATGTGGCCAATTCTGCTGCTTTTATTACCTTATTACGGCCTGATTTACGTTTGGTAGCAGAGGCAATTCATTTATCAAAAGAGACTTGGAAAACCATTCAACAAAACCTCTTTTGGGCTTTTTTCTATAATGTCATTGGCATTCCTCTAGCAGCGACGGGCTATTTAAGTCCGGTGCTGGCGGGTTTTGCTATGGCCTTCTCATCGGTGAGCGTGGTCACCAATGCACTCTTATTGCGCCGCAAATAGACAAAACCTCTTACAACGCACTATTCTGAATCAACCTCTTAAATAAAAGTCTGCTTTTGCACGCTTTAAGAGCGTCACGCTATCAATATTTTGTTCTGGCATGAGAGTTGCTTGGGTTAAATCAATTCTTCCATTTAATTAACAAGGGGAAATATTCCATGAGCACAGTTGCTGGTTTAAAGTCGGAGTCACTACCTGACATTTTTAAAGGTTCGACCCGTTGGATTCAATTGGTACTTGGTGTGGTCTGTATGATGGCCATTGCCAGCCCACAATATACCTGGACATTGTTTACTAAGCCTTTGATGGCAAGTATTGGCGCTAAACTGCCAGAAATTCAAATTACCTTTTCTATATTAATTGTGATTCAAACTTTCTTCTCCCCGCTACAGGGATATTTTGTGGATCGATTTGGCCCACGTTTTTTAATTTCAATTGGTACGCTCTTAAGTGGTTTGAGCTGGGTCATGGCCTCTTATATCCATACCTTAACAGGGTTATATCTCACCTATGGCCTCGTGGGTGGCGTGGGAACCGGAATTGTCTATATTGGTATTATCTCCCAGATGGTTAAATGGTTCCCTGATCGACGGGGTTTTGCAGTGGGCATGGTGGCTGCAGGGTATGGTTTTGGTGCCTTTTTAACCACCTTTCCAGTGTCTTACGGTATTGCCCATTACGGCTATCAATCTACCCTATTTGTTTACGGCCTTATTTTTGCCTTGGTGGGCGTCGTTGCGGCGCAAGGGTTAAAACAGCCCACAACTCAAAAAGCAGCCCATTTGGGCGCTGAAAGTGTCTCTCTTCGCGGTGTAGCTGCGAACGTGATGCTCAAAACCCCGCTTTTTTGGCTCATGTTTATTATGATGACCATGCTCTCTACCTCAGGCTTAATGGTGATCTCTCAAACAGCAGCGATTGCGCGTGACTTTGGTGTGGCCAATGTACTGGTGTTTGGTATGGCAGCACTGCCTCTTGCTCTGTCCGTTGACCGCATTACCAATGGCTTAACTCGTCCTTTCTTTGGCTGGGTTTCTGACCGTATTGGCCGTGAAAACACTATGTTTATCGCCTTTTTAATGGAAGGGCTTGCCATGTTGGCCTGGTTACAGTTTAGAGCGGATCCTTTACTGTTTGTCTTATTAACAGGTGTAGTTTTTTTTGGTTGGGGCGAGATTTTTTCTTTATTTCCATCTACACTAACGGATTCATTTGGCGAGAAACACGCCAGTAGTAATTATGGATTGTTGTACATGGCGCAAGGGGTAGGTTCGATTTTAGGTGGACCTGTGGCCGCTCAGTTGCATGAGGCCACTCAAAGTTGGCTGCCAGTGTTTGCAGTTGTGATCACACTTGATATCGTGGCTGCGTTACTGGCTCTCTTTGTCTTAAAACCCTTACGCCGTAAAGTACGTTATTGTTAAGGAAAAGGCATGCTCAACACAGTTTATGGTACTCAAGGAATGGTGACCTCCCCCCATTCCCTCGCTTCACAGGCAGGTTTATCGATTCTCAGGCAAGGAGGTAATGCCATTGAAGCAATGGTGGCCGCAGCGGCCACCATTGCTGTCGTATATCCTCATATGAACAGTATTGGCGGTGATGGCTTTTGGGTCATTATCCCGCCGGATGGCGAGCCTGTTGCTATTCGTGCCTGTGGGGGTGCGGCTGGCAACGCCACCATTGAGGCCTATACCAAACAGGGTATGAAGAGTATCCCTTTTCGGGGTCCCTGGGCAGCCAATACAGTGGCAGGAACGGTAGGTGGTTGGAAGACGGCTCTTGATATTAGTCAAGAACGAGGTGGTAAGCTCAATCTTGCAACTTTACTTAAAGATGCCATTCATTATGCCCAAGAGGGCATTCCAGTAACGCCCAGTCAATCGCTACTCACAGCAAAGAAATTGCCAGAACTCATTAACCAGCCTGGTTTTGCAGAGACTTTTCTTGATCAGGGAAAGTCCTTTGCAATTGGGGCGAGATTTCGTCAACCAAAACTCGCTAACACTTTGCAACGACTCGTCAGCGAAGGGCTTGATAGCTTTTATCGTGGCGCTTTAGCGCAAGATATTGCCAAAGATTTAGCCGCCATAGGTTCGCCCTTAACCTTACACGATCTTGAGCGCTATGAAGCGCAACGCGTTAATCCGCTTTATTTACGTTCACAGTGGGGAACGGTTTATAACATGAGTTTACCCACCCAAGGCGCTGTTTCCCTTGCAATCCTTGGTATTGCCGAGCGCTTTGGTTGGCAAAATATTAAGGAAGAAAGTGCAGATTACGTTCATTTGTTGGTGGAATCCACTAAGCAAGCCTTTAAGTTGAGAGACCGTTTTGTCACCGATCCTGATGCGGCACCCATTCCTGCTCAAGATATTGTCAGTGATGAGCATCTCTTGGCCGGTGCCCAAGGGATTACACTCGATAAAGCGTTACCTTGGGGGCAGGGCAAGGGTCCAGCTGACACAGTCTGGTTAGGGGCAATTGATAATAATGGCCTTGCTGTTTCTTTTATTCAAAGTATTTATCATGAGTATGGCAGCGGTTGTGTACTGCCAACCACCGGCTTAAATTGGCAAAACAGAGGTGCTTCATTTAGTTTAAATCCTGAGCATCTACTGGCTTTAGCGCCCTATAAGAAACCTTTTCATACACTAAATCCTGCGGCAGTTAAGCTTAAGGATGGACGAGTAATGGTTTATGGCACCATGGGTGGTGATGGACAACCACAAACACAGGCGGCGGTTTTTACGCGCCATGTGATTTTTGGTCAACCGTTACAACAAGCTGTCAGTGCGCCTCGTTGGTTGCTGGGCCGCACTTGGGGGCAGACCTCAGATACGTTAAAGCTTGAGTCTCGCTTCCCTAAAGAGTTGGTGGATGAGCTAAAACGCCGTGGCCATGATGTTGAACTACTCAACGACTATGATGAGACAGTGGGTCATGCAGGAGCAGTTGTTCGTCATCCCAGTGGTATTTTTGAAGGAGCGAGTGATCCAAGATCTAATGGAGTGGTAGCCTCTTTTTAATACGCTTTGTGTCATTATTTGCTAGTGCTTATTTCACCGCGTAGCTGGCCCACTAATGGCTATCTACGCGGTTTTGTTTTTTTTAGCTTGATCATAACTAGTTAAAAAAATGAACGAGATCCGTGAGTGATGGGATAAGGATCATCATGATGATCGACGGTAAAAAACAACCTAGCATGGGCATCAGTAATTTTAAATTGAGTGTAGCGTGGGTTGATCGAATAGCTTGCAACTCATCTTGCTGATGTATTTTTATTTCATCTAACAATCCTTGTTCTAATTCATGACCATAGCGATATTGGCTTTTTAACAGCAGGATGAGGCGCTCTAGGTTTCTCGTGGGGTTTCGTTGATACAGTGCATCCAATACGTGATTAAGATTCAATCCAGATTGTAATTGATGACAGGCCATTAGCCATTCTCGTTTTAATACGTTGTGTTTATCAAGAAACTGACTTAAGCGCTCAATACTCTGGGGAATGGAAAGGCCAGCTCCATTACAGAGCATCAATCCTTCAAGTACCGCAGCGAGCGCTTGATTAATGTTAATAAGTCTCATGCTTTCACGCTGCTTAAAAAAGCCAAGCATGAGTAATACATTGCACAGCGCAAGCGTAAGAAGTATATGAGCCACGGCACTTGCTTGATAGAACTCTAGGGATATGCCAATTGTGAACAGAAGTTCAGTTAAGTAAAAGAACTGTTTACTGAAAAGCTGAATACGTTGCTGTTTAATATCCGTATCCCATCCCCTGTGATACAGCAGTAAAGAAAGATCAGGTGAAAGGGAGGATTGGGTGACTAGTTTTAAGGTAAATTGAATAAGAGTCATTATTTTGAGCGTGTAATATGCGTGAGTTGATAAGTCCACAGGCAACCCACTAACCAGATAAGTAGCGTAATCAAAAGGAGTTGTATTCCTTGCTGAGAGTTTAGGGTAGAGCGCCAGAGTTGAGGATGAAAATATCCAGTGATGAGTGCGATAGATGGGGTCAATAGTGAAAGAATGATGCCAGAGGCACGAGCTTCTTTGGTACTTTGCTTAACTTCTAACACCACCTGTTCAGCCTGGCGCAGTTGTGGAGTCCATTGCTGCAGTAAACGCACGATATCTCCCCCGGTGAGTTCATGTAGCTCAACAATAAAAATAAAGCGCTTTAATAAAGGATCTTGTAAGTTGTTGTGCCAGTGCTTAAGGGCATCAATGACTGATGCACCAAGTTCTAGTTGATGAAGTACTTGATCTATTCCGTGACTGAGCGGCGAGTTAACACGAGTTACCAACGAGCCCAGTGCTTGACGAAGTGTAAGGCTACTTTTTAGGGAGAAACACAATAGATCAAAAAAGCGACACCATTGTTCTGTGGAGACGTTTGGTTGGTGAAATGTAAATAATCGAGATAACAATAATGGTTTTTGTGAGGAGTCGTCGGTGACATCGTTAAGATGAAAAGGTAAAGACAATGAAGGATGTGACACTCTCTTATGCTGTAAAAGAGTGATTTTTATCAGTATTAATCCGATCACCAGAGAGAGAATACTGGTGCAGAAAAAAAGAAGAGTTAACACTGTCATAAGAAAATCCGTGAAGTTAGGCTGTGGTATTTAGACTGTCTTGAAGTGCGGATAAAATCACTGCCATTAAAATAATATAAAGGGACAAGAGCGGATTGCTTTTTGGGGTGTAATTCGTTAATGGAGACCACCCGCCTTTGTCCTGATGATGTTCGCTCTAAATGAATTACCACATCCACCGTTTGTTTGAGTTGATCATTAAGCTTACTGGCGCTGTAATCATGGAAACTAACAATCAGTTGTTCAAGGCGAATCAGGGCATGCTGAGCGCTATTGGCGTGGATAGTCGTCATGGAGCCTGGATGACCGGTATTCATGGCTTGCATAAGATCCCAAGCTTCTCTACCACGCAGTTCACCAAATAAAATACGGTTAGGACGCATTCTCAACGCATTTTTTAATAGTTGCTCGCCTGTGATTTCCTTTTCTCCTTCGGTGTTGGCGGGTTTTGTTTCAAGACTGACAATATGGGGATGACGTATTCGTAACTCTGCGGCGTCCTCTATGGTGATAACTCTCTCATGCGTGGGAATCTGTGAGGCTAGGATATTTAAAAATGTGGTTTTACCTGATCCTGTTCCGCCACTGACGAGAATATTGGCCCCTTGTTCGACATAGCTCGAGCACAAATCAGCCATGGCTTTAGTTAGGCTGTGGTGGTTAATCAGTTGTGTAAAGTGAATATTTTGTCCATGATTAAAACGGCGAATAGAGAGTATGGGACCATTGATAGCAAGGGGGGGCAATATGGCATTTAAACGCGAACCATCCTTAAGGCGTGCATCTACCATTGGATGACTTTCATCTAAACGTCGTCCAAGCGGAGAAATGATTTTATCGATAGTGTATTTTACATGGTGTGCATCATCAAAAGTGGCGGTATGCAAAATCAGTTGACCTTGTTTTTCCACATAAATTTGCTTTGGGCCGTTGACCAAAATGTCACTAATCGTAGGGTCTAACAGTAATGCCTCAAGTGGGCCTAGCCCCAGTATTTCGTTCTCTAAATCATGGCTTAGTTCTTCAGTTTGTTCCTTGGTTAAGGTAGATTGATGAGCAATAAGTGAGTCTTGTATCCAGCTTTTCAATACCCGTCTTTTATTGTCTTCAGGTAGTTTAACCAATTGCATCATTCTGGGATGATCAATAATTTGTTGATGTAATTGATGTCTCAGAAAAGTTAAATCCATGTGTACTCCCTAAAAAAAGCCTCCAGCCGCCTCAATAGGTCGGCTAATGGATAACATCGTTAATGGGACGGTGATATTAAAGTTGAAGCTTTGCCATTGCCAACTTAGAGGTTGACACGCTTGAGAGGCGTCTTGACAGAGCGTAAGTTCAATAGTTGTGTAGCAGGATACGAGAATATTGTTTTGGCAGTTGTATTGATTGGTGCTAGCAGAGAAGTTACTCGGTGGTTGAACAAATTGCCCTAGTGCATTAATCAGAGAAATAGACAGAGTATGGGTATTTGTCATCGATTGCGCCAGTAATATGCTTTGTCCTTGGCTATTGGTGGTGAGAGTAGTGATTAATTGATCAGTAGGGAGAAGAACAGTACTTTCTAAACGACTGGCGCGCCAAAAGAACCACAGGTTACTCATACTATCCCAGAGCCATAATGTACTTTGCCAATAAAAAAGAACCAGTGCTAAAAAAATAGGTATAACCAATGCAAACTCTAAGGCCATGACTCCTTGTTGTGAACGCGTATTAGTTTGCATAACGTAACCAATCAGAGAGTACGCTAATCGTCATTTGATTGGAAAAAGAGGCGATCAGTTTTACTTCAATGTAGGTGGGAGGAAGTGGATTGGTGATAGCACAGTTCCCAGTGGTAAAGAGCTGTCCTTGAGCGTTATAGCAATTCACGGAATATTGAATACTGCTTAAGATTATATGGTTGGATAGGAGGCTATTAAGAGGAACAGTTGAGAGAGCATCACTGGGCCATTGAGAAGCAGGTGTTAAAGACAAGTGGCGCGCAAGAGATTCTGCTTGAGCAATCAATTGAATACGGTAAGTTTGTAGGGTGACGCTCTTTAGTCCTATCCAAAGAGGAACAAACAATAGAGGAATCACTAAAATAAGTTCTAAACTGCTCAAGCCCTCCTCACGACAACTCATTGACTTAATCTCGCCGAATAGGGAGTGATTCTTCCTGCAATAGCCAGAGAGTGGATTTGGCTTAGCTGTGAAGTGGGCAGAAGCGAAGATAAATAAAAGAGTAAGCTGCCTGTCATTTGCAAACCACTGTCAATGGCCACATAGATCAGGCCTTGAGATTGATTCATGGCATTTTGTGTAGAAACAAAGTTACATACAGTTTGTGTTTGATTAACAATACCATCCAAGGGGCTTAACAGATGAGGACAGGGCCCAAAAGTAATATTGATTTGCGATAAATCTATTGCAGGAGAGATCTGGCTATGTGACAACAACGAATTAATGAGCGTTTGAGCACGAAGAAAACCTTGCGGCGTTTGATCAAGCTCAAAGGCTGCAGCAAGAGCAGCATCATCTAAGGCCCGATCAAGATTAATACGCTGCTCTATCAATTGCCCCAAAATAATTACCATTAAAAATACAGTAATTGATAGAGGTAACAATAAAAGTGTGATGATACTGATACTCCCCTTTTCATAACTTGAATCAAGGCATGTCATGGAATCACTCCCCGAATGATTTCAACAGGTTGTGCTTGATGGGTTTTTTGTAAGTGTTGCTGATCAGGGTGAAGTAATAGCGTTAGCTGCCAGTTATTGTTGATCTGAGGAAGCTCGCTTAATTCTTGATTAGTGAGCTCAACGGTAACTTGTACCTCATGTTCAAGGGCCTTACGGTGAAGATGGGCTATTGCGACATTGTGAATAATAATCGTGCGCTGGGCATCGCGGTTCTCACGGTACCAAAGATCAATGAGTGACCTTTGGGTTAGTAATTCTGTATCAATATCACTGTCTTTGACTGTGAATGTCATTAATCTGTTTTGCTGCTTGGAGAGGTGAGGAAAGGTGGCGGATTTGATGTTATGACTAACTATAGGTAGGCCCTGATTAACCTCATTGGTAATTCTTTGGTTAATAAGTGGACTGCTATTTAAAAAATAACCATTTGGAAGACTCTCTACTGGCCAAGGCTTTGGGGTTAGATCATTTTGTGTTATCAAGTGACCAATTGAAAGATCTTTGTTAGCCACCAAAAGGGTGGTGGTGTTGGCGTGAGAGAAAAATAAGAATCGGCCTAATACCAAAGCGCTTAATAGAGAGATAAACCAGATCCACCACCAGCTTTTTTGCTGACTTAAAATTGAGATGATGTGTTTTTTTAGCGTAAGCATAGACTCAAGGAGAAAATGAACCGTTCATTTTCTCCTCATGGGTGAGTTATATGGCTGCTGCGATGGTTGTTGCGATGGTGGTGAACTTGGCATTTAAGTTCGTACCAAGTAGAGTGGTTCCGGCAATGATGGCAAGTCCGATTAAGGAGGCGATTAAGCCGTATTCAATAGCCGTGACACCGTCCTCTTGTTGCAGAAAAGATTTGAAATCGTCCAATAAAGATTGAAGGTAAATCATTGTAGTTCTCCTAATTGATCCATCGCTATTCGATGTCTATTCAGCTTAGGCGCTTTCCTGTTGCTTCAACAGGGATAATCATCCTAATTTTATGAGGAGAGCTATCCTTTTATTGTTATGACAAATGTCATCTCTTAAGGATCTTTAATTATATGGATGAATAAATAATTGATTTACGTGAGAGAAAGCAATTAAAGCAGCTTTTCCTTTAATCTCCAGTTTTTTATAAATATCTGATAAATAATTTCTTACTGTAGAGGGGCTTAAATGCAAGTACCTGGCTAAACTGTCTGTGGTGGCGTCAGGATAGCGAAGGACATACACAATGATTTGTTTTTCACGATTACTGAGTTGCCCGATGTGTAACGCATCGTCTGAAATAGCCTCATCGCCATGACCATTAATAATACGATTCATTAACCTCATTCCCAGCTCAGGAGAAAACCATATTTTTAATTGTGCCACTTGCTCTAAGGCGGAAATAAAAGTACCAGAAGTTTCGTTCCAAGTTAATACCGCTTTAGCGCCTGCTTTAAACAAGGACTCTTGCTGAGCAAGATCGCGATCAGGAATCATGATCAGTAAACCAATAGAGAGTTCTTGTAGTTTTTTTGGTAAGTTGAAATCTAACTGCAAGATACTGGGATCTGCCACTAACACATTGGGCTTTTTACGCTCTAAGGTTGATAGGATTGAATGGCTTGGTGGTTCATGACCTAGCCAATGTATAGGGCGTTGGGTACTTTCTATAATTGTTTTAAGGCCCTGAAAAGCCATTTGATAATGACTTGTTGCGAACACACGAATCTGTGATGATTCTGCCATACTGTTCTCTCCCCTGAGATTAAGAAAAGTGATTGGTACAGTTATCATTATTTTTTAGAAATATAGTAACGAGATTACTCACAAAAGTAATTAAAAGATTTGTAAAGATTGTAAAGATGAGAAGTGATTAAGCCATTTACCGTTTTAGTGATTGAGGGGAATAAAAAAGGGGAAGTACACTTCCCCTTTTAAAAATGACGAGCTTGGCTTAATTATCTAGCGCGTTGGTACTGCGGTGGCGCAAAGGGTTTATCACCCAGCTCTAAGGCAGCGCTCCATGGCCAATGGGGGTTTTTCAGAGCTGCACGGGCAATTGCGATCATGTCCGCCTGTTCTGATTTTAAAATGGTTTCGGCTTGTAGGGCGTTGGTAATGAGCCCTACGGCCATGGTAGGAATAGATACGTTATTTTTAATGGCTTGAGCATGTTCCACTTGATAGCCTGGCCCCACAGGTATTTGTTGATGGGCCACAAGGCCACCTGTGGAGACGTGAATAAAGCCTGCGCCTAATTTTTCGCATTCCTGTGAAAAAGTAATGCTCTCTTCAATGGTTAACCCACCAGGAGCCCAATCTACCGCTGAGATACGCATACCTACAACGATATCCTGTGACAGCGCTTGTTTTACAGCGGCCAGTATTTCAAGGGGGTAGCGCATTCTGTTTTCTAGCGAACCACCATATTCATCTGTCCGGTTGTTAGACAATGGTGAGAGAAATTGATGGATCAAATAGCCATGGGCACCATGGAGCTCAATGGCCTTAAAACCTGCTCTCTCGGCGCGTTTAGCTGCCTGAACAAAATCTTGTTTAACTGTGGCAAGATCGTCCCGACTCATGGGATGAGGCATTAAACCCTCTTCGTAAAATTTAATGGCTGAAGGGGCCCAGGTTTGCCAGCCGCCTTCCTCAGGGAGATAGGGTTTGCCAGGATCCCAAGGGCGACGGGTAGATGCTTTCCGGCCAGCGTGCGCCAATTGAATGGCCATTTTTGCTTGACCAAATTGGTTGGCAAAATGAACGATGTGCTTTAAGGCAGCTTCTTGTTCATCATTGTATAACCCTAAACAAAATGGGGTGATACGTCCTTCGGGATTAACGCCAGTGGCTTCAACAATAACGAGTCCAGCTCCTGAAATGGCGAGTCTCCCTAAATGCATAAGATGCCAATCTTGGGCAATACCCTCAACCGCTGAATATTGGCACATAGGTGCAATAACTAGACGGTTAGGCAGTGATAAAGACCCTAGTTGATAGGGGGAGAAGAGTAAACTCATGATTAACCTCGTCAATTAGTACGTATCCGAATTATTTTAATCGATTTTAGTTATCCGTAGGAGAAACTTGTTTGTATTAACGGATTGTTTTTTTGATCCACATGGTTATTAGTATGCCAGTCATGATTAAACCGATCCCTAATAGATGATAGAAATGAATACTTTCATGAAGAAAAATAAACGCTAAAACTGTGCCAAATACTGGCATTAAATGAATAAATAAACTCGCTTTACTGGGGCCAATCTCTGCGACGCCGCGGTTATAGAAGACGTAGCTTAAATAACCCGGAAAAATACCCATATACAAAAGTCCAAGATAATCGATTGGTTGTAAATAGAGTGGATGGTTTAAATGAGTCAACTCCCAGGCTACCGCAGGGATTAAAGTGATTATGCCAATGATTACCATGGCTGAGAGTAACAGACTGGGGGACAGTGAGGAGGGTCGCCAGTGAAGAAGTACCGTGTATAGAGCCCAGTCTAACACTGCTATTAGTACCCAAAAGTCTCCCTTGTTAATATTAAGATGCAAAATGTCTTCAGCATTCCCTTTAGCAACGATAGTAAGAACGCCTAATAGAGAAATGAGGATGCCCAGGTTTTCTCCTGGACTTAAAGATTTTTTTAATAGCCCCCATGACAGCAACATAGTGGCAATAGGAATAAATGAGTTAAGCAGTGCCCCATTGGTTGCAGTGGTGGTTTGTAAACCTAAGTAGGCAAAAGTGTTATAGCCGCCGATACCTAAAACCCCTAAGGCCAAAAGAATTTTCCGGTGCTTGAACAGATCTGCTCGTTGTTGATGGAGTAAAGTCAGTGTTTTTGGAACAATAAATAATGCGGCAATTAGCCAGCGTCCTAAAGCCATGGTAAAGGGAGGAATATCATGGCCCAAGGCACGCCCTAATACCATGTTACTGGCCCAAAATAGAGCAGTAAGAGTCAATAAAAAATAAGCATTGTTAACAATAGATGGTTTCATAAGGGATGAACTATATTGAGTCTTGCTAATATCCTGCGAATATACTCATGTTTACAGTTTCAGGATAGTCTTTCATCTCTTTTGTTGAATTTCTCTGTTGATTATATGGTTTATGGGTTTTTTTAATCATTAACGCTCTTTATAGAAGCATTTAAATTGAAGAGCTTTAACGAATACCTGTTCTCAGTTAGAGAGAGCCGAAAACAACCGATTGAAAGTACTTATGTGCTACAACTGGAAAGGGATATTTGATAAGGTTTAACGGATACTCATTTCCCGTTATTTAAGTAGAGTCATACTTTGGTGCCCGGGGCCGGACTCGAACCGGCACACTGTTGCCAGCGTCAGATTTTGAGTCTGATGCGTCTACCAATTTCGCCACCCGGGCTGTAATCAGCTATTATATTACGATTATGAAACTACGCACAGATGATTTTGATTATTTTTTACCCGAGCATTTAATCGCGCAAAGCCCCGTTTCAAAACGAACGCACAGTCGCTTAATGGTGGTGGGAGAAAACCACAATGAAGACAGCCATTTCTATCAATTAGATCAATGGTTACGTCCCCATGATCTCTTGGTCGTGAATAATACTGAGGTTTTAAAAGCCAGATTATTTGGACATAAAGACAGTGGCGGAAAGGTTGAGTGTTTGGTGGAAAGAGTGATTGAGCTCAACCGAGCTTTGGTGCACTTCAGGGCGAGTCATGCGCCGAAACCCGAATCGCTGGTCCATTTTGAACATGGGGTATCACTTAAAGTTCTGGGTCGTGTCGAAAACCTATTTGAAGTAGAGTTCATTCCCCATAGTGAACACAGCGCACAGGATCTGTTTAGCTGGATGGAGCAAGACGGGGTGCTTCCTTTACCTCCTTACATTGATCGCTCACAAGAAAGTGGTGATTTGGAGCGCTACCAAACTGTTTATGCTGAGGTTCCCGGCGCCATTGCAGCGCCCACTGCAGGATTACATTTTGATGAGGAGTTGTTTGCTCAGTTACATAAAAAAGGCATTGAGAGGGCAAGTATTACACTTCACGTTGGGGCGGGAACCTTTGCCCCCGTTAAGGTAGATCTTATTGAACAACATATTATGCATAAGGAGTGGTATCACATTCCAGAGGAGACAGTTGCCGCTATCCAACGCTGTAAAGAGCAGGGCGGTAGGGTTATCGCCGTGGGCACGACCAGTATGAGAGCGCTTGAGTCAGCGGCATTAGAGGGAAAACTTCAAGCAGGCTCACAAGAAACATCGATTTTTATTACACCAGGATTTGAGTTTAAGGTGGTTGATATGTTGATCACTAACTTTCATCTACCTAAATCCACATTATTAATGCTGGTGTCTGCTTTTTCAGGATTTAAACGTATCCGTCGTGCTTATCAGCATGCTATTAACCAAGAATACCGTTTTTTTAGTTATGGTGATGCCATGCTTTTAACGCGCAGTGAGGATCTATGAAGTTTACTTTGCATAAAGAGGACGGCTTGGCACGCCGAGGTACACTCGAATTGGCTCATGGCGTTGTAGAAACACCAGTTTTTATGCCAGTGGGTACCTATGGAACAGTTAAAGGGTTGTCACCCCATGAATTAATGGATTTGGGCGCACAAATCATTCTGGGTAACACCTTTCATTTATGGTTGCGCCCCGGACTGGAAGTCTTTGAGCAAGTGGGGGGCTTACACTCTTTTATGGGTTGGCAAAAGCCTATTCTCACTGATTCTGGCGGGTTTCAGGTGTTTAGTTTAGGCGCTTTACGAAAAATTTCTGAAGAAGGGGTAACCTTCCGCTCGCCCATCAACGGCGATAAATTATTTTTAACGCCGGAAGAGTCAATGAGAATTCAACGTATTTTGAATTCCGACATCGTCATGGCTTTTGATGAATGCACTCCTTATCCAGCCACACACCAGCAAGCCAAGCAGTCAATGGAGTTATCGCTGCGTTGGGCAGAGCGCTCCATTAAAGCCCATGAGGGGAACAGCAATGCCTTGTTTGGTATTGTACAAGGTGGGATGTTCGAGGATTTAAGAGAGGTATCTGTACAAGCCATGATTGAATTGGATTTCCCAGGCTATGCCATGGGAGGATTATCTGTGGGTGAACCTCAGGCGGATCGCGAGAGAATTATGGCCCATACTCCTACCTTGTTACCTAAATACAAGCCCCGTTATTTAATGGGAATGGGTACGCCAGAGGATTTAGTCCTTGCTGTGGAATCTGGCATTGATATGCTCGATTGTGTTATGCCCACAAGAAATGCCCGAAACGGTTGGTTATTCACCCGTTTTGGCAATATTAAAATCCGTAATTCACGGTATAAACAGGATCATAAGCCGCTTGATGAAAGCTGCGCTTGTTACACCTGCCAGCATTTCTCTCGCAGCTATTTACATCATTTACAGCAGGCCAATGAAATTTTAGGGGCACGTCTCAATACCATTCACAATCTTTATTATTATCAAGCAATCATGGCGGAAATGCGTGAGGCAATTACAGCCGGGCGGTTCCAGTCATTTAAAGAGGAATTTCATGGTAATCGACAAGTCCATGCTAAAATAGTCTGATATTTTTTTGCTATGTAACTAACTACATTAAGGGGATACGCTGTGGCACCAGATCTTGGCATGAATATGGTTTTTATTTTTGTAATGTTTGCTGTTCTCTATTTTATGATGATTCGTCCTCAGATGAAACGTCAAAAAGAACTCAAAGCCATGTTAAGCGCTTTAGGTAAAGGTGATGAGGTGATGGTCTCAGGTTTAGTGGGTAAAATCACCGATCTTGATGATAACTATGTTCGACTGGAAATCGCTAAAGGTGTTGTTGTGCAAGTACAACGTGCCGCCGTATCTATTCTTCTACCCAAGGGTACTTTTAAGAGTTAAAACAATTTCATCATGAATAAGTTCCCACTTTGGAAAAACCTTCTCATAGTGGCAGTGTTGTTATTGGGTCTTTTTTACACACTGCCAAACTTCTATGGACAGTCTCCCGCAGTTCAGATTTCAGGACAGGGCCTTGGCATAAAAATTGACTCTCAATTCATGTCTCAGGTTGAGAATATTCTTAAAGCTAATCATTTGCAGGCTACCCGTATTAGTTTAGAGAATGATGGTCTCAAAGTTCGTTTCTCTGATGCCGATAGCCAATTAAAAGCAAGAGACATCCTTGATCAGACCCTTAATCCGGATAGCCGAAATACTAACTTTACAGTGGCTCTGAATTTAGTGGCCAATGCGCCAAAGTGGATGAGAGACTTGGGTGCTTTGCCCATGTATTTAGGTCTCGACTTATCAGGTGGCGTCCATTTTCTTCTTCAGGTAGATATGAAAGTGGCAGTGGATAAACGCCTTGATGGCATCTTATCTGAAATACGAACAGAACTTCGTGATCAACGAATCTATTATGACGCCATCAAAAGGGAAGGGCAGCGTTTAGTGCTGGTTTTTCATGATGATGCCAGCCGCCGACAGGCACATAAAGTCATTGACAATTTACTGCAAGACTTTGTGGTAAATGATCAAGGCTCCACTGGTGACAATGAAATTGTTGCAGTGATCAAACAAGAGTCCTTAAGTAAAGTTCAGGAACAGGCGATAAAACAAAACATTCTGGCTTTAAAAAACCGTGTTAATGAATTAGGAGCAAAGGAGCCTATCATTCAACAGCAGGGTTTAGACCGAATTATTGTTGAGTTGCCCGGTGTTCAAGATACAGCTAAAGCCAAAGAGATTATCGGTCGAACAGCCTCCTTAGAGATTCGTTTGGTGGACGAGGAACATGCCAATCCGACCAGTCTTCAAGATATTCCTCCCTATGGGGATGAGTTAGTGGTTGAGCGAGATGGAACCCCAGTGTTCGTGAGAAAGGGTGTAGTGCTTACAGGTGATGTCATTACAGATGCAGCTGCTGGTTTTGATTCACAAACCAATCGTCCTTCAGTTAATATCAGTATGGATGGTAAGGGTGCAAGAATTATCCGCCAAGTATCACGCGATAATTTAAAAAAACGCATGGCGATATTGTTAATTGAAAAAAATAAAACAGAAGCCATTAGTGTTGCCACTATTCAAGACGAGCTAGGTGCCCGTTTTCAGATCACAGGTTCGCGTTCTCCGAAAGAAGCCAATGACTTGGCATTACTGCTTCGCTCAGGAGCCTTGGCAGCTCCGATGGATTTTATTGAAGAGCGGACAGTAGGTCCTAGCCTTGGTGCAGAAAATATTGCCCGTGGCTTTCACTCAACATGGATTGGTTTTACAGCCATTGCCGTATTTATGATGGCCTATTATCTGCTATTTGGTTTTATTTCCATTTTTGCACTGGCCTGCAATGTGCTTTTGTTAATTGCCATATTGTCTTTACTGCAAGCAACCTTAACGCTGCCAGGTATGGCAGGTATCGCCTTAACGGTAGGGATGGCTATTGATGCAAACGTGCTTATTAACGAGCGTATTCGAGAAGAGATACGAAATGGTAATTCTCCGGGAGCGGCGATTGCTGCAGGTTATGAGAGGGCGTTTGCGACGATTCTTGATTCTAATGTGACCACGGGCATTGCTGGGATAGCCCTGTTTGCTTTTGGCTCTGGTCCTGTAAAAGGTTTTGCAGTGGTCTTGGTGCTTGGTATTCTCACTTCCATGTTCAGCAGTGTGTTGGTTTCAAGAGCGCTGGTTAATGTTATTTATGGTTCCCGTCGTAAAATTTCACATTTGTCTATTGGGAATGTGAAATGGCATAGTCACGCCAATAACGAAAAGCCGAAAAAGGGATAATTTGTATGGAATTTTTTAGAATAAAAAAAGATATCCCCTTTATGAGTTGGGGAAAGATCACCACTACCATTTCTTTATTAACCTTTCTGGTGAGTGTTTTCTTCTTAGTCACAAGAGGTCTAAATTTCTCAGTTGATTTTACTGGTGGTACGGTGATGGAGCTTGCTACCACCCATGTGGCGGACGTGAACCGCTACCGTTCAGCTTTGGAATCCCTGGGTTTTAGGGACGCCAATGTGGAGAATTTTGGTACCTCAAGTGAAGTGTTAATTCGCTTGCCTCTCAAGAAAGGACTCACTAGCGCTAAACTCTCAGACCAAGTTTTACAAGCCTTAAAAGTGGTTGATCCTGAGGTGAGCATGAGGCGTGTTGAATTTGTCGGACCTCAAGTGGGCGACGAGTTAGTAAAAGACGGGGCCTCTGCGTTGTTATTCGTGGTTTTAGGTATTGTTATTTACCTGTCGATTCGTTTTAAGTGGCGTCCAGCTGTGGCCACCATTGTGGCCAACTTACATGACGTGGTCATTATTCTTGGATTTTTCTCGTTTTTCCAATGGGAGTTTTCCTTACCAGTGTTAGCTGCTGTTTTGGCGATTCTGGGTTATTCTGTCAATGAGTCTGTGGTGGTCTTTGATCGTGTGCGTGAGAACTTCCGCAAAATGCGCGGAGTGAGTGTCTCTTCTATTATTGATAATGCTATTACACGCACCATGAGTAGAACAATTATCACTCACGGTTGTACTCAATTAATGGTGACATCCATGCTGTTTTTTGGTGGTGAAGCCCTACACTATTTTGCGCTGGCTTTAACCATTGGTATTATTTTCGGGATTTACTCTTCCGTTCTGGTGGCCAGTCCGATTGCTATGTGGCTTGGTATGAATCGTGATGACTTTGTTCAAACCGCCAAGAAAGCTGATCGTGAAGTGACTGAAGCATAATGGTTGCTGAGTGATTACGGAATTATTTTCTTATATTGCACACCTTGATAGTCATCTGATTGATGCCAGTGTGACCTATGGTGGCGCCGTCTACGGCATTTTATTTTTAATTATTTTTTGTGAAACAGGGTTGGTGGTATTTCCCTTCTTGCCTGGCGATTCATTACTTTTTGTGGCGGGAGCGGTGGCTGCCATGGGTGAGACGCACGCCCATGGTTTGACTCTGCCTAATTTGTTACTCGCCCTTTCTCTTGCAGCCTTTTTGGGTAATGCAGTGAATTTTCAAATTGGCCGATTCATTGGTCCTAAAGTTTTTCATTGGGAAAAATCCCGCTGGTTTAACCCTCATCATCTGGCTACGGCCCATGCTTTTTATGAAAAACATGGCGGTAAAACCGTCGTGATCTCTCGCTTTATTCCGTTGCTAAGAACTTTTGCACCTTTTGTGGCTGGTGTGGGAGACATGACCCACAGTCGCTTTTATCTTTTTAATGCCTTAGGCGCCATACTATGGGTAAGTTCCTTACTCGTAGCGGGCTATTATTTTGGTAATGTTCCTTTTATTAAAGGACATTTAACCTTGGTTATACTAGCAATTGTAGCGGTGACTTTAGTGCCTATTTTTCTGGCAGGATTAAAGGCACGGTTACATATGAATAATAACCGTTAAAATGGGTTGGTTATTTTAAGTACTATTTTTCAGGTATAAGCTATGGCGCACACTACTCTTACAGCACTTTCTCCCTTAGACGGCCGTTACGCATCAAAATGTGATGCATTACGCCCCTTTTTTAGCGAATTCGGTTTAATTCGTTTTCGTGTTCAAATAGAAATTGATTGGCTTATTGCGCTATCTATGGAGCCAGCTATCAATGAGTTACCTCCTTTTTCCAAGGAGACGCTTGAGGAGTTAGAGTCATTAGTGAAGAGATTCTCTGTTGCGGATGCTGAACAAATTAAAGCCATTGAAGCGCGCACTAATCATGATGTTAAAGCCATGGAATATTGGCTTCGTGAGAAACTGGCAGGCAACCCTGAAGTGCTCGCAGCCATGGAGTTTATCCACTTTGCCTGTACCTCTGAAGACATTAACAACCTCTCACACGCTTTAATGCTGCAAGGAGCAAGAGAACAGGTTTTGTTACCACAACTTAAAATGATCGTGGATTTACTGATTCAACGTGCGCATGATTATGCAGCGCAACCCATGCTGTCTCGAACCCATGGACAGACAGCTACTCCTACAACGGTTGGAAAAGAGTTAGCCAATGTGGCTTACCGACTAAAACGCCAGATTGAGCAACTAAAAAACCTACCAATCTTGGCAAAAATTAATGGAGCAGTGGGTAACTATAGTGCCCACTGCTCAGCTTACCCTCACTTTGACTGGCCTAAATTCAGTGAACAGTTTGTGACCAGTCACCAATTAACTTTTAACCCCTATACCACGCAAATTGAACCACACGATAATCTTGCAGAGTGGATGCATACCTTAATGCGGATTAATACGATTTTGATTGATTTTGATCGTGACATGTGGGGATATATTTCCTTAGGTTACTTTAAGCAAAAGGCCAAAGAAGGTGAGGTGGGCTCATCCACCATGCCGCATAAAGTGAATCCTATTGATTTTGAAAACTCCGAGGGTAATCTGGGCATTGCTAACGCACTAATGGGGCATTTAGCAGAAAAACTCCCGATTTCTCGTTGGCAGCGGGATTTAACGGATTCCACCGTGCTACGTAACCTGGGCGTTGGTGTTGGTCATACCTTGCTGGCGTACGAGGCGTTACTTCGCGGTTTAAATAAAGTTGAGCTTGATCAGCAACGCCTGAATGATGATTTACTTAAAGCCTGGGAAGTGTTGGCTGAACCCATTCAAACAGTCATGAGAAAAGCTGGTGTCGATAATGCCTATGACAGGTTAAAAGAGTTAACCCGTGGCCGCAAAATTGATGCAGAAATTATTCAGAACTTTATTCAAGGTTTGCCTCTCTCAGAGGAAGACAAAACGCATTTAATGGCAATGACACCGCTTAATTACTTAGGAAAAGCAGTGGAGTTGGCTAAACAAATTTAAGTTTTACTCAGCATTGAAAAAAGGAATAGCTATGAAATTATATGGTTCAATTACGAGTCCTTACGTACGTAAAGTCCGTATTACTTTGATAGAAAAGAAAATAGACTTTACTTTGGAGCAGGGATATTTAAACGGTACCCCTCCTATGATTGATGGTGTCAATCCTTTAGGCAAAGTCCCTGCCTTAGAGTTGGACGATGGTACACTGATTTATGATTCTGCTGTGATTGTTGATTACCTTGAAGGTTTAAATCCAGTTGGGCATTTAATTCCTGATGACCGTCATCAACGTATGCTGGTTAAACGCTGGGAGTCTTTGGCAGATGGTATGCTTGATGCTGCTATTTTGGTTCTTTTGGAAACACGTCGTGAAAAACCAGAGGAGCGTTCACAAGCGTGGATTGATAAACATCAGGGTAAAGTCGATCGCACAATGGCTTTTCTGTCTCATCAGTTAGCAGAGAGTAACTGGTGCCAAGGGGACAGCTTTACTTTGGCTGATATTGCTGTTGGTTCTGCTTTGTTGTGGATCGAGTTTCGTTTCCCTAACAATGATTGGCGCCAACGTTATCCAAACCTTGATCGATTAGTAACCAAGTTGATGCAAAGAAAATCTTTCCAAGAGACGCCGCCTCAAGGTTAGATGTAAAAAAACAAAAAGCCATTATTTATAATGGCTTTTTTGCTTGAATTGTCTATTAATTAGTTAATAATCCCACCACCCAAGCAAACATCCTTATCGTATAACACTGCAGATTGTCCTGGGGTGATCGCCCATTGAGGTTCGTCAAATTGAAGGGTAAAACCTTTTTCAGTGGTGGTCAGAACACAGGCAGCATCCTGTTGCCGATAACGGGTTTTAGCGCTGATGTGGGTGGTCAGTGGACTTTGACCACTGACCCAAGACACCTCTTGAGCATTGAGTGTGGGTTTCAAAAGTAGGGGATGGTTATGGCCTTGAACCACAATTAATGTATTACTGGCCATGACTTTATCAGCAACAAACCAAGGCTCACCGGCACCCCCGATACCGAGTCCCTGGCGTTGACCTATGGTGTAGTACATTAAGCCTTGATGCTCTCCCACCTCCTTTCCTTCAGGTGTCATCATGGGTCCTGGCTCTTTTGGTAAATAGCGTTGTAAAAATTCACGAAAAGGTCGCTCGCCAATAAAGCAAATACCTGTGGAGTCTTTCTTACTTGCCGTGGGTAACCCAGCTTTTTTGGCGATGTCACGCACTTCAGTTTTATTAAGTTCACCCACGGGAAAAAGGGTATTTTTTAGTTGTGCTTGATTGAGCCGATATAAAAAATAACTTTGATCTTTAGCAGGATCCAGTCCTTTGAGTAGTTGGAACTGTCCATTCATTTCTCTGACTCTGGCATAGTGACCAGTGGCAATGTAATCAGCACCAAGAGAGTAGGCGTGATCTAAAAAGGCTTTGAATTTAATTTCTGAATTACACAGAATGTCAGGGTTTGGTGTTCGTCCAGCGCGATATTCAGTGAGAAAGTTCTGAAAAACCCGTTCACGGTACTCCACAGAGAAGTTGACCGCTTCAATGTCTATGCCTAACAGGTCAGCCACCGAGGCCGCATCAACCAAGTCTTCGCGGGCATTACATTGCTCATCATCTTCCCAGTTTTTCATGAAAAGACCGATGACTTCGAAGCCCTGCTCCTTTAAGAGCAAAGCGGTGACGGAGGAGTCTACGCCACCTGACATGCCCACTACGACGCGTTTTGCCATAACTTTAACAGTACGACTTAAGAGTTTTGCTTGGATTTTTTGTGGTGTTTTTTAGCTGACTTTTTCGCATGATGGCTTTTTTTACCCTTATGGTGCTTTTTGCTTGGTTTTTCAGGGGCGGCATCCGGAGTGCTATTTGCAGGTTGAGGTGCTGGCGCTGCCAAAGGCATTGGTTGAACGGGGGTATTGGATTCTATTGCAGTTGGATCTGCAGCAACTGCATTGAGTGATAATACACTGACAAGAATGGTGATAAGAGAAAGTAATCTCATGGGTTCTCCTTGTTGGATTGACTGAAAAAACTGGGGTGTTGTTTAGACACCCCATACGGCATTATGCAAAAAGAATTGCTTGGTTAACTTACTTAGTCGATATAGTCGTAACCTGGTAAGGTTAAAAATTCGACAAAATTCTCTGAGGTGGTTAACTCATCAAACATTTTCGCAGCATCATCGTATTTGCCTTTAGCGTACTGTGCTTCCCCTAACTCTTCTTTGATTTTTTTGAGTTCAGAGGGCATTAACTCACGGAACAATTCGTTAGTGACTTTACGTCCATCAGCTAATACGCCATGAGGTGAACGAATCCACTGCCAAATTTGCGCCCGTGAAATCTCTGCTGTTGCAGCATCTTCCATGAGGTTATGAATCGGTACGCAACCCACCCCTGCTAACCAAGCCCCCAAATACTGTAGGCCAATATTAATGTTCATGCGTAAGCCTTCTTCTGTAATCGGGCCACGGGGTGCAAAGTTTAAAAGATCTTGGGCTGTACTGTTGACATCTTCGCGTTGGCGAGAGATCTGGTTTGGGGTACTCATGTGTTTATTGAAGACTTCCATGGCAATGGGCACCAACCCTGGATGAGCCACCCATGTACCATCATAACCATCGGTTGCTTCACGAGTTTTGTCTTCACGTACCTTAGTTAAAGCAGCCTCATTGGCAGCTTCATTATTTTTAATTGGAATCTGCGCTGCCATACCCCCCATAGCAAAGGCACCGCGCTTATGACAGGTTTTAACCAATAATAGGGCGTAAGCACGCATGAAAGGAGAGGTCATGGTCACCAAGTTACGGTCAGCCAAGATAAAGTTAGGGTCTTTACGGAATTTTTTGATGCAACTGAAAATATAATCCCAGCGTCCAGAGTTTAATCCAGCACTGTGGTCTTTCAATTCGTAAAGAATTTCATCCATTTCAAAGGTGGCCAAAACAGTTTCAATCAGCACTGTTGCTTTGATGGTGCCAATGGGCAAACCAATGGCTTTTTGAGCTGCCACAAAAATATCGTTCCACAGACGGGCCTCAAGATGGCTTTCCATTTTTGGTAAATAGAAGTAAGGGCCGCTACCACGGGAGAGAAGATTTTTTGCGTTATGAAAGAAGTACAGGGCAAAGTCAAAAATACCGCCTGAAATAGGCTTTCCGTCGATCAAAACATGTTTTTCGTTTAAATGCCATCCTCTTGGACGCACAAATAACACGGCAGGTTTATCGTTTAGCTTGTATTGCTTTCCCTCAGGACTGGTAAATTCAATGGTGCGGTTGATGGCATCACGAATGTTAATCTGACCACGGACTGAATTGTCCCAGGTAGGAGTGGTGGAATCCTCAAAGTCCGCCATAAACACTTTGGCGCCTGAATTAAGGGCATTAATGACCATTTTTCTGTCGGTAGGCCCGGTGATTTCCACACGGCGGTCTTGAATGTCTGCAGGGCAGGGAGCCACTTTCCAGTCGCCTGAACGAATATGGGCGGTATCAGGGTTAAAGTCCGGACGGACGCCGCGGTCAAATTCCTGTTGACGCTTTTCTCTCTGTGCCAACAGCTCTTGGCGGCGAGATTCAAACTGACGGCTTAAGCTTGCTAGGAAAGCCAAGGCCTCTGGGGTTAGTACTGACTCATAGTCAGGGTGGATTGGTGCAGTAATAGTTAGGCCTTGTGGCCAAAGGGATGCGTTCATAATAGCCTCATTCAAAAACGATAAGATCAAGTAACATGTAAGTATAAGGTAAACTGATAAGACAGGAAAGGAGCAAAAAAAATCCTACCCTAGGATCACCAAGGTAGGATTCTTACCTACACCATCTACTCAACGCATTGAATTAATGAAATTGCTCTTCTTCGGTAGAACCGGTTAGCGCTGTAGTAGATGACTCCCCCCCCTGAATGACTTGAGTGACTTCGTCAAAATAACCTGTACCTACTTCACGTTGGTGACGTGTTGCAGTGTAGCCAATTTTCTCAGCGGCAAACTCAGCTTCCTGAAGTTTAACGTAAGAAGTCATGCCGTCACGGGCATAACCATGAGCTAATTCGTACATTCCATAATTTAAGGAATGGAAACCCGCCAGAGTAATAAATTGGAACTTATACCCCATAGCACCCAATTCACGCTGGAATTTGGCGATGGTGGCATCATCAAGGTGTTTTTTCCAGTTAAATGAGGGTGAGCAGTTATAAGCCAACATTTTGTTAGGATAAACTTTACGAATGGCCTCAGCAAACTGGCGAGCGAATTCTAAGTCAGGTTTACCTGTTTCGCACCATACCATGTCAGCCACTTCTGCGTAAGCCAAGCCACGAGCAATGGAGGCCTCTAGGCCATTACGTACGCGGTAGAAGCCCTCAGCAGTTCTCTCCCCGGTACAAAAGGGTTTATCTCTTGGGTCCACATCAGAGGTGAGTAAGTTAGCGGCTTCCGCATCGGTTCTGGCTAGTAAGACGGTGGGAACTCCCATAATGTCTGCGGCAAGACGTGCGGCCACCAGTTTTTGGACAGCCTCTTGAGTGGGCACAAGCACTTTTCCACCTAAGTGACCACATTTTTTGGCGGCGGCCAATTGGTCTTCAAAGTGAACGCCAGCAGCTCCTGCTTCGATCATGGCTTTCATTAACTCATGGGCATTTAATACCCCACCAAAACCTGCTTCTGCATCAGCCACAATGGGGACATACCAGTCGATGTTATTGTTGCCTTCAGCAAAATGTAATTGGTCGGCACGGCGTAAAGTATTGTTAATTCTTTTGACCACAGTTGGGACAGAGCTGACTGCGTACAAGCTTTGATCAGGGTACATTTGTAGTGAATCATTGGCATCGCCTGCCACTTGCCATCCTGATAAGTAAATGGCTTTTAAGCCTGCTTTAACCTGTTGCATTGCCTGATTACCTGTTAAGGCACCCAATGAGTTAACGTAGGGTTCAGTGGTGCACATTTGCCAAAGCTTTTCTGCTCCGCGACGGGCTAGGGTATGTTCAATAACAAGGCTTCCCCTTAAGCGGACAACATCCTCTGCGCTGTAAGGACGCTTAACGCCTTGCCAACGTGGATTTTCTGCCCAGTCTTTTTTCAATTTTTGAATTTCTGCTTCAACGCTCATGGTATTTCTCCCTTGGTATTAAGATTGACGGTTATTCAAGGGGAGAACAGGTACACACTACAATGCCATCTTCATCGGCGACCACCCAGTTTCCTGGGATAAATGTCACGCCGGCAAAAGTGACGCTAATAGCTGCGGTCCCTTCTCCCTTTTTTACGGATTTGCGTGGGTGCGTCCCTAGCGCTTGTAATCCGATGGGCATATTGGCAATGGTCTCAGAATCCCGAATACAACCATACACAATAATGCCTGCCCAGCCTTGGGTAATCGCCAGCTCTGCCAGTTGATCACCAATCAAGGCGCAACGAAGGGATCCGCCTCCGTCAACCACTAATACACGGCCATGTCCTGGGGTTTCCAAGGTGGCGCGTACGAGGGTATTGTCTTCGAACACTTTCACTGTCGCAATTTGACCGTGAAATGATGTTGATCCGCCATAATTGTAGAAGATAGGTTCAGCGACAAAGGCGCGATCACCTAATTCATCACACAAATCTGCGGTATTGATCATCTCACTATCCTTGTACAATAGTGGGTTGGAAAAAATGTTCAACTTTTCCTTCCCGAAGTGGTAGGTAAGATATATCATATATAAGACATAGGACACAAGCTTTTTTTATTTTGGAGGATTATCTGTCATGTACCAGCATATTAAAATTCCAAGCGTTGGTGAAAAAATCACTGTAAATACAAATGGTTCCCTCAATGTACCTGATCAGCCCATTATTCCCTACTTGGAGGGTGATGGCACTGGGGTAGACATTACTCCTGTCATGAAAACGGTGGTTGATGCGGCGGTGGCCAAAAGTTATGGCGGTAAAAGACAGATTTCTTGGATGGAAGTGTACGCGGGGGAGAAGTCAGTTCGCGTTTATGGCGATAACGTATGGCTTCCAGAAGAAACCTTGGATGCGGTGAGAGATTATGTGGTTTCCATTAAAGGTCCGTTAACGACCCCAGTGGGTGGTGGCATACGCTCTATTAATGTGGCTTTAAGGCAGCAGTTAGACTTGTATGTATGCTTGCGTCCCGTGCGCTGGTTCACAGGAGTGCCAAGTCCAGTGAAAGAGCCCCATAAAACAGATATGGTGATTTTCAGAGAAAACTCTGAGGACATCTATGCCGGTATTGAGTGGGAAGCCAATTCACCAGAAGCCATCAAAGTTATCGAGTTTTTACAAAAAGAAATGAAAGTCACAGCCATTCGTTTCCCAGGAAGCTCAGGGATTGGCATTAAACCCATCTCTCAAGAGGGAACCGAGCGGATTATGCGTAAAGCCGTACAGTACGCCATAGACAATAAACGTCGTTCAGTGACCATTGTCCATAAGGGCAACATTATGAAATACACTGAAGGCGCTTTTAAAAACTGGGCTTATGCTTTGTGTAAAAAGGAATTTGGTGCAGAGCTATTGGATGGCGGCCCTTGGATGAAACTACCCAATGGTATTGTGATTAAGGATGTTATTGCTGATGCTTTCCTACAGCAAATTCTGCTGCGTCCTGATGAGTATGATGTGATCACCACAATGAATTTAAATGGGGATTACATTTCCGATGCCCTGGCAGCTCAGGTAGGCGGTATTGGCATAGCGCCAGGCGCCAATTTATCTGATACTGTGGCCATGTTTGAGGCAACTCACGGTACTGCACCCAAATACGCTGGGAAAGATTATGTCAATCCAGGATCCTTAATTCTTTCTGCTGAAATGATGTTGCGTCATATGGGTTGGATTGAAGCCGCTGATTTAATCATTCATGCCATGGAAAAAACCATTGCTGCGAAAACCGTGACTTACGATTTTGCTCGTTTAATGGAAGGGGCTACTCAGCTTTCATGCTCAGGCTTTGGTCAGGCTATGATTTCTCATATGTAAGGTAGTGGAATGGGGAATAAAAAAAGCGGCGTTAAACGCCGCTTTTTCTTTGCAAACTTAATTTAAATTCAGCTGTAATTAGGCAGCTTGAATGTTAGAAGCCTGTTTTCCTTTTGGGCCTTGGGTGACTTCGAAAGACACTTTTTGACCTTCTTTTAAGGTTTTGAATCCGCCCATTTGAATTGCGGAGAAATGCGCGAAAAGATCTTCGCTACCATCATCAGGAGTAATAAAACCATAACCTTTTGAATCGTTGAACCACTTCACTGTACCTGTTGCCATTTTTACTTTCCTTCAAAAAACGCTCTCAAGAGCCTTGAACATAGTTTGATTATCAAGGCCAGCAAACGGCGATACCGGTGATGCAGACAACTTGTTACCAAACTTCCACGTTTCTTTTTACGCGTTTTGGTGAAAATGTCAAGAGTTTGGGGGTTTTTTTTGCTAAAAATCCTTTACGTCCCCTTGAAATGATGCGTCTTAGCCACAATTATTCAGAATGGAAAAAATAGTTTAGACTAACTTAATGGATTTCAAAATAAGCTAATGTGGCAGACTCAGAACTATGGTGACTAAATATCAAGATCAACTGTTGGTTGATAAGCAAAAAAATAAAGCGAAACCACCCTCATTATTTAATGTCATATTGTTAAATGACGATTTCACCCCAATGGAATTTGTTATACAAGTGTTACAAAAATTTTTTTCATTAGATATGGAAACAGCTACCCGAATCATGTTAAAAGTGCATACAGAGGGGAGAGGTGTGTGTGGAACCTACCCAAGGGATTTAGCCGCCACTAAAGTGAAAAAAGTGCTTGATTATGCCAAGCAGCATCAACACCCTTTGCAATGTGTCATGGAGGAAATTGGATCATGATTGCTCAAGAGTTAGAAGTTAGCCTACATATGGCCTTTGTGGATGCGAGACAAAAGCGCCACGAATTTATTACTGTTGAGCATTTACTGCTGGCTTTAATGGATAACCCATCGGCGATGGAAGTATTAAGAGCCTGTGGAGCGGATATTGAAGTTCTAAGAAAAGAGCTTGATGGTTTTGTTCACGAACATACTCCTGTTGTTCCAGGTGATGATGAAGTGGATACCCAACCTACCTTAGGTTTTCAACGTGTTATTCAGCGAGCTATATTGCACGTACAGTCCTCGGGTAAAAAAGAGGTCACCGGCGCCAACGTATTGGTTGCTATATTTGGTGAGAAGGACTCCCATGCTGTGTATTATCTGCAACAACAGGGAATCACCCGACTTGATGCAGTGAATTATGTGGCTCATGGTATTGCTAAGGTTCAAGGTGCTGCACAGAAAGAAGAAGCTGCTGCTGAGCAAGAAACAGAGGGTCAAAGCTCTGGGGCGTTAAGTAATTTTGCATTGAATCTCAACGCCCAAGTGAGTGCCGGTAAAATTGATCCGTTAATTGGCCGTGACAAAGAGGTTGAGCGCGTCATTCAAGTCCTCTGTCGTCGTCGAAAAAATAACCCCTTGTTGGTGGGTGAGGCAGGAGTCGGTAAAACGGCTATCGCTGAAGGATTGGCCTCCCGTATTGTCTCAGGAGATATCCCCCAAATTCTGGCAGAGGCGACGGTTTATTCCCTTGATATGGGTGCTTTGTTAGCAGGAACCAAATACCGTGGTGATTTTGAACAGCGCTTAAAAGCGGTACTCAAACAATTGCAAGATGACCCTAACAGCATTTTGTTTATTGATGAAATCCATACATTAATTGGTGCCGGAGCCGCTTCTGGAGGCACTTTGGATGCATCAAACCTTCTTAAGCCTGCACTCTCTAAAGGCAGTTTAAGATGTATCGGTGCCACCACTTACACTGAATATCGAGGTATTTTTGAGAAGGATCATGCTCTTTCTCGACGTTTCCAGAAAATTGATGTGGTTGAACCCTCTATTGAAGAAACCGTTCAGATACTCAAAGGACTCAAATCTCGTTTTGAGCAGCATCATGGGGTACGTTACTCAGAAACAGCGTTGTCCTCAGCCGCTGAGCTCTCAGCCAGGTTTATTAATGATCGCCATTTACCCGATAAGGCTATTGATGTGATTGATGAGGCAGGCGCAGCTCAACGTATTCTGCCCAAATCCAAACAACGAAAAGTGATTGGAAAATCTGAAATTGAGGATATTGTCGCTAAAATTGCACGTATTCCTCCACGCAATATTTCCAATGACGACCGAAGTGCTTTAAAAACCTTAGACCGAGATCTTAAGTCAGTGGTTTTTGGTCAAGACAAAGCCATTGAAGCACTCTCAGCTGCCATTAAAATGGCAAGAAGCGGTCTTGGCAATCCTCAAAAACCTATTGGTTCTTTCTTGTTTTCTGGACCCACCGGAGTGGGTAAAACAGAAGTAGCAAGACAGCTTGCTTACACCTTAGGCGTTGAACTCATTCGCTTTGACATGTCCGAATATATGGAGCCGCATGCTGTGTCAAGACTAATTGGCGCGCCACCTGGCTATGTGGGCTTTGATCAAGGCGGTCAGTTAACCGAAGCCATTACCAAACACCCTTACTCCGTCTTGTTATTGGACGAGATAGAAAAAGCCCATCCGGACATTTACAACATATTGTTGCAAGTGATGGATCATGGCACTTTAACTGACAATAATGGTAGACGGGCCGATTTCAGAAATACCGTAATCATAATGACGACCAATGCGGGTGCGCAGGTTTTAACAAAAAATACCTTAGGTTTTGTGGAAAGTAAGAGCCAAGGTGATGAAATGGCTGATATTAAACGCCTCTTTACCCCTGAGTTTAGAAACCGTATCGATGCCATTATTTCCTTTGCTCCTTTAGATAAGAATGTTATTTTGCGCGTTGTCGATAAGTTCTTATTGCAATTGGAAAACCAGCTACAAGAGAAACGAGTGGAAGTTAATTTCACCGATAACTTGCGTGATTTCTTGGCCGACAAAGGCTTTGATCCCTTGATGGGGGCAAGACCGATGGCAAGACTGATTCAAGATACCATTCGTCGAGCGCTGGCAGATGAGTTACTCTTTGGTCGACTCTCCGGTGGTGGGAAAGTGACCATTGATGTGGATCAAGAGGGGCAGGTTCAACTTCGTTTTGATGAAACTGAAGAAGTCAGTATCAATTAACTCGAGAATAAGCCTTTTACACTGCCACTGCCATCGCAATATGCGGATGGCACTGGTAGTTGTGAATAACGAAATCCTCAAATCGGTAATCAAATAGGCTCTGAGGGCGGCGTGTAATCTCTAAAGTGGGCAGTGGATAAGGCTCACGAGTGAGCTGCTCTTTAATCGCATCCACATGATTGGTATAAATATGGCAATCCCCTCCAGTCCAAACAAACTCCCCAACCTCTAAATCACATTGTTGCGCCATCATATGGGTGAGTAGTGCGTAGGAGGCGATATTAAATGGCACTCCTAATCCCGCATCAGCAGAGCGCTGATAGAGCTGACAGGAGAGTTTTCCTTCAGCCACATAAAATTGAAATAGCAAATGACAAGGCGGCAGAGCCATATTGCTCACTTCGCCCACATTCCAGGCGGAGACAATGAGTCGTCTTGAATCGGGATTGGTTTTAATTTGTTTAACGACTTGAGATATTTGATCAATCACTGTACCGTCTGCGGCTTGCCACTCACGCCATTGTTTACCGTACACTGGACCAAGATTGCCATTTTCGTCGGCCCACTCATCCCAAATACTGACACCATTTTCTTTAAGATAGCGAATGTTTGTGTCACCCGATAAAAACCAAATTAATTCGTGAATAATGGAGCGTAAATGAAGTTTTTTGGTGGTTACTAAGGGAAAGCCTGCCCCCAAATCAAAACGCATTTGGTAACCGAAAGTACTGATGGTGCCCGTTCCGGTACGATCTGTTTTGGTCGTCCCGTGCGTCATAATATGTTGTAAAAAATCTAGATACTGTCGCATGGCATCATGATAACATCATCTTTATGAAAAATGATCACTTTACATTGCCCCAATGGCATTGGTTGCAAGGCCAACATAAAGCTTGTCCTTTAATTGTTTATATTGTCGCTGATTTACCAAAGCTGACCCAAATCCCTCAGGCCGATCTTCTTAAAAATGTTATTCGCCAGAGAAAAATGGAGCTTAATGCCGCCTTAAAAGAGGGCATATTGGCTACCGATTCCATGGGTACGACTTTTTATTGGGTCAGCATTGAAACGCAGCAAGAGGCTTTTCAAGTGCATTCTGCCTTGGCAAAAGTGGTAAAACAGTTGCATTCCTTATCCTTAGAAGAGGTGGTTTTAGAAATAGTGGGGGAGAATGCCAAACGTATTGCAGCCACTGTGTTGTATGTTGCCTTGGTCAACAATGCCCAACTGGTGGAACGAAAAGCCGGTAGTAAAAAAGTATGGCGGCAGATTTATTTGAAGGCACCCCAAAGTACCCAGGATCTTTGCCAAAAGGCGGCTCTATTAGCGAATGCCAATACACTGACCCGTTACCTAACGGTTAAAGCGCCTAATGAGCTTAATCCTGTGGCTTACCGAAAATACCTTAAAGAGTTTTCCAGAAGCCACAAATTAGACTATGAGGAATGGGATGAAGCGCGCTTACAAAAAATCGGGGCTGGCGCCTTTCTGTCAGTTTCACAGGGCAGTAACAACCGTGGAGCAGCCATTGTCAAAATCAGTTATCGGCCTAAGCGGGCTAAAAACACAATCGCTTTAGTGGGAAAAGGTATTTGTTTTGATACGGGGGGACACAATTTAAAGCCAGCCCGATATATGCATAATATGCATGAGGACATGAATGGTTCTGCTGTGGTGTTGGGTATTCTCAAGGCCGCCCTCGACTTGTCTCTAGATGTGGCCATTGACGCTTGGTTTGCTATTGCAGAAAACCACTTAAGTCCCAATGCCTACAAACAAAATGATGTGGTTACCGCTTTAAACGGGGTAAGTATTGAAATTGTTCACACTGACGCTGAGGGGCGCATGGTGTTGGCAGATACACTGACCTTAGCGGAAAGAGAAAAACCTAACCTGATTATTGATTTTGCGACTTTAACGGGCAGTATGCACGTTGCACTGGGTGCTCGCATGAGCGGTATATTTGTTAATCGCCCTGAAATGGCGAATCTGGCTGTAGAAGTTGGCCAGTTAATGGGGGAGAGAGTGGTATGTTTCCCGGCCCCCAGTGATTATGACGAAGCCCTAAGTAGCCAGGTGGCTGATGTAAAACAATGCACCTTAACGGGTGAAGCGGACCATATTTTGGCAGTGCGTTTTTTGTCTAAGTTTATTAATCATACTCCATGGATCCATATGGATTTATCGGCATCGCGCAATGAGGGGGGGTTAGGAGCCCTCTTGTCTGATGTCACTGGCTTTGGTGTGCTGTGGGGTGCACAATTTATAGACAGTTGGGGTAAAAAAGAGCTATAATCAAAATCTTAGATAAGTAAGTGCAATAAAAGTGGGCCTCGAGCCCATTTTTTATTGGTGGTTTAGTCGCCAACGAGGAAAACACAGTGCAACTCTCCGCAGTGGACAGTTTAATTGAGAAAATTGTTACCGGTATGTCCTTTGAGTGCGTGGATATTGAGCGCTCGGGAAGAGGTTTGCTGCGTGTATTCATCGACTCGCCTAACGGTATTACGGTGGATGATTGTGCGCTTGTTAGCAATCAGTTAACGCGTGCCTTTGCCGTTGAAGGGGTGGATTTTGATCGATTGGAGATATCCTCTCCAGGGTTAGATCGACCGTTGAAGAAGCCGGCTGATTTTGAGCGCTTCCTGATGAGTGAAGTGAAGTTAAAAACCCGTGTGCCGCGGAATGGGCAACGCAATTTTGTTGGGCAATTGGTCAGTGCTGATAGTGATGCTATCGGTCTGTTGGTTGAGGGTTCTCAGGAGCCTTTGTTAATTGAGTACGCTGATATTGAACGTGCTCATTTGGTACCGGAATTTTAGTGAGGAAAATATGAGCAAAGATGTACTGTTATTAGTTGATGCTCTGGCTCGAGAAAAAAACGTAGAGCCTGATATTGTTTTTACTGCCCTTGAGCTGGCTTTGGCTTCTGCGACCAGAAAAAAATTTGGTGAGGAAGACTTCGATGTTCGAGTGAGTATCGACCGACAAACGGGTGATTTTTCCTCTTACCGTGTGTGGCGCGTGGTTAACGACTCAGACTGGTTGTCTGAATTTCAAGAGATGCCTCTCTCGCAAGCAAAGTTACAGTATCCCGATATCGAAGCGGGAGACGTTATTGAGGAGCCTTTAGAGTCTATCGATTTTGGGCGAATTGGAGCGCAAGCTGCAAAACAAGTGATTTTCCAGAAAATTCGTGACGCAGAGCGTGAACAAATTCTCAATGATTTTCTTGAGCGCAAAGACTTTTTAGTAACGGGTACCGTCAAGCGTATGGACCGTGGTAGTGCTATTGTTGAATCAGGCCGCATTGAAGCAATTCTTCCGCGTGATCAAATGATTCAAAAAGAAAACCTTAGAGTGGGCGATCGTGTGCGTGGATATCTTCTTCGTGTGGATCGTGGTGGACGTGGGCCGCAATTGGTTTTATCAAGAGTGGCTCCAGAATTTATTGTTAAATTGTTTGAACTCGAAGTACCTGAGATCGAAGAAGGGCTTCTCGAAATTAAATCAGCCGCCCGCGATCCTGGTATTCGCGCCAAAATTGCGGTCAAGTCAAATGACCGTCGCTTAGATCCAATTGGTACCTGTGTAGGGATGAGAGGCTCTCGTGTTCAAGCGGTCACCGGAGAGTTAGGTGGTGAGCGTGTTGATATCGTTCTATGGTCTGAAGACCCAGCTCAGTTTGTTATCAATGCCTTAGCTCCGGCTGAAGTTAATTCTATCCGTGTTGATGAGGACAAACACAGTATGGATGTGGTGGTAGACGAAGAGCAGTTGGCTCTCGCCATTGGTCGCAGTGGTCAAAATGTGCGTCTTGCCTCTGAGCTCACTGGTTGGGAGCTCAACATCATGACTGAGGCTCAGGCAAGAGAAAAAGATGATGTGGAATCTTCTCATTTAAGAGATTTGTTTGTCTCACGACTTGATGTTGATGAGGAAGTTGCTGATATCTTAATTCAAGAGGGGTTTAGTTCTCTTGAAGAGGTAGCGTATGTACCGCTCAATGAAATGCTCGAGATTGAAGCTTTTGACGAAGATACTGTTAACGAACTGCGGGCCCGTGCTCGTAATGCGCTTTTAACAGAGGCAATTGCGTCAGAAGAAAAAGTTGAGCATGCGGCTGAAGATTTGCAAAACATGAAGGGTATGGACAGTGAAACAGCCCACCTTCTTGCAAATAACGGGATCACCACGATTCAAGAGTTGGCAGATCTTGCTACTGATGAATTATCTGAATTAACTGGACTGAATGAAGAGCGTGCGCGTGAATTAATCATGACAGCACGTGCTCCTTTATTCGAGTAAGGCCATGGAGACCTTAAATGGCAAAAACAAACGTTCTGGATTTTGCAAATGAACTCAAAGTCACACCTGAGACACTGATCGAACAGTTAAGTGCGGCGGGGGTTAAAAAGGCCTCTGCTGAGGACACTTTGACTGAAAAAGACAAAACTCAATTGTTGGAGTATCTGCGTGAGCAACATGGACGCAGTGAGCCTAAAACTAGAATTACGCTGACGCGCAAACAAACCACTGAAATTAAAAAAGCAGATGCGGCCACAGGTAAAGCAAGAACCATTCAAGTTGAGGTCAGAAAGAAGCGTGTTTTAGTCAAACGAGATGCCATGGATGTGAAGGCGGAAGATGAGTTACTAAGCCAACCATCGCCAGTTGTTGAGGCACCCGTTGAGACCGTACCTGAATCCCCTGTTGCAGAATCTTCCACCGAAGAAGCATTACCTGTTATTGAGACCGTTGAGGAACCCGTTGTTGCAGTAGAAGTTGTCAACACTGCGGCAGATGAGGGTAAGGATAGTACTGTTGAAGCCTCTCAAGAAAAAGTTGAAGAGCCCCAAAGCCCAGTGGATGAAGCCGTGCCTGCTAAGGGTAAGGTTATTAAGAAACCTTTTTCAGCGATCGATGATGACCAATTAGCCATTCGAGAGGCTGAAGCTAAGCGTCAGGCTGAGTTACGTGCACTCCAAACAGCAGATTTACAAGCCAAGCAAGAGCGTATAAAAGCAAAGCGTGAGGCTGAAGAGAAAGCTCAAGCTGAGGCTCAAGCGGCATTGCTTGCTGCGGCGGAAAAAAATAAAGCGAAAACACTCAAACCTGAGAAAGCCAAAGAGGATAAAACTGGGACATTGCACCGTCCTGTCATTAGTGAGGCAGAGAAACCTCACGCCAAAAGAGGTAAAAAAGGTGTATCGGAGAAGCCAACGCAATGGGTTGATGAGGGTGTTAAGAAAAGAACCATCAAAACTCGCGGTGACGTTCTTTCAGGAACTTCTGGTTGGCGTGATCCTAAGGCGCGTCACGCTAAAAAACATCAAGACAACAATCAACACGCCTTTTCTGCTCCGACCGAACCCATCGTTCATGAGGTATTGATCCCTGAGACCATTACCGTTGCCGTATTGGCTCAAAAAATGGCGATTAAGGCAGCTGAAGTGATCAAAGCATTAATGAAAATGGGCATGATGGTGACCATTAATCAAGTGTTAGACCAAGAGACGGCAATGATTGTGGTTGAGGATTTGGGGCATGTGGCAAAACCTGCGAAATTAGATGATCCTGAGGCGCTGCTTGCAGAAACAGGGGCACAATTAGAGAATGCCGTGTTGGAGCCTAGAGCACCGGTTGTCACTGTTATGGGTCACGTTGATCATGGAAAAACCTCCTTACTGGATTACATAAGACGAACCAGAGTGGCGAGCGGCGAAGCTGGGGGGATAACCCAGCATATTGGGGCTTATCACGTTAATACCAGTAAAGGGATTGTGACTTTCTTAGACACACCCGGCCATGAGGCATTCACAGCAATGCGTGCTCGCGGTGCTCAAGTGACGGATATTGTTATTCTTGTGGTCGCAGCAGATGATGGTGTTATGCCGCAAACTATTGAAGCTATTCACCATATAAAAGCAGCCAAG
Source organism: Betaproteobacteria bacterium (assembly GCA_018971415.1). Taxonomy (GTDB): domain Bacteria; phylum Pseudomonadota; class Gammaproteobacteria; order Burkholderiales; family Ferrovaceae; genus PN-J185. The sequence goes on from JAGXAW010000004.1 coordinate 52,461, forward strand.
GTGCCTGTGGTGGTGGCGGTAAACAAGATTGATAAACCGGAAGCTAACTACGAAAAAATTAAGTCTGAGCTTGTGGCTCATGAAATATTGCCGGAAGAATACGGTGGTGATGCCCAGTTTGTACCAGTATCGGCCAAAACAGGGCAAGGAATTGATGATTTGTTGGACTCCATCTTGCTTCAAGCTGAAGTTCTTGAATTGAAAGCGCCGCGCAATACGCCTGCTAAAGGGATTGTGATTGAAGCTGAGCTTGATAAGGGTCGAGGCCCTGTGGCAACGGTATTAATTCAGTCAGGTACGCTCACTCGTGGCGACATGGTGCTGGCGGGTTCTTCCTTTGGTCGTGTACGTGCTATGTTAGATGAAACAGGTCACCCTATTGAAAAGGCAGGTCCCTCTATTCCTGTGGAGATTCAAGGCCTCACTGAGGTCCCTGTGGCAGGTGAAGAGCTGATTGTATTAAATGATGAGAGAAAAGCCCGTGAAATCGCTCTTTTCAGGCAAGGCAAGTTCCGTGATGTTAAACTTGCTAAGCAACAGGCTGCTAAGCTTGAGAACATGTTTGAACAGATGGGTGAGGCGGGGACTAAAGTCCTGTCCATTATCATTAAGGCAGATGTTCAAGGTTCCTACGAAGCGTTGTCGCAATCCTTACAAAAACTCTCAACTGAAGAGGTGCGCGTAAATGTGGTTCACGCCGCTGTAGGTGGAATTACTGAATCTGATGTGAATCTGGCTTTGGCCTCCAAAGCGGTGATTATTGGTTTTAACACCCGAGCTGACGCCACTGCCAGAAAGCTTATAGCAAGTAGTGGTGTGGACGTTCGCTACTATGACATCATTTATGCTGCGGTAGATGATGTGAAACTGGCTCTCTCTGGGATGCTCTCACCGGACCGTAAAGAAAACATTATTGGTCTTGTTGAAATTCGAGAGGTTTTCCGAATCTCTAAAGTTGGATCAGTGGCGGGATGTTATGTGCTAGAGGGCATGGTGAAACGGGGTTCAGGAGTACGATTGCTGCGTGACAACGTAGTTATCCATTCTGGTGAATTGGATTCATTAAAGCGCTTTAAAGATGATGTGCGTGAAGTGAAATCAGGCTTTGAGTGCGGGCTGTCCTTGAAAAACTACAATGACATTCATGTGGGTGATAGGCTAGAAGTTTTTGAAGTGGTGGAAGTGGCTCGTTCACTTTAATCCTCATGGCAAATTTTCCGCGTTCAAGACGAATTGGTGATCAAATTCAAAGAGATCTCTCTGAGATACTCAGACGGGATTTTCGTGATCCTCGTCTTGGCATGGTGACCATAACCGAAGTGGATGTATCACGGGATTTTTCTCATGCAACCATTTACATCAGCTCCTTACAAGGTGAAGAGATATTGAAGGATTCAATTATCGCTTTAACTGAGGGAGCGGGTTATTTGCGCTCTTTGTTAGGAAAAAGACTCTCTTTACGTGTCTTGCCTCAATTGCATTTTGTTCCTGACACGACTCTTGATCGTGCGATTAGTTTAAGCACATTGATTGATCAAGCCATCGCTGATGACAGCAAACATCCCAAAGATTAAGTCAACTCAGCAAGTTAAAATGCCTCTTGAGGATGTTTCTGGGGTCCTCTTATTTAATAAACCCTTTGGTTTGAGCTCAAACACAGCGCTACAAAGAGTAAGACATTTGTTGCGTGCCAAAAAAGCTGGACACACAGGAACGCTGGACCCTCATGCCACTGGGTTATTGCCAATTTGTTTTGGTGAGTCAACCAAGTTCTCCCAATGGATTTTGGATGCCCCTAAGGGCTATATTGCAACGCTAAAGCTTGGGTTTGTCAGTGATACGCTAGATGGTGAAGGTGAAATTACTCAGCAGGGGAAGGCCCCTAGCGATTTGCCTTTCATTGAGCAGGTCTTAAGCAGTTTTCTTGGAAGTTCAGAACAAATTCCCCCTATGCATGCTGCGATTAAGCATCAAGGTAAGCCTTTATACAGTTATGCTCGATCTGGGCAAACTGTTGAGCGAACCGCAAGAAGGATAGAGATTACCAGCTGTCGCTTACTTTCTGTTGATGAGGATGTTTTACGGATTGAATGCCTGGTCAGTAAAGGAACTTATATTCGTGTTTTGGCCTCTGAGATAGGAGAAAAACTAGGCTGTGGGGCTTATTTGATGGCCCTAGAACGAGTTAGCACGGGTCCTTATCACCTTGACGAGGCCGTGGATTTAGAGTCTCTTATTGGCCTTACTGAACAGCAAAGACGAGAGCGACTATTGCCCGTTGATACTTTATTATCAGGAGTCCCCAGTTTAATTGTGGACGAGCATACAGCTCAAAACATACTTTGTGGGCGAGTGACGACCAATAACTCGCTGTCCTCAAACCCTGGTATTTATAGAGTTTACTCGAATCAAAATCGGTTTTTGGGTTTATGTGAAATAAGTTTAGAACATAAACTTCGTGCTATTCGATTAATGGCAACTTAATCTTAAAAGTGAGTTAATACTATGCGACACCATGCCCATGGCGCTACCCATCCATCACCCAATTTATTTAATGGTAATGATTTAAAAGCCATTAAATCATTAATGCCCTATTTAATGGCTTTTAAAGGCCGAGTCTTTGTTGCTTTACTTTGTTTGATTATTGCTAAAGTGACGAACGTTGGTGTTCCATTGGCGTTAAAGTCCATCATTGATGCACTCGACCCTAAACACCAAATCCTGATGTTACCGATTACTTGGATCGTGGCTTACGGTGTGCTGCGTTTTTCAACAACTTTATTTAATGAGTTAAGAGATGGTGTTTTTGCAAAAGTCACACAAAGTGCAATTCGTCAAATTGCCCTGACAGTGTTTAAACATTTACATGCCCTTAACTTACGCTTTCATTTAGAGCGACAGACAGGGGGGATGTCTCGAGATATTGAGCGAGGCACGCGAGGGATTGAGTCCTTGATGCGTTTTACCCTTTTTAGCATTATGCCAACGCTGATTGAAATCGTCCTGGTTGCCAGTATTCTTGCTTGGAAATACGATGTTTGGTTTGCTTTAATTACGCTGATTACGCTGATTGTTTACATCGCTATCACTGTAGTTATTACGGAATGGCGTACCCATTTTAGACGTCGCATGAATGAGCTAGATTCTAAGGCGAATACAAGAGCCATTGACAGTTTAATCAATTATGAGACGGTTAAATATTTCGGTAATGAGGCTTGGGAGGCTAAGCGTTATGACGAGAATTTGGAGAAGTGGGAAAGTGCTTCGGTTAAAAGTCAAACGTCTCTGACCCTGTTAAACGCATCACAGAGTTTAATTATTGGTCTTGGTGCCACCCTACTGATGTATCGCGCGGCTCAAGGGGTGTATCAAGGACATTTATCAATTGGGGATTTGGTATTAATTAATTCCCTGCTTCTTCAGCTCTATATTCCTTTAAATTTTCTGGGTGTTATTTATCGCGAAATTAAACAGTCTCTTGCTGATATGGACCGTATGTTTCGCTTGTTGTCAGTCAATGCAGAGGTAAAAGACAAAGCAGGAGCGAAGGCGTTGACGCTGAGTGAGGCCCCACAGGTGAGTTTTCATGAGGTGGCTTTTCACTATGATGAAAGACGCACTATATTGCATCAGGTTAGTTTTACCATCAATCCAGGAAAAACACTGGCAGTGGTAGGACATAGTGGTGCGGGGAAATCCACGTTATCAAGACTGTTATTTCGATTTTATGATATTCAAGGTGGTGCTATCACTATTGATGGTCAGGACATTCGTGATGTCACACAACAGAGTTTACGCTCCGCTATCGGCATCGTTCCGCAAGATACGGTCTTATTTAATGACACGATTTTTTATAATATTGCTTATGGTCGACCTGAGGCAAGCCATGAAGAGGTGATTGCAGCAGCAAAAGCAGCGCACATCGATGGATTTATTGCGAGCTTGCCAGAGGGCTATGACACAATTGTGGGCGAGCGTGGTTTAAAGCTCTCCGGTGGCGAGAAACAGCGCGTAGCGATTGCTCGGACATTACTTAAGCGCCCTCATATTCTTATTTTTGATGAGGCCACGTCAGCACTGGATTCGCATTCTGAAAAAGAAATTCAGCAAGAAATCACAGCACTGGCTAAATCTCATACCACGCTGATTATTGCCCATCGTTTATCCACAGTAGTCCATGCTGATGAGATTATCGTGATGGATCAGGGACGCATCATTGAGCGCGGTCGTCATGAGGCGCTACTGGCTGAACAAGGTGCTTACAGACGGATGTGGTTATTACAACAAAAAGAGCAGACAAAACAAGCCGAACAATAATATCAATCGAGTTGAAAAAAACGCTCTAAGCGATTGATCGATTTGAAGAATAATGCTAGATTTTACTTGCGTTACAGGCTATTTTTTTGTATTGTAAGGGCATTACAATAAAAGAGTCTTAAACGTGCTGAAAAAAAGCCTTTTGAGCTGTGTTACAGCTGCAGTTTTTTTGATCATAGCAGGGGAATCATCAACAGCCTTGGCTGCTGATGCAAATCATTCTCATAAGCACAAACATCATCGTCAATTCAGACACGTCTCCTTTGACCCCTCTCGCATTAACCTGTTATCTCGCTCCGCCTTGGTAATTGATGAATCCGATCATCGTGTTGTTTTTTCTAAAAATCCAGATCCCGTTCAGCCCATAGCGTCAATTACAAAGCTAATGACAGCGGTAGTGGTACTTGAATCAAAACAAAATTTAGATGAAATGTTGACGGTAACCAAAGAGGACGTAGATACCTTGCGCTTTAGCAGCTCTCATCTTCGTGTGGGAGCCCAAACTTCACGTTTAAATTTCTTAAGGATGGCCCTGATTGCCTCTGAAAATCGAGCTGCCAGCGCTCTTGGCAGAAACTATCCTGGTGGACTTAACGCTTTTGTTGCCAAGATGAATGAAGAGGCTAAAAAGTTGGGGATGGTTCATAGCCATTTTGCTGACTCCTCGGGCTTGAATGGTCAAAATGTGTCCTCAGCAGAGGACCTGGTTCGTTTGGTAGAAAAGGCACGTAACATTTCACTGATTCATCAAATAACTACCACTTCAGAAATTTCTTTGCCTGTGGGTTATCGTCACCAGATGGTGCGTTTTAAAAACACCAATCCGTTAGTGGCCAAGCAAGACTGGGAGATTGGATTATCCAAAACAGGTTATATTAATGAATCGGGTCAGTGCTTAGTCATGGAAGCCATGATCACTGGTCATCCTATGGTGATTGTATTACTTGATTCACACGGACATCAGGCACGTATTAACGATGCTAGACGAGTCAAACAGTGGTTAGAATATCGTTCTAGATCTGCTAATACTACTGTGGGACAGCTCTAATCCAGGATTAAACTATGAAGGTCGGTCTATTTGTTACCTGTCTTGTGGACATGATGCGTCCATCAGTCGGTTTTTCAGCTATCGATTTACTTCGTCAAGCAGGCTGTGAGGTGGTGGTACCTGAAAACCAAACCTGTTGTGGACAACCTGGTTTCAATTCAGGTGATCGAGAATCTGGGCGAACCCTTGCTAAACGCTTTGTGGAACTCTTTGAAGAATGCGATTACGTCGTCGCCCCTAGTGGGTCCTGTACAGGCATGATCCGCATTCACTATCAAGATTTGTTTCCGGAAAACCCCAGCTTACAGCAACGTATTAACCAACTTGCAGAGCGTACTTTTGAGTTGACTGATTTCTTGGTCAATGTCCTTCATATTGATCAAGTCAACAGTGATTTTAAGGGGAATGTGACTTATCATGATTCATGCTCAGGACTTAGGGAATTACACATCAAGGAGCAACCCAGACAGCTTCTCAAGTCGATTACAGGTTTGACGCTCAAAGAGATGGAGCAAGCTGAATTATGCTGTGGTTTCGGAGGGACTTTTTCGGTCAAACTGGGTGACATTGCAACCCGTATGTCAGACAATAAATGTCGCTATGCCCAGCAAAGTGGTGCTGAGGTAATTGTGGGTGGAGATTTGGGTTGTTTACTAAATATCGAAGGGCGATTAAGACGCATGGGGGATAGCACAACCCAAGTTAAACATGTGGCTGAAATCTTAACTTACAAAGCAAAATAATTATGGAACTCACTTCCTTTACTTTCAAAAAGAACGTCAAAAAAAAGCTCTCTGATGCCAGGCTACAAAACAATATGCGTCGCTTTGGTGGACGTTTTGTGGAGGCACGAGCAAAGGTTATGCAAGAGGTGGATAACCTTGAGGACATTCGTGTTGCTGCTGCCGCTATTCGTGATCGATCCTTGGCCCATCTTGATACGTATTTAACTCTCTTTGAGGAACAGGCTCGTCAACGGGGAACGATCGTTCATTTTGCTGAAACAGCCCACGATGTTAATCGCATAGTGATTGAGATTGCCAAAGCCAATCAAGTTAAAAAGATTGTGAAATCCAAATCCATGGTGAGTGAAGAATCTGGACTCAACGATGCGGTGATCAATGCCGGTATTGAAGCCATTGAGACAGATTTAGGTGAATATATTCTTCAGCTTGCAAAGGAGCCGCCCTCACACATTATCGCTCCTGCTATTCATAAAAGTGTGGAGGAGGTGGCGGAGCTTTTTGCAGAGCATCACCATACCCCTAAAAGCACTGATATCCCCGCTTTATGTCGTGAGGCACGAGAACAGCTTCGTCCTCACTTTCTGTCAGCTGACATGGGGATTTCAGGTGGTAACTTCTTAATTGCGGAAACTGGTTCAGTGGCGATTGTCACTAATGAAGGTAATGGAAGAATGGTTACCACCATGCCTAAAATTCACGTGGCTATCACCGGTATTGAGAAAGTACTTGGTACCGTTAACGACTTCTCAACCATTTTAAGATTACTGACCCGTTCAGCCACGGGTCAATCGATTACCAATTATGTTTCTGTCATGACTGGCGTAAAAGACGCTGCCAATGCAGATGGTCCTGAACAGTCTCATGTGATCTTAGTTGACAGTGGACGATCGCGCTTATTGGGTAGCCGCTTGCAACAGGCACTTCGTTGCATCCGCTGTGGTGCCTGTATGAACCATTGTCCTGTCTATCAAAATATCGGGGGCCATGCCTATGGTTGGGTTTATCCAGGTCCAATTGGTGCGGTATTAACTCCCTCCTATGTGGGTTTAAAAGAGGCATTAGATCTACCACAGGCCTCCACCTTATGTGGAGCGTGTCAGGTGGTATGTCCAGTTAAAATTCCTCTCCCTGAATTGATGAGAGTGTTACGTGAGGACTCCTTCGCTGACGGACTTCGTCCATGGCACGAAAGGCTCTCAGTGCATCTGTGGCGTTTCACCGCTAACCATCCTAAACTCTATGGTTTCTTAACCCGTTATGTGGTTAAGTTACTGAAACTGATGGGCGGCAAATCTGGCCAAATTCATTGGTTACCAGGCCTTGATGGTTGGACAGAAGGACGAGATATGCCAGCTCCTACGGGAAGTACTTTCCGTGACCAATATAAGGCACAACGTCATGAGCGCTAGAGACAATATCTTTGCCCGTATTCGCCGCGGCTTGGGGTTACCTACACATCCAGAACCTGCTGAGCGTGAGCAGGCGCTCAAGGTATTACAAGAGAAACCCCGCGGACCACGTCCAAGCCAAGTCTGGCAAGACCCTGTGCAGCGTTTTATTGAGCGCTGTGCTCAGCTATCTACAACCACTGAAACTGTTTCAGATATACTTGCGATTCCTATGGCAGTGGCAAGTTATTTAAATCAACATCATTTAACTCGAGAGATGGTTATCTGGCCTGGTTTAGCCCATCTGAATTGGCAACAAGCTGGATTAAGTGTGCGTGTTGGAAGTGCTAAAAATGAGGATTTGGTGGGCGTTACTGGGGCATTTTGTGCCATTGCAGAAACAGCGACCCTAATGATGCCTTCCGGTTCTGAGACTCCTTCAACGGTGAGTTTACTGCCTGAAACACATATTGCTCTTCTCGATAAATCCAGAATTGTGAATTACATGGAAGACGCCTGGGATCTTTATTTGTCAGAACACAAAACCTTACCCAGAGCGGTGAATTTTATATCGGGTCCCTCTCGTACAGCAGACATTGAGCAAACCATTATTATTGGTGCCCATGGTCCTTACCGAGTTCACGTGATTATCTATTAATACCTCGCTTGTCGTCTATTTGTTTAATTGGTTGATATTGAAACGCATCACTGTTAAAAACAGTCAGAGCGCGTTCAACGCCCAATGTTCTTGAACGAATAAAATCAGTGAGGTGTTGGCTTTGTTTTAATTGATATTGCCAAATATGTGTAAGCGTATGTTGAGCAAAAGTGTTATTTAAATAAGCTTCATTAATTAGAAACTGTATCCATGAGGGTTTCTTGTTAATGGTTGTTTGTTGTATCGCTTTGAGTGTCGTGGGCGAATGATTGAGAGCGTTGATCAGATATTGACGACCGCGACGAGATACCACAGAGCGATCAAATAATCTTTCAATAACCACTCCCTGTTGAGTTTTATTATAAGAATAAGTGTGTTTTTTTCTTAAGGATATACCATGGTTTAAAGAGGCATAATACTGTTGCCTTAATTGCCTGAGTTCAGCATCTTGTCGGTTCCACTGATGATGGTGAGGGTGTGAGTTAATCGTTTTTTCTGGGGTATAGAGTTGGCAGTAGGCTTGGTAACTTATTTTACTGTGAGTGGGTAAGCGAAGCGTATCAGTAAAAGGGCCCCATTGTTTAATGAGACAATTTGAACTTAAATTTTTATCAATCAATGAGGGCTTAATATAGATTGAGCGGCCATTCACTTGGGTTTCCCAGACAAAGGATTGGTGGCGGCCAATAATGCGCACACCGCAAAAATTTAGAACCTTGATCAGTGATGACCAATTACTGTCACTACGATGAGTAAGGGATAAAAGTTGATCTTTTAAATAGACCTTCATCCACTGATAAAAAGATAAAGGTTTTATATTGAGTTGCTCAAGTTTAATCGTGTGGTTATTAAAATTTCTGATGTTTGAAGTCACTTGGTTATAGTGAGCCATATCTTTTTTAATTTGTCTTTTTACTAATAAGTCTTGATTAGAAGACAGTAACAAAAGATGAGCGTGTGGATGGGCGGTTTGCGTATGAATAAACCACATACTCAAGGGATGAATAGAGTGATAGTGACTGAACAAACGGTCTATTTCTTTTTTTATCGTGTAATAAGAGGTCTCTTTATTTTGCCAAGACAGGACCAAATGATCAAGCTGTGGTGATATGTCGCCACGGCTTTGATACTGATTCTTTAACAGGTAGGCAAGACTTAATACATCGCTTTTTTGGTAAATTAAGATATGTGCGTTATGCGTTCCCATTAAACCTTGACTGTTAGTCCAATGATCCTCCACAAAGTAATCACGGGTCATGTAAAGTAATAGATTTTTAAAAGAAAAGAGATGAGTAATTTTTCGTCTTACTAAGAAATGAAGGTTTACCCCTGACATTGATAAAACTCATGAATCTCATTTAACAAAGTATTTAACTTTCTGTATAAATCATGACACGACAAAATCAAACTCACATTGTCGTGATGTTGATGCCAATAGGCCATACTTAACTTTATTTCATGTAACGCCGCCAAAAAATATTCCACACTGACCGTCGAGTTATGCTCAGAAAGTAAAGTATGTTTAACCCACAATTCGGGTGTAAGAGCACTTGATAGGATAGCTCTTTCAATGGTTTTGGATTCCTGAACACTTAAAGGGGCATGGTGATAAATGATAGGGTGCATACCCCTAATCATCCTTAAGGGAAAAATTTATTTTTTGAGAAAAGAGATGGCAACTTTAAAACCTTGTTGCTGAGGCAATTGTTCAAGTGTAATTCTGGCCTGATGAAGCTCTACTATTCTTTGAACGATAGATAACCCTAAACCACTACCTTGCTCTATGGTCTCATCTAAACGATAAAATCGATTAAAAATTTTGTGTTGTTCCTCAGGCTCAATGCCTTTGCCTTGATCGATAACAGCAAGTTCTATCATATCTTTATACTGTTTAAGAGTGATGCGGATAATAGAGTACTGAGGGGAATAGCGTAGGGCGTTATCCAGCAGGTTACGTAGCATAATTTCCAATTGCCAAGGATTACCAGTCACCCATAAATCGTCTTCAAGTTGACACTGTACTTCGATAGCTCGTTGTTTAGCATAGCCTAGTAGGCATCCGCTTACTTTTTGTATGACCTGTTTCAGATCCGTTTTAATCATTTCATTCTGGGCGTTATCCGGGTCCACCCGAGCCAATACCAGTAATTGCTCAATTAAGTGAGTGGAACGCTCAGTGCCTTGTATCACCTGTTGAAGTGCATGCATTCGATCATCCGTGTTGTCAGCTCTCATGGCTATTTGCGCTTGAATCTTAATGGCCGCAAGAGGTGTTCTGAGTTCGTGAGCCGCGTTACCTGTAAATTGTTTTTCACTGTCGAGAGAGCGTTTTAATCGGTTCAAGAGATCATTGATAGAGACTGCTAAAGGAAGAACTTCATCTGGCACTGCGGAAAGCTCAATGGGGTCTAGTCGTGATGCATTTCTCTCAACAATGGCTTGCCGTAATTTATTCAGCGGTGTTAGTCCCATGCGAACAGTAAACCAAATTAAAAAGCCTAAAAACGGGAAAAATGCGAGCGTGGGAAGCAGTATTTGGTAGGTAATGTGTCTTGCTAATTTGGCACGTGTGGCAACTGGTTCTGCAATAAAAATATGATAAGTATGATTGTCATCCCATAAATTCAGTAAGCGCCACTGTTGATTTAAATAGCGAATTTCTTGAAAGCCTGCTTGATTATTATTAATAAGTGGTAATTCAGGCGCGTAGAGTGAGCGCATGACAATGCCGTTACTGTCCCATACTTGATAGAGCATGGTTTGTGCGTAGGGCTGTCCATCAGGTGTGGGATAACCGCCGTGCTCAATGATCTCCTCTTTCTCGCGTCTTGCCATACCAATTAAGATATGGGCAGCTTGAGTGATTTCTGCATCAAAAATTGCATCTATTTCGTCCCGTGTTTCGTAACGGGTTAACAGAGCGGTGATTAACCATGCGCAAGACAACAGTGCAATTAATAAAAAAATTAAACGACGTCGAATAGATGTCATCATTTATCGATTACATATCCTATGCCGCGTATGGTTCGAATGAGATCATTGCCTAATTTTTTTCGTAAATGGTGGATATGTACTTCAACAGAATTACTCTCAATTTCATCATCCCAGCCATAGAGCTTTTCCTCCAATTGCTCTCTTGAAAACACCCGACCTTGATTCAGTAAGAGTTGTTCTAAGATATTAAACTCCTTGGCAGAAATGGCAACAGTCTGTTGATCCAGTGTCACGCTATGGGCTGCCGGATCGAGGGTTAGGTTACCTCGTTGAATAATGGGAGAACTCTGGCCACTGCTACGCCGAACTAAGGCGCGAATCCTCGCCAATAACTCATCAAGGTCAAAGGGCTTGATCAGATAGTCATCAGCGCCACTGTCCAGCCCCTTTATTTTGTCAGACAAGGTATCTCGTGCCGTTAGAATTAACACTGGAATTGGGTTTTTACGTGCACGGCATTCTGCTAAAACCTCTAAGCCGGATTTTTTAGGTAAGTTTAAATCCAAGATCATGGCCTCATAAATACCTGTTTTGAGTGCAAGATCTGCGGCGTTTCCGTCAGTTACCCAATCTGTTACATAACCTGCTTGTTTAAGTCCTGCACGGATTCCGTCTCCCAAGATGGAGTCATCTTCAACAAGGAGTATTTTCATAATAATGTGTATCTATGTTCTCTATCTGTTTTCTGCAATATAGACGAATAATCACTGGGTGTTCTAAATACTGTGTTTAGTCTATGGTTTTATTATTTATCATTTTTACTAATTAAACGATACAAATATCCGCTAACCATGGCTTGGGCAAGGGGTGATTTGTCTTTCACTTCATGCCATATTAATGCGCCGAAATGCACAAGAATGAACCCCCAGAAGAAGTTATAGAGTAACTCATGAGGTTCATGAAATAAATCTTTCAGTGCCTTGTTCCCACCTAATAGAGAATCAAATGGCCCCATATTCAGTTTGATGGCAGCAAGGCTTAAACCGGTTAATACCATTACGCTCAATAACACATAAAATACCAAATAAACAAAGCTTGCTAAAGCAGAGTGTCCCCAACGATGTGGGTCGACCCATTGTTTGGTTTTGATGACATTAAGCCAAAGGGCTGGATGCCATAAATCACTGAATTTTGCTGTTGAGGAACCCATAATACCCAATATAATTCGAGCAACAAGCCCCACGCCAATACCATAACCAATCCAAACATGGATGTACCACAGAGTATCTCGTGGTACCCCCTTGTCTATGTAATCGACAATCAATGCTGTGAAAATCTGTAGGACAATCAGTACGCCAAGCCAAAGGTGGGTAAAACGTAAAAGGGGATCAAATACTTTACGTCTTTCATATATAAGTTGTTCCATGGCCTCTCTCCTTTAGTTGATGATCTATCATAACTTCTTATTCTTAATATCGTCTTAAATTTTATTGTCGCATTAATCAAAAAAAAAGGTGGTCTGGGAAGACCACCGAAAGGGGGAGACAGTGACTATCGAATCTATCGATGGTTTGTCTAATGTTATTTGATCACATTATTCTTAAATGAATCTTAATAGATGACTCCGTGAGAATAACTATGGAAAACCCGCCATCGGGTTTTACTAAAATATGACGGTTTGGTTAAGGTAAGAGTACAGCGGTGTAAGGTTTATCCCTAGATAAAACTAGGTTAATGGATTGAATTGAGAATGATCATGTGGATTTTTATTAGAAACTGAAATTACTTGCTAAAGTCGAAAAAAACTTTTATATTTAAACCATGAGTGCGATTATTCAATTTTCTTTTTCTCAGCTTTTTCTGGGTAGACTGTTAAACCTACCACTACTGCGCGCTGCGCGCTAAAACTATTCAATTCCCACAATTCGATGTATTCTTGTCTCTTGATAATAGAGACAGTTCTATTATTTAAATCAGATAGTTAGGAGCTGATCGTGAAACAACAACTGATTATTTTTGATACCACCATGAGAGATGGTGAGCAAAGTCCTGGTGCCTCAATGACCCGTGAGGAAAAAATTCGTATTGGCCGACAATTGGAGAAATTAAAGGTTGATGTGATTGAGGCTGGTTTTCCTGCAGCCAGTCAAGGCGATTTTGAATCTGTTCGCGCGGTGGCTTCTGTCATCAAAGACAGTACCGTATGCGGTCTTGCAAGGGCACAGGAAAATGATATTCGACGTACGGCAGAAGCGATTCAATTGGCCCAACGGGGGCGAATTCATACCTTTATTGCCACATCGCCAATCCATATGGAAAAGAAATTACGTATGTCGCCCGATCAGGTGTTGGAAGCTGCTGTAAAAGCAGTGACCTTAGCCAGACAATTCACCGACGATGTGGAATTCTCATGCGAGGACGCCGTACGCTCTGAGACAGACTTTATGTGCCGCGTGATAGAGGCGGTAATTCGTGCTGGTGCTAAAACCATCAATATTCCAGATACTGTGGGTTACGCCATTCCTTTTCAGTATGGTGAGTTAATTAAAACATTGATCGAAAGAGTACCTAACTCAGATCAAGCTGTGTTTTCAGTTCATTGCCATAATGATTTGGGTTTGGCAGTATCTAATTCCTTATCAGCCGTTTTAGCGGGAGCGCGTCAGGTTGAGTGTACGATTAATGGTCTTGGTGAGCGAGCTGGTAATGCGGCTTTAGAAGAAATTGTCATGGCCATTAAAACCCGACATGATATTTTTCCGGTAGAAACGCGCATTGATACCACTCAAATTGTTCCAGCAAGTCGTCTTGTCTCCACAATTACAGGTTTTCCAGTACAACCCAATAAAGCGGTTGTGGGTGCCAATGCCTTTGCTCACGAGTCTGGTATCCACCAAGATGGGGTCTTAAAACACCGAGAAACCTATGAGATTATGCGCGCTGAGGATGTGGGTTGGAATGCCAATAAGTTGGTATTAGGAAAACATTCTGGTCGTTCTGCTTTTAAAGCACGTTTAGCTGAATTAGGCATTGAGTTGGAGTCAGAGGTAGCGTTGAACACAGCATTTCAACGCTTTAAGGATTTGGCTGATAAAAAACATGATATTTTTGATGAAGATATTCATGCCATTGTCAGTGAAGAACTGACAGAGCCTGAAACTGAGTTATATGGTTTGATTGCGTTAACTGCACACTGTGAGACTGGAGAGGCGCCTTACGCCAAATTGGTTATTTCCCATCAAGGGCAAGAAAGTCAGTCAGAGTCCACCGGAAGCGGCCCTGTTGATGCGACATTTAAAGCTATTGAGGCCATTATTCACAGCGGCTCTGAACTGCAACTCTATTCTGTAAACAATATTACAAGTGGAACGGAGTCGCAGGGTGAAGTGACCGTAAGATTGAGTCGTGGTGGGCGGATTGTGAACGGTCTTGGTGCGGACACCGATATTGTTGTTGCCTCTGCCAAGGCTTATTTAAGTGCACTTAATAAGCTAGACAGTAAAGCGCAACGCATGAATCCCCAATCACACGAGGTTGTGTGAGCCGTTACAAATTATGGTTTTACCCCTTAACCCCAGTGATCAGTACACTGGGGTTTTTGTGGTTTGTATTAAAAAAATTTCATCAAGATCGATGTCTACAAACTGCTTCTAGCCTGACTACTACAACGCTTTTTGCAATCATTCCTTTAGTGACTTTGTCCCTTAGTCTTTATTCGTTAATCCCCGGTTCAGCCAATCTGAGTAAAAGTGTGCGTGGTTTTTTAATGGCTAACTTGCTACCAGATGTGGCTGCAAGAATGATCAGTATCTATACCCTTCAATTTTCTCAGCACGCAGAACAGCTCACACTGGCCGGTCTTGGGGTGCTGTTATTAGCAGTTCTATCGCTTGTCATAACAGTAGATCATGCCTTTAATGCTGTATGGGGTACCACGCCGCGTCATCAATGGTATGCGAGGTTAATGATGTATGTGATTGTGGTTGCAGGAGGACCTATTATGCTGGCTGTGACACTATGGGCCTTTACCACGGCCATTAAAACATCACTGGGTTGGGTGGGTGAAAGCCACCATTTGATTAACAATGCTGTTCAGTGGAGTTCTTTGTTTATTCTCATGTTGATATTAAGTACGGCCTATTATGTGATTCCAGGCAAGAAGGTATTAATACGGCATGCTTTGGTGGGTGGCGTTTTTGCAGCCTCCGCTTTTGAGGGTTTAAAAAATGGGCTGACGTGGTTTATCACCCACTTTTCAGCATACAAAATGATTTACGGCGCCTTTGCCGCACTGCCCATCTTTTTGTTGTGGATCCAACTCTCGTGGGCAGTGGTACTGTTTTGTGCAGTATTAACGGCAAGCTTGCCGCAATGGAAAATGAAACTCTAGGTTAATGAGTTAGGCATAATCCACTGACGTAGTGTGTGGGCAAGGTCTGTAAAGGATACTTTTCTGGATTCAGTATCATGGCGTCCCTTCACTTCGACAGTGCCTTCTTGTAAACCTTTATCACCAACGACTATTCGAAATGGAATGCCCATTAATTCCTGGTCAGCCAGCATAACACCAAGACGTTCATCTCGGTCATCCCACAATACATCAATACCTTGATGGGTTAATAAGTCATAAATTTGACTTGAGGTTTCTTCCACAAGGGGGCTTTTCTTTAAACCGATAGAGATTAAACTCACTGAAAACGGTGCGATAGCTAAGGGAAGGGTGATCCCATTTTGATCGTGATGTTGTTCAATGGCAGCGGCCACAATACGACTCACTCCAATACCATAACACCCCATTTCCATGATCTGGCTTTTTCCTTGTTCATCAAGGTAAGTTAAATTCATGGCCTCTGCATATTTGGTGCGCAATTGGAAAATATGACCCACTTCAATACCACGACAAAGCTTCAGTTTTCCCTGTCCGTCAGGGGAGGGGTCACCTTCCACAACATTTCTTAAATCAACATACTGCTTAGGTTCAGAGCAATCTCGTCCCCAGTTCACTTGGCTTAGATGAGTGTCTTTTTGATTTGCGCCACACACAAAATGAGCCATGATGGAGACTGCATGATCTGCAATAACAGTGATTGATTGGGGAAGATTAACTGGCCCAATAAAACCTGGAATAAGGCCTAACGTTTCCAATTCTTGTGCATTGGCCAATCGGGCACCAGGAATTAATTTTTCTGTTTTTACCCAATTGAGTTCATGATCCGCACGTAACAGCAGAAGAGATGCTTGATTATCCTGATCAATCACCACCAATGACTTTAGGATGTCTGTGATGGGTATCTTAAGGAACTTGGCTACCTCTTCACAGGAGGAGACCTTGGGTGTTGAGACTGCCACCATCGCTTCACTGGCTGTGGGTCGAACCCCCTTTGGCGCTAAAGCTTCAGCAAGCTCCACATTGGCTGCATAATCAGATTGATCACTGTAGGCAAGAGCATCCTCACCAGAATCTGCTAGGACATGAAATTCATGGGAGCCTGAACCACCAATAGCACCCGTGTCAGCAGCTACTGCTCTAAAATTTAGACCAAGACGAGTAAAAATACGGTGATAGGTATCTTTCATTAAGGCATAGGTATTTTCTAAACTGGCAAAATCAGTATGAAAAGAATAGGCATCTTTCATGATGAATTCACGGGCGCGCATCACGCCAAAGCGAGGACGAATTTCATCACGAAACTTGGTTTGAATTTGATAGAAATTAACTGGTAATTGTCGGTAGCTCTTAATTTCTCGTCGAGCAATGTCGCTGATCACCTCTTCATGGGTCGGTCCATAACAAAAATCACGCTCATGGCGGTCTTTGATTTTGAGCATTTGCGGACCAAATTTATCCCAGCGTCCAGTCTCTTGCCAGAGCTCAGCGGGGATTACCGAGGGCATGAGTAATTCGAGTGCTTGCGATTTATTCATTTCCTCACGCACAATATTTTCAATTTTCCTGAGCACCCTCAGGCCAAGTGGCATCCAGGAGTAAAGGCCACTACCAAGGCGTTTGATATAGCCTGCGCGAAGCATCAGTTGATGAGAGATCAATTCAGCTTCTTGCGGTGCTTCTTTGAGCGTGGAAATAAAAAATTGTGTTGCGCGCATGAGTCACTCTAAAAAAGTAAAAGTGTTATTTTACTCTATCCTAGGACTTCATTGAGTTAAGTTTACAGACGCAAAAGGTTGTCACGATGAATGAGTTCCTCATCGCTGACAAAACCTAAAATGGCTTCAATTTGGTCACTGGATTGACCAATGATTTTTTGAACTTCTTGGTGGTTGTAATTAATTAATCCTCGGGCAACTTCATGTCCCTGTTGGTCAACGCATGAGACCAACTCGCCGCGATTAAATTGACCAGAGATTAACTTAACGCCAATAGGAAGAATACTTTTCCCGTCTTTGACCACAGCCTCTATGGCACCGGGGTCAAGTACCAGTTGTCCTTTAACTTGTAATTGACTGGCTAACCAGTGTTGTTTGGCATTGAGCTTTGGCGTTGTTGCCATTAGCTGAGTACCAATTAATTCACCTAAGGCTAGGCGACTTAAAACATTACTCTCACGTCCACTTACAATAGCGGTATGAGCGCCACGGGTAGCGGCACGTTTGGCTGCAAGTACTTTAGTGAGCATCCCCCCTCTACCGAGGTGGCTACCTGCTCCCCCCGCCATGGTCTCAAGGATGGGATCTCCCGCTTGTGCTTCATGAATTAATTGAGCCTCAGGATGGTGTCTTGGGTCTTGATCAAAAAGTCCAGGTTGATCAGTTAATATGATTAGTCCTTCAGCATCCACGAGTCCTGCCACCAGCGCACCTAAGGTATCGTTGTCCCCAAGGCGTATTTCATCAGTGGCCACGGTATCGTTTTCGTTGATGATGGGGATAACGCCCATATTCATTAATGTCAGCAGTGTAGAGCGTGCGTTGAGATAACGGGTTCGGTCTGCGAAATCTTCATGGGTGAGCAAAATTTGTGCTGTAGTGAGGCCATGCTCAGAAAAACAGCTTTCCCACATTTGAGCAAGCCCCATTTGTCCTACCGCAGCGGCAGCTTGTAATAAAGAAAGTTCGCGAGGGCGTTCAACCAGTCCTAGGCGTTTCATGCCTTGAGCCACGGCACCCGAGGAGACGAGGAGTAGGGTTTTTCCAGCATTTTGGTGTAAGTCCACCATTTGTTTAACCCATTGACTGATCGCTGAACGATCCAGTCCTTGGCCATCATTTGTTAATAAACTGCTGCCAATTTTGATGACCAGACGTGAGCTTTGTTTAACAAAAGAATTATTCATCGATCTTGTTATCAGTGTCTTCGTCTTGAGTTTCAATACTGCTGTTGTCTATAGGTTGTAGTGTATCTAAATAGTTCATCACCGCATAGCTCACTGCCTTTGTTCCATCTCCTGTGAGGGCGGAAATTAAAAATACAGGGATATCTTGAAAGTGTTCTTTGATCAATTGTTGTGTGAGCTGTTGTGCTTCACCATCTAATAAATCAATTTTATTTAGTAATATCCAACGCGGTTTACGATAGAGCTCTTCATCATATTTTTTAAGCTCGGTAATTAAAGCCTCAGCTTGCTCTACAATGTTAATTGACTCATCTAAGGGTGCGCAATCGATAAGATGCAAAATAAGACGCGTACGGGTTAAATGACGTAAAAATTGATGACCTAAACCAGCTCCCTCAGCAGCGCCTTCAATTAACCCTGGAATATCGGCAATAACAAAGCTTTTGTTATCATCCACACGAACCACACCAAGGTTAGGATGAAGGGTAGTAAAAGGATAATCAGCCACTTTTGGGCGAGCAGCTGATACTGAGCGGATGAAGGTGGATTTGCCTGCATTGGGGTAACCCAATAGTCCAATATCAGCAAGCACTTTCAGTTCTAACTGAAGCTCCTTAGACTCTCCCTCTTCACCACGGGTAAATTGTCGAGGTGTTCGGTTGGTGCTCGATTTGAAGTGTAGGTTGCCAAGTCCCCCTTGGCCACCACGGGCAAGCATAACTCGCTCATCATGATGGGTTAAGTCAGCTAAGGTGGCCCCGGTTTCTTTGTCTTTGATGAGTGTTCCAACAGGCACTCGTAATTCGATGTCCTCGGCACTTTTACCGTTACAGTCAGAACCACGACCGGGTTCCCCATTTCTCGCTCGATGAATACGGGCGTAGCGATAGTCAATCAGCGTATTAACGTTTCGATCAGCCCGTGCCCAAATGCTGCCACCACGTCCGCCGTCCCCGCCATCAGGTCCACCCTTTGGGATGTATTTTTCCCGACGAAAGCTCGCTGAGCCATCCCCACCTTTCCCTGCGTGTACCTGAATGATCGCTTCATCAATGAATTTCATAACAAAAAAGCCCTATCGATAGATAGGGCTTTCCTTAAAAGTTTATCTGAGCCCTTAAGCAGAGGCTACGACGGGTTCAATAACTGCAAATTTGTCTTTTAATGGGCCTTTGGTACGAAATACCACGTGGCCATCCACTTTAGCAAACAAAGTGTGATCTTTGCCCATTCCAACATTGGCGCCTGGATGAATACGTGTACCACGCTGGCGAACAATAATGCTACCTGCGCTAACCAATTCGCCGCCGTAGGCTTTAACACCTAAGCGTTTTGATTCTGAATCACGGCCGTTACATGAACTACCACCGGCTTTTTTATGTGCCATGTGTCTTTACTCCTTAGCCTTTAACAATACTGTCAATTTGAACTTCGGTAAAACCTTGACGATGACCTTGGTGTTTTTGGTAATGCTTACGACGACGCATTTTAAAGATTTTCACTTTATCATGACGACCGTGGGATAACACCTTGGCAGTGACTTTTGCACCAGCTACCAAAGGACGTCCGAAGGTGATGTCTTCACCATCAGCAACCAAAAGTACTTGGTCAAGATCAACGGTTGAGCCAACTTCAACTTCCAGCAACTCAACTTTTAATTTTTCTCCAGATTGCACGCGATATTGCTTGCCACCGGTTTTAATTACAGCGTACATTTGACGCTCCTGTAGATAGATCAATAAAACAGAATCCGCAATTATAGAGTGTTTTGGTCTCTTTTGTCAAAACTTGTCTGGGTCTTTCAAAAAGAGGATATAAATCCTGGTTTAAGGTCGCCACCAGCTTGGTGGATCCTGACCAAAAGGTGAGAAAACTCCCGTGCACTGGGTCTCCCGATTTACTGAATAGTTTTAGCTTATCAAAATTAAATCATATTTGCTGACCTGTCATAATAAGGTCATCTACCTCAAGTAAAGTCATAAAAATCAGTTGGTTATATTTTTCTAAAGGGCTTTTATCAGTCAAAGATAAGAGTTTTTTGAGGTTTTTCACGAGATAGATCTGATTGTTAAGGTTGACTCTGATGTATCCCTAACTCTATTATCAACTGTTTGATTTTATACATAATAAATAGATGAAATTTGATGATATCAAAGCGTTAACCCAAGTAGACATGGACGCTGTGGACACGGTGATTCGGGAGCAATTGCATTCTGATGTCGTGTTGGTCCGCCAAGTGGCTGAATACATTATTCACAGTGGGGGTAAACGCTTAAGACCTCTTATTACGGTTCTAGTAGCGAAGGCGTTTGGGTATACAGGACAACAGCATCATATCCTCGCGGCTGTGGTGGAATTTATTCACACTGCTACTTTGTTACATGATGATGTGGTTGATAAATCCGAAATGAGGAGAGGGAAAAAAACTGCCAACGAGTTATTCGGTAATGCTGCCAGTGTGTTGGTTGGCGATTTTCTTTACTCAAGAGCCTTTCAGATGATGGTGGGTATTGAAAAAATGGCGGTCATGGATATTTTGGCCAATGCCACCAATATCATTGCCGAGGGTGAGGTACTCCAACTGTTAAACTGCCATGATCCTGGTGTGGATGAGCAACGTTATCGTCAAGTCATACAGTACAAAACAGCTCAATTATTTTCTGCGGCAGGACAGCTTGGTGCCCTGATTGCTGAACAAAAGGAAGATGGGCAGAACTGTGCCAAAAACTATGGCACTTTCTTGGGTAACGCCTTTCAAATCATTGATGATGTACTAGATTATTCCGGCGATAGCAATGAAATGGGTAAAAATTTAGGTGATGACTTGGCTGAGGGGAAAGCCACATTGCCTTTGATTCATGCAATGAGTTTAGCTTCAAGTGATGAGCGTGATTTTTTGCGCAGTGTCATCGTCGAGGGAGGAACCACCCAAATGGAGCGAGTCATGTCAATTATTAACGCCACTGATTCTCTAGCTTACACAAAACAAGCTGCTCAAGCTGAAGCGCAGAAGGCCATACATTCTATTCAATCCCTGCCAGACAACGTGTATCGCGAGGCATTGATCAGTTTGGCTCATTTGTCAGTGGAGCGAAATCACTAGGTCATATTTAGTCATAAAAATTTAATAAAAGTGTCACGTATCATTCATGGCCTCATGGCTTAATGACTTACGTGAAAACCAATGACTTAGAACCAAATCATCAATACAGAACAATCTGGATTTCCGATACACATCTTGGAACCCCCGGTTGTCAGGCAGACTATCTTCTCGATTTTTTAAGAACCCATGAAGCTGAAACCATCTATTTGGTGGGAGACATCATTGACGGTTGGCAATTAAAGAAAGGGTGGTATTGGCCGCAAACACACAATGATGTTATCCAAAAGTTGCTCAGAAAAGCCAGAAAAGGCACCCACGTCGTTTACGTTCCCGGAAACCATGATGAATTAGCCCGGCAGTTTATTGGGCTGGCTTTTGGCGAGATAAAAGTCTGTGATGAGGCAATACATACTCTCCAAGATGGACGTAAGTTGTGGATTGTTCATGGTGATCTTTTTGATGGCATCACTGAGCACGCCAAATGGTTATCCCATCTTGGTGATACTTTGTACACCATGATACTTAAATTCAATCAGTGGTTTAATGCAGTAAGAGTCAAAATGGGACTGCCTTACTGGTCACTGTCACAGTATCTAAAGCATCAAGTTAAGAATGCCATTAATTACATAGCCCAGTTTGAGGAAGTGATGGTGGCTGAAGCTAAGCGTCGAGGATGTCATGGCGTTGTATGCGGACACATTCATCGAGCAGAAATTCGCGAAATTGATGGGCTTTTATATTGCAATGATGGTGATTGGGTAGAGTCTTTAACTGCACTCGTTGAGACTTATGATGGACAACTAAAAATTATCGAATGGCGCACGCGTGTTGAAGCACCTTTAAATCTTGGACCCGTTTATCAAGAAGAACTATTTCCGGAGGGAGTTGTTTCATGAAAATTATGATTGTCACTGATGCATGGGATCCACAAGTCAATGGTGTGGTGAGAACACTTAAAAATACCCGTAAAGAGTTAGAATTACTGGGTCATCAAGTGGAGATGTTAACACCACAAGAATTTAGTACTATTCCTTGTCCTACTTACCCTGATATACGCTTATCACTTTTTCCTGGTGCAAAAGTGCGTGAGAGAATTAAGGCGTTTAACCCTGATGCATTACATATTGCGACAGAAGGGCCGTTAGGACTTGCCGCTAGAGCTTTCGCTGTAAAAAGACAATTGGCTTTTACCACTGCCTATCACACGCGTTTTCCTGAATATGTAAAAGCCCGCTTTGCTGTTCCTTTATCTTGGACCTATGCCTTTTTACGCTGGTTTCATGGCCCTTCTCACGCAGTGATGGCTCCTACACCGGTTGTTATTAATGATCTTCAGCGTTATAACATCACCAACGTGGTGTTATGGACACGGGGTGTGGATCTTGATATTTTTAAATTCCAACAGGAAAAAGGTAGTCAATTACCCACCACTCCACCAGTCTTTTTGTATGTTGGGCGTGTGGCCGTTGAAAAGAATGTTGAAGCTTTTTTAGAATTAGATTTACCCGGATCAAAATGGGTAGCAGGTGATGGCCCTGCAATGGCTGAGATACGCAGAAAATATCCAGAGGTCAATTATCTTGGGGTATTAAGTCAGCCTGAATTAGCTGCTGTTTATGGTTCAGCTGACGTGTTTGTCTTTCCAAGTAAAACAGATACCTTTGGTCTGGTACTGCTTGAAGCCATGGCCTGTGGCTGTCCAGTGGCGGCTTATCCTGTTACTGGTCCTTTAGACGTGATTGGACATTCAGGTGCGGGAGCACTGAACGAGGATTTACGTCAAGCGTGTCTTGATGCTCTTTTGATTTCTCGTGAAACAGCCCGTCACCATGCAGAAGGTTTTTCGTGGGCAAAAGCCACTGAGCAATTTGTGAGTTATTTAAAACCCTTACCTGAATCTATAAAGGCCAGTGCAACTCATGAATCCCTCTCCAGAGCATCTTAGTGAAAGCCCGCATAAGGGCAAATCAGGTTTACGACGAATCATTAATGCACTGGGCTATTCAATTCAGGGATTAAAGGCGGCGTACCATCATGAAAGCGCCTTTCGTCAAGAAGTGGTTTTATCCATTTTACTGATTCCCATTTCGCTGTTTTTAAAGACCTCTGGGGTGGGGCATGCCTTAATGGTCGGCAGCGTTTTGTTAGTGCTTCTCGTTGAGTTATTAAATTCTGCTGTAGAAGCAGCAGTGGACCGTGTTTCTCTTGAAAATCACCGCTTATCAAAGCGAGCTAAAGATATTGGCAGTGCAGCGGTATTGATTAGCTTGATTAATGTCGCAGTGATTTGGTTACTGGTGATGTTTTACTAATTCGTAACTCACTCAATTAAGTCCTTAGGCACTTGAGGCTTTCTCCTTTTTTGCCCTTACACCAAGTAAGGCTCCAATACTCACCAATACGACTCCAGCACCAGTTGTCCAGGTAATTGCCTCATTTAAAAAAGGTACAGCAAGAATGGCTGATGTCCCGGGGACAATGGCAAGCGTTAATGAGGCAGCACCACTACCAAGCACCAATGTGGCAAAGGTATAGAAAAAACCTGCTACAAGCGCCGCAATAATGCCTTGATAAAATCCCTGCAATACAATGGTCGACAGAGAAGCATCTTGAATACCCTTAGGTAAAAAAAGCAAATAGATGGGAATATAAATGAGTAGTGAAGTCACGCCAATACCACTCATTGCATCAACCGGACGGATATGCCAAATACGCACAAGAATGCCAAATGTTGACCAAGCCAATGCCGCTAAAATAAAGAAAATATCTCCCCAAATCACGTGTGGGGTATCAATGCTGTGGGTATTTAAGCTATGCAGACTAATAATAGCCACCCCCAGCGCCGCAAGACATAAGGCAAACAACGACAGTGGTTTAGGTTTGTCTTTTAAAAATATCCAGGCAATACCTGCTGTAGCAAGTGGAATGCCTCCGTTAATAATAATTCCAGCATGGGCAGCAGGAGCGAACATAAATCCCGAATAGGCGCATAGCGCGTAGCCAAATCCACCAACGGTGCCGATGGTCAATAATTGTCGTTTTTTTAGTTGATTACCAAAAATAAAGAAAACCGGTACCATGACTATGCCTGATACCAAAAATCGGAGAGCTGCCACATCAAAGGGAGTTAAGACACTTTTGCCACCTAAGCGTGAGACGATATTAAAACCCGTCCAGCAACAAACGACGGTAAATGCAGCAAGATAACCTTGCCAGCGAGGAGTAGTGTGGTTAATCGCCATAGTTAGGAAGCAAATGTTTTATAATACTGTAAAAGACTATATCTCTGTAAAAAACAGAGAATTATTTTTAACTAAAGACAAGGGCAGGCTGAACACATGAAATTATTGCTCTGGCTAGTCATTGCTTATCTTGGTGTGAAATATCTCTACCCAATATGGCAACGACAGCAACAAAGCCTAAAAAAATCACAAGAACCCCCTCTTGAAGAAGCTCAAGACATGGTGCGCTGTGCCAAGTGTGGTGTATTTGTATTAAGACAAGAGGCTGTTGCTTCACGG
Source organism: Betaproteobacteria bacterium (assembly GCA_018971415.1). Lineage (GTDB taxonomy): Bacteria > Pseudomonadota > Gammaproteobacteria > Burkholderiales > Ferrovaceae > PN-J185. Next base: position 77,468 of record JAGXAW010000004.1, read on the forward strand.
GGTAGATACTATTGCTCGCTGGCCCACAAACAGCAAGATCAAATGGGATCATAAATGCATCTTCTCATGGATCAACAGGGCTGGGTGTCAGGGGCGCAACACATTAAATCGCCAAATTACAATGTGCGTCCACAGGGCAGTCCAATTAATCTACTTATTATTCATTCCATTAGTTTGCCCCCTGGTAAGTTTGGGGGAGACGCCATTACTCAATTGTTTTTAAACCAATTGGATTACTCAGCACATCCTTATTACGCTACTTTGATAGGACTTGAAGTATCCTCACACTTCTTAATTCGTCGAGATGGCTCATTAATACAATATGTTTCCTGTCTCGATCGTGCCTGGCATGCAGGACAATCCAGTTGGCGCAATAGAGCCAATTGTAACGACTATTCTATTGGGGTTGAACTTGAGGGCACTGATGATAGTGCTTTTACGGAAAAACAATATGCAACATTACAGTTCTTGATAGAACTTCTTAAACAACACTACCCCATATCAGACATAGTGGGACATGAGGACGTGGCGCCGGGCAGGAAGAAGGATCCAGGGCCTTACTTTGATTGGCAACGGGTAAGTCATTTTACAGAGGATAATGCCAGTCCCTCTTGATCAAGATCACTATGTAAAACCCTTATCCTAGGATACAATGCCTCAATTTAGCGGAAACTTTGTTCTCGTCAAAAACGATTTATAGGAGTAGTACATGGCCATGATGATTGGAATTCCACGGGAAATCCACCCGGGCGAGCGGCGCGTAGCTGCCACACCTGACTCTGCCTCACAACTGATTAAATTGGGCTATTCGGTGATGGTTGAAAGTGGTGCTGGCGAATTGGCATCACTGCATGATGAGGCTTATCGTGCTGTGGGCGTTGAGGTGGTGGATCGTGATACAATTTGGCAACGTGCTGATATTATTCTGAAAGTGCGTGCCCCACAAATTGATCCTGTCACGGGAGTAAATGAACTAATCCAAGCCCGTCCCAAAACCATCATCATCGGCTTTGTGTGGCCTTCTCAAAACGCTGATCTACTCGAGTTATTCATTAAGCAAGGCGTCACGGCTCTAGCTGTTGATACTATCCCGCGGATTTCACGCGCACAAAAAATGGATGCATTGAGTTCAATGGCTAACATTGCAGGATACCGAGCCATTGTTGAAGCCTCAAACCATTTTGGACGATTTTTTACCGGACAAATTACGGCCGCAGGTAAAGTGCCACCAGCTAAAGTGATGGTGATTGGTGCAGGTGTAGCAGGGCTTGCTGCCATTGGGACTGCCAGAGGATTAGGCGCCATTGTTCGCGCTTTTGATACGCGTCCTGAAGTTAAGCAGCAGATTGAAAGTATGGGCGCTGAGTTCTTAGAGCTTGATTTTGAGGAAGAGGGATCAGGGTCAGGTGGTTATGCTAAACAAATGAGCCCAGAATACATCAAAGCGGAAATGGAGCTCTTTGCTAATCAAGCCAAGGAAGTGGATATCATAGTAACCACTGCACTGATTCCAGGAAAACCTGCGCCTAAGTTAATTACCAAAGAAATGGTGGCTTCCATGAAGCGCGGCAGTGTTATTGTTGACTTGGCAGCGGAGCAGGGCGGTAACTGTGAATGTACAGTTCCAGGTCAAGTGGCTAATGTGGATGGAGTTACAGTTATTGGGTATACCGACTTGCCTTCACGCCTTTCGCAGCAATCCAGTCAATTGTATGGCACCAACTTAAGACATCTGTTAACTGACTTAACGCCCAATAAGGATGGACAGGTGGTGTTAAATTTAGAGGATGATGTCATTCGTGGCGCTACGGTGGTTCACGACGGACAATTAATGTGGCCAGCTCCACCTCTTAAGGTACCGGCCATTGCACCCGCAAAAGCTCAAGCTGCCATGCCAGCCCCTCCACCTAAACACGGAGAAGCATCGGGGCCGATGAAAGGGTCAACTTTAACTCTGGTTATGTTATTGGGCGCTGCTTTATTTGCATTAATTGGACTTACTGCGCCGGCAGCCTTTTTACCCCATTTCACTGTTTTTGTTTTAGCTTGTTTTGTCGGCTATATGGTGGTGTGGAATGTGACCCCTGCCTTACATACTCCCTTGATGAGTGTTACTAACGCCATCAGTGGCATTATTGTAATTGGTGCCCTGTTAGAGGTAGGAAGTCCTGTGGGTGTGGTGATGATCTTGGCTTTGTTTTCCGTATTAATCGCAACCATAAATATTGCTGGTGGTTTTAGAGTCACTCAGCGCATGCTTAACATGTTTCGTAAAGATTGAGGATTGACCTATGAACCCAGGATTAATCACTGTTTGCTATATTGCCTCGGCGATATTATTTATTTTAAGTTTAGGTGGTCTTTCACGTCAGGATACTGCAAGACGCGGAAATTTCTATGGTGCTGCAGGAATGGTCTTGGCAATCCTTGCCACTATTCTTGGGACAGGGATTAGCCAATGGCTGTTGATCCCAGCGATCTTGGTGGGTGGCGCTGTAGGATGGATGCTTGCCGTTCGTGTTGAAATGACACAAATGCCTGAATTGGTTGCTGTACTTCACTCCTTTGTGGGACTCGCAGCAACTTTAGTTGGTTATGCCAGCTTTTTGGATCCGAATGTCCATTATGTGGGTGCTGAACACACTATCCATGAATTAGAAATTTATATTGGTGTCTTTATTGGTGCTGTGACCTTCACTGGATCAATCATTGCCTTTGGTAAATTACGTGGCATGATCTCAGGAAAACCCTTAACGCTCCCCTTACGACACTGGTTGAATTTACTCGGTATTATCATTACCGTCTATTTAGGCAGTGTGTTCTTGAGTGCTGAGAACGGCCAAGGACTGACGGCGCTGCTGATCATGACAGGTATCGCTCTGTTATTGGGAATTCATCTGGTGATGGCAATTGGTGGGGCAGATATGCCTGTGGTGGTTTCCATGCTCAACAGTTACTCAGGCTGGGCTGCTGCTGCCACTGGGTTTATGTTGTCAAACGACCTATTGATTGTTACGGGTGCGTTAGTAGGCAGTAGTGGTGCAATTCTTTCCTATATTATGTGTCGCGCAATGAATCGTAGTTTCATTAGTGTCATATTAGGTGGTTTTGGAACTGGCAGTGGAACCTCTACTGCTGCGGCGGTGGAAGGTGAGGCTGTTTCAATTAGTGCTGAGGATACAGCGCAATCCTTGATGGATGCTAAAGAAGTGATTATTGTTCCTGGCTATGGAATGGCTGTGGCGCAAGCTCAAGGAGTAATTAGTGAAATTACAAAACGTTTACGCGCAAAGGGCGTGAAGGTGCGTTTTGCTATCCATCCAGTGGCAGGGCGTTTACCGGGACACATGAACGTTCTTCTTGCAGAAGCCAAGGTACCTTACGATATTGTGCTTGAAATGGATGAGATTAATGAGGATTTCCCAGAAACCGATACGGTTTTAGTGGTTGGGGCCAATGACATTGTTAATCCTTCAGCACAGGAAGATCCAGGTAGCCCAATTGCTGGAATGCCAGTTCTTGAAGTATGGAAGGCCAAGACAGTGGTGGTGTTCAAAAGAAGTATGGCAACCGGTTATGCGGGAGTGGAAAATCCACTGTTTTTTAAAGAGAATACCCGTATGTTATTTGGTGATGCCAAGAAGAGTGTGGATGCTATTCTCTCTCACATACCAGCTTAATATTTACTCTGTCATTAAAAAAGCCCTTCTTCATCGAAGGGCTTTTTATTTGAATTTAAACGTTTTTAATCAATTAGTTATAGATTCAAATCTTTCTTTAATCTAAACGATTGGTGGCTGAAATGTTAGCCACTCTTAATGATATATACTTTTTTTCCTAAATTTTCTTTACATGAGCGATCAAAAAACATTGGCACCGCCCAGGTCAACGCGGAGCTCATAATAAGAAATGAGAAGCTTTAGAGGCGGTATGAAACACGTGAATTAATTTAGCAACTTCTTCTCCAAAAGATTCACTAATGGGATTGAGCCGTAATATGACAAATGTGAGCCATCATCTTCATAAAATGGATGAAAATT